>NZ_JAFMPZ010000289.1 GCF_017353455.1 Streptomyces laculatispora
GACTCCCTCCTCCGCCTTGCATCTGCACGCACCGGACCCCGCTCCCTGATCCAGCCTGATCCAAACGAAAGACCCTAGGCCTTACGGAGCCGGGCGACGATGCCGTCGAGGTCTCGGCGGACCATGTAGTCGCGGATCATGTGTCCGCCCGGCTCCTCGTACCACTCGTGCGGGATGCCGGCGTCGCCGAGGCGGGCCCGGAACTCCCGCTGTCCGGCGAGCACCTGGGTCTCGTTGACCGTGTCGAACCAGTTGACCGGGTCGGGGCTGGTACCGGCCACCAGGAAGACCCGCTTGTTCCGGTAGCTCTCGACCCGCTCGACCGGATTGTCGGCGCTGACCCTGGCCTCGTCCCACAGCGGAATGCCGTAGACCGTGCCGCCGCCCAGGTCCAGGGCGGCCGAGGACGCGTTGGCCCAGTGGGCGACCAGTCCGGCGTCGCGGCGCAGACTGGCCGGGCCCGAGTGGGCGCTCACCGAGGCGAAGTGGCCGTAGTACTTGGCCGCGTACTTCAGGGCGCCGAAGCCGCCCATCGAGAACCCGGCGACGGCACGGCCGTCGTACTCGGCGTAGGTGCGGAAGTTCGCGTCGATCCAGGGAAGCAGCTGGTTGATGTGGAAGGTTTCCCAGTTCCGGGGGCCGGTGTGGGAGCTGACCGGGTTGGAGTACCAGCCCGCGTGTCCACCGTCGGGCATCACGACGATGACCGGCTTCCCGGCCGTCCAGTCCCGGATGCCCGCGCGGTCGAAGGTGATGAAGTCCTGGTCCGTACCGCCCCCGTGGAAGAGGTAGAGGACCGGGTAGGTGCGTCCGCCGGTGTGGTAGTCGTCGGGGAGCAGGACGTTGACGCCCGGATTCCAGCCGATCGCGTCGGTCGCGAACCGGTAGTACCACATGCGCGGATCGCCCTCGTTGTGCTCCACGATGCGCAGTCCGAAGCCGTCGCCCGCCGCACTGGCCGGGGACGCGGCCGCGAGGGTGCCCCCGGTGCCCAGAGCCATCGCGGCGGAGATTCCACCGGCGGCCTTGATGACGTTTCTGCGGGTGGGACGGTAGCTGCTCAACACTGCCTCCTGGTGAGAAAGGGAAACGTCACGCCGAGTAGCCCTTCGGCGGGATCAGCGTGGCGAGCTGATCGAAGGAGATCCAGTAGATCTGGTTGCCGCTGAAGGAGGCGGGGTCGGCTATGAGGACGGTGCGGTCCACCTCGTCGTAGCCGAAGACGGTGAAGTAGTGATAGATCGTCTGGTCCGACGGGTAGCCGGGCGGCTGGTTGCCGGGCGGGGCGACGATGTTGGCCACCAGCGGGTAGTTGCGGTCGATGTCGAAGACGATGTCGTTCCACAGCAGGTCCCGCTGGCCCTGGGTGGGCGGGTCGTTCGGCATCTCCTTGCTCTCGTACCAGCCCCCGCCGAGGTTCGAGTTGAGTACGCCGGTGACCTGGCCGATGTGGTCGGTGCCGGCCTCGGTCGTACCGAGCTGCCCGGCCAGAACGCCCTGGCTGGGCGGGGCGATCCGGGCCGAGAGCGCGATCCGGGTGGCGGCCGGACCGCACCAGTAACCGGTCTCCTGAACCTGATAGTCGATCCCCAGCCAGTGCCCGCTACGGGTCCTGCCGGAGTCGACCTTCAGCCGGGTGCCGGGCTGGTTGTGCCCGCTGACGACAGCCGTACCGGCCTTCGCCCCGTGGGCGAGTACGGACACAGACGGGGTGTGCGGTGCGGGCGACGCCTGGGCCGTGCCGGGGTGGAGGAGAACTCCGGCGGCGGCGACGGCGATCGCCAAGGACACAAGTCTCCTGCGCATAAAGGCTCCTGAGGGTGGGGGGACGGGCCTTGCGGGAAGAAACGCCTTCGGGGAAAGCACTCGGCCACTGAGCACCACGGCTCTGCGCGGCATGGCCGGGTGCGACAGCAGGAGTCAGCGTGGTTCCTGGCCCATGAAGGGCGCAAGGAATGAAAGCTCAGGCTTACCGGCGGAGTTGAGGGACCCGGCCCTCAGCGCCGCGCCCGCTCCTCGGCGGCCAGCAGGGCCCGCCCCTCCGCCGTCGCGACGTGGAAGGACCGTCCGGCCCTGCGCACGGTGGCGACCAGGCCCGCCGCGCGGAGCACGTTCAGGTGCTGGCTGACGGCGGGGTGGGTCACGTCCAGGAGCCGGGCCGCCTCGACCGTGGAGCAGCCGGTGCGGGTCGCGCGCAGGAGGCCCGCGCGGGTGCGGCCGAGCAGCGGGCCCAGCGGTCCGGCTCCCTCCTCGGCGCGGACCGGCGCGAGGCCCGCCCAGTTGGTGGTGTGGTGGATGGGGTAGACGAGAACGGGCGGCAGGTCCCCGTCGGCCAGGGTGATCGGCGTGGGCCAGCAGAAGAACGACGGTTGCAGCACAAGTCCCCTGCCGCGCAGCCGTAGTTGCTGATCCACGGGGTACGTCACCTCAAGTACGGGCGGGCGCCAGCGGAACTGCGGTCCGAGCCCGGCCAGCAGCCCCTCGGTGCCACCGTCGAGGAGACTGCGCAGACGGAGGGCGCGGTCGGCGTCTATGTGGGCGTGGACACGCTGCCAGTACGGCGCGAGCGCCTCCAGCTGGTAGGTGCGCAGCGCCTCGCCGAGCTGCCGGAGCGTTTCGGCGTCCCCTCCGGCCAAGGAACGTACCCAGCTGGGAAGTTGGAGCGTGGCCGCCAGTTGGGTCAGGTCGGTTCGCAGCCGCGGGCGTGGCGTGCTCATCAGGGTGTCGACGGCCGCCTGCAGCGTGGCCCGGTCGCCGGTGGTGGGGGTGAGGAAGTCCGGCGAGTACCCGCGCGGGGGCAGCAGGGATGACAGCAGCCGGGGGCTCGCGGAGAGCCGCGGCCGCACCCAGCGGCGCCACGCACCGAACACCCTTTCACCGTCACGCCGTTGCAGGGTCTGCACGCTGTTGCTGATCTCCCAGAGGAAGTCCGGCCCGGGGGCCACCCGGACCCGCGCCAGGTCCTCGGAGGTGAAGTACACCCGCAGCATGGTCGCTCCCTCGCAAGTGAAGGTGCACTGATGCCGGCCACGGCCATGCCCGGCGGACCGGCGAGCCGGAACGGGTGCACCGGGAAGCCGCCGCACCGCACCCGCTCCCCGCGGGCAGCGTACCGCCGTTGGACCGGCTGCCGGCCGTGATCCCACACCGGTGCGGGGTCACGGCCAGGAGCCGGAAACGCGGGGGCCGCCCAGTCCTGTCAGGGGCGGCGTCCCACCCAGGTGGTCCGGGTGGTCCGCACCGTGAGGTCATCGCGCCGCAGGACGCCGTGCGGGCCTTCATCGTCGGTGACGGCGTCGAGTGCGGCCAGATCCTCGGCGGGGAGCTGCCCGTCCAGGTGCGAGCGCAGCTTCCGCAGGCACACCTGGGCGTAGCGGGCGGTGGCGGCCGGCAGCGGGGCGGGCAGGTCGATCACGAAGGGGCGCGCGGCCTCCAGCACAAAGCCCGTACGGACCAGCTGATCCGTCCAGTCGGCGGCGGGCCCCTCGTTCAGGGCGGCATGGAGCCGGGCCTCCAGGCCCGGCCTGCCCACCCCGATGTCCTCGGGCAGGAAGCGGGGGAAGAAGTCCATCTCGGTGACGGCCAGGAGGCCGCCCGGCCGCAGGGCATCGAACACATGCGACAGCACCCGGCCGGGGTCGCTCATGTGGCGCAGAGAGGCGGCTGCCCAGACCAGGTCGACGGTGCCGAGTGCCGGCCGGCCCTCGTCCAGATCCGCCTGGACGCCGCGGACCCGGTCGGCGAGTGAGAGCGCGGACACCTTCACCCACAGCCGGTGGAGCATCTGCGGGGAGCGGTCCACCGCCGAGACCTCGGCCCGCGGAAAGCGCTGGGCCAGCGCGATGGCCCCGGTACCGGTTCCACTGCCCAGGTCGACGATGCGGCCGGGTTCCCGGTCAGCCAGGTCACCCAGCCAGGTGGTCAGCTCCGACAGGTAGGTCCGCAGGACCTCGGCGTCGAGCTCCAGGATCTCTGCCAGGGCGGCGGTGCCGGCGTCGGCCCCGGTGTGGTCCGGGCGCGGGGCGTTCGTGTCTGCGGTGTTCACACCTCGACGGTAACCGCATCTTGCGCGTGACGCGTACACTCTTGCGTGTGACGCAAGAAAGCGATCTGGACAGCACGGTCCGTATGCGCGTCAGGAGCCTGCGGCAGGCGCGCGGCTGGTCACTCGACAGCCTGGCCGAGCGCGCCTTCCTGAGCCCCTCCACCCTGAGCCGCATCGAGACCGGTCACCGGCGCATCAGCCTCGACCAGCTCATGGCACTGGCCCGCGCCCTGGGGACCTCGCTCGATCAGCTGGTGGAAACCGTCAGCGACGACGATGTCGTGATCAGGCCGCAGCGCGACGAACAGCGCGGACTGACCACCTGGGTGCTGAACCGCGGGTCCGGCCCGGCCGGCATCACTGTCGCCAGGATGCGCATCACCGACGAGGCGCGGGGCCCGGGGGCCGACCAGCTCGGCGTACACCCCGGCAAGGACTGGTTCACCGTCCTGTCGGGAACCATCACGCTGATCCTCGGCGAGCGCGCCATCCGGGTCGAAACGGGCCAGGCGGCCGAGTTCTCCACCATGGTCCCGCACGCCATCAAGGCGCACGGCGGACCGGCCGAGATCCTGTGCATCCTCGATCACGACGGACGGCGCACACATCTCCACTCCCCGGCGTGAGCCCGGCCGCCGCCGGACGCCGGTGGCGCGCGGACGCACCCACGGAACGAGGGCGCCGCGCGGCCGCCCCGCCCGTCAGGCCTGGGCGGCCGGGTCGCGGTCGCGGTCGCGGTCGGGGGCAGGTGTCATCGTTCCGCCGGGAAGCGGTACGTGGACCGGGGGCCAGTTGCCCCATCCCGCTACGGGCTCCGCCGCCACACCACGCCACCACGGTTCGACCGCCGGAGGATCGGCGGGCTCGAACGGCCGGCCCGGGTGCGGAGCCACCATCGTCACCCCGACGAACTGGGTGGCACGCATCGACCATTCGGCGGGCTCGGCCCACGGATGCAGGGCGAGATTGAACGTCCCCCAGTGGATCGGCAGCATGACGCCCGCCGCCGGGTCGTCACCCTGGAGGTCCAGATGGGCCTGGACCCCCTCGTCGGGGCTCATGTGAATGTCCGGCCACGCACCGGGCTCCGGCTTGCCGTTCGTGTGGTCCTTGGGCCAGTACTGGCTGTACGCACCGATCTGGATCATGGTGGCGTCGAACGGCCCGTGCTCGGCGCCGATCTCCTTGAAGCCGGGGAAATACCCGGTGTCGCCACTGTGGTAGATCCGGTGCTCGGGTCCAGCGACGACCCACGAGGCCCAGAGGGTGTGCTGCTGGTTACGAAGGCCGCGGCCGCAGAAGTGCCGGGCCGGAGTGGCTGTCAGGCGGATCCCGGCGACCTCCGTGGCCTCGTTCCAGTCGAGCTCGTGGATCCGGTCCAGGGGCACGCCCCAGCGCTCCAGGTGGGCCCCGACCCCGAGCGGCACAACGAAGGCCGTGTCCGTACCGGCCAGGGCCCTGATGGTCGGAAGGTCGAGGTGGTCGTAGTGGTCGTGGGAGATCACCACCACATCGACCGGTCCGAGCGCGGCGAGCGGCAGCGGTGCGGGATGCAGACGCCTGGGTCCTGCGAACGCGAAGGGCGAGCAGCGGTCACCCCAGACCGGGTCGAACAGCACCCGCCGGCCGTCGATCTCGGCGAGCACACTGGAATGGCCCATCCAGGTGAGCCGCAGCCCGGAGACGGGGGGCGTGGCGAGATCGGCCAGGGTGGTGGCGTGGACCGGCACATCACCGGTCGGCGATCTGAGCGCCCGCTCCTCCTTGCGGAAATAGGTCTTCGCGAACTCCAGAGCGGACCCCGACGGTTTGGTCCGTGCCCCCACCGGGTTCTGGAACACTCCGTCGGCGAAGTTGGGGGAACGACGGATGCGCTCCATACGGGTGCCGACCGGGTCGGCCCCGAAGTCGGCGGGCCGCAGCGCACGCAGCCGGGTGCGGAGCGGAAGCTTGGAGTCAGCGCCGGTCACAAGATCTCCTGAGGGAGTCGGTGTCATCTCATTATGGACGGGGGGTACGACAGTGCGAGAGCAGAACGCCCAACGGGATGGTGGCCCGCGGGGCGCGCCTCAGCCACGCGGCTGCCCGTACACGTGCTCGACGTGGAGCCGCAGCACGACCCGGCGGTCCCTGACCATGGCCCGGCGGTAGTCGTCCCAGTCCGGGTGCTCGCCCTGGACGTCGCGGTAGAGCGTGACCAGCTCCGCCACGGTGGCGTCCTCGGGGTCGGCGGCCACCGGGGTGAGGTCCGCGGTGCCGTCCGCGACCGTCCAGCCCCAGCGGTCCTCACTGGTGACGTGGTAGCTCGCCCGCGGGTCCCGGCGCAGGTTCCGGGTCTTCGCACGGTCCTCGGTGACCGAGACCCGGACGATGCGCTCCTCGGGGTAGTAGAAGTGGTTGACATTGGACAGCTGGGGCCTGCCGTCCCGCTTGAGCGTGACCAGTACGCCGCTGTTGCCTTCGGAGAGCAACCGGAGAAGCGCATCCTGCCGTGCATCGAATCCTGTCATGACGGATCCAACGTCCGGACCCCGCGCAGGATTCCGCATCCGGCACCCGGCACCCGTCTCGCCGCTTCCCCGGCCGCATCCGGCCACCGGGCGGCGATTGGGCGCGGGCCGCATTGACAGCGGCGCCCCCGCCTCCCGATACTGACTCGCGATTCAGTAAAGAATTGTGACCACACGGGGCTCCGGGTTCGCGCAGCCCGGGTTTCACGGCATCGCCCGCCGGGCCCGCCCGATCGCAGTGACCGAGGAGAACTCCCGATGACGACGCCTCCGGTGTCCCCGCCCGCCCCGCTGATCTCCCTGACCTGGACGGACCACGTCACCGGCCGCCAGGGGCACCTGGTCGTCGACCGGCTGGTGCGCGGGGTGTCCAGCGGCGGGTTGCGGATGCGGGCGGGCTGCACGCTCGACGAGGTGGCCGGACTGGCCCGCGGCATGACGATGAAGGAAGCCCTCCACTTCGACGCCGACCGCACCGGGGCCCGCTACGTACCGCTCGGCGGCGCCAAGGGCGGCATCGACTGCGATCCCCGCGATCCGGCCGCCTACGGCGTCCTGGTGCGCTACCTGCGGGCCGTACGTCCGTACGTCGAGAACATCTGGACGACCGGCGAGGACCTCGGCCTCAGCCAGGACCTGGTCGACCGGGCGGCCGCGGAGGCCGGGCTCGTCTCCTCCATCGAGGCCGTCTACCCGCTGCTCGACGACGAGACGGCGGCCCGGCAGCGACTGGCCGACGCCTTCGCCGTCGAGGTGGACGGCATCGGCCTCGACGAGCTGGTCGGTGGCTGCGGGGTCGCCGAGTCGGCCCTTGCCGCGCTGGACCGGGCCGGGATCGCGTACGGCGGGGCGCGGGTCGCCGTGCAGGGTCTCGGCACCATGGGCGGCGCGACGGCCCGGTTCCTGTCGCGGGCCGGGCTGCGAGTGGTCGCCGTGGCCGACGTCAAGGGCACGATCGCCAATCCGGCCGGCCTCGACGTCGAGGCCCTGCTGTCCGCCCGGGACGCCTACGGGACGGTGGACCGCGGCGCGCTGCGCGACGCGGACCGCGAACTGCCCGCCGATGCCTGGCTGGACAGGGACGTGGAGGTGCTCATACCCGCAGCCGTCTCCTACGCCATCGACGCCGCGAACCAGGCCCGGATCAGCGCCCCTTGGGTGGTCGAGGCGGCCAATATGCCGGTGCTGCCCGAGGCCGAGGCGCTGCTCGCGGAGCGCGGGATCACGGTCCTGCCCGACGTCGTCGTCAACTCCGGCACCAACGCCTGGTGGTGGTGGACCCTGTTCGGCGACATCGGCGCCGAGGCAGACGAGGCCTTCGCGCACACCCGGAGTTCGATGCGCGCCCTCGTCGAACTCGTGCTGGACCGGGCCGCGGCGGACGGCTGCACCCCTCGGGCGGCGGCCCACGCCGTCGTCGCCGACCGGCTGCCGGTGATGACGGAACGCTTCGGCTGGTACCGCTGACCGGACCGTGACGGCGCCCCAGCCCTGCGGCCACCGGGCAGCTCATGCCATGTGGTCCCCGCGCAGCGCACCGCCAAGGCCGCTGCGAGGACCAATGCCCGCCCACGGCCTGCCCGGGGGCGGGCATTGGTTAGGGTGACGCCGTGGGAAGAGTGCGGTTGAGTGTGGCGGAGCGACGTGAGGAGCTGCTGCGCGCTGCCGTCGAGCAGATCGAGGTGCGAGGTGTCGCGGCGGTACGGATCGCCGATGTGGCCGCCGTCCTCGGCGTGAGCAACGCCCTCGTGCTCTACCACTTCTCCACCAAGGAGAAGCTGGTCGCCGCCGCCTTCGCGCACGCGGCCGAGGCCGATCTCACCCATCTGCGCAAGCTGTTGACCCGCCGGACCACAGCGGTGCGCAGGCTGCGCGCCGCCGTCCGCTGGTACGCCCCGACGGGCCAGGCCAAGGGCTGGCGGCTGTGGATCGAGGGCTGGACGGCCTCGCTCCGCGACCCCGCGCTGCGCAATGTGGCGGGCGATCTCGACCAGCAGTGGAAGGCGGAGCTGGCCGAGGTCATCGAGGAGGGCGCGGCCGCGGGCGAGTTCCACTGCGACGACCCGATGTCCGTGGCGTGGCGGCTGACCGCTCTGCTGGACGGCCTGGCGGTGCAGATGACCTCGTACGCGGGTCCGCTCTCCCGGGCCACGATGCTGGAGTGGACCGAACAGGCACTCGCCCGTGAACTGGGCATCGACCATGCGACGCTGACGGCCTGACCAGTGGGCCTGCGGCCCCTCCGGTCCGCCCGTCAGGTCTGGCGCAGGGGTGCGTAGGACTCCCCCTGCAGGCCGAAGGTCCAGGCGACGCCGTCCTTCGCGGTCCGGATCGCGGGCGGCACCCGCAGCCAGTACGTGCGATGCGTCCCGTCCGGCTCCGGGGTGGAGTTGACCACCTCGACCATGACCACGTCCTCGTCGCCGTCGAGCGCGATCCGCCAGAGGATGCCCGTCTCGTCCCGGTGGACCGGTTCGGCGCCCGACTCGCTGAGGTAGCGGTCGTATCCGTAGAACTCCAGCATCACGCGCCGCAGTTCCGCGTTCTCCTCGGCCCGGATCCGCTCGGGAGTGAGCGCGGTCAGCTCCGCCAGGAAGTCGGCGGGCACCGGCATACCGCGCCAGGCGTACAGCCCGAAGCCGTCCCGGTAGGAGAGCGCGGGCCCGTCGCCCCGGTCGAGCCTGCCCGCCTCGTCGCGGTGCAGCACCTCGGGGCGCTCACTGATCACCACGGTGCGCTCGTAGGGCCACCACCAGCCCGCGTTCCTGGCCACCGCCGACAGTCCGTCGAGCCGGTCGCCCCGGCCGTCGAACGCGGCGAGCCAGGCCGCGTCGTGCTGGCCCAGGACCGCGTCGAGGAGGAGCAGCCGCACATCCGGCTCGTCGTCGGGCCGCTCGGCGAGTTCGGCGACGACACCCGCCCGTATCCGGTCGGCGAGCGCCGCCGTCGTCTCCCACAGCTGGGCGCCGGTGGCGGACCAGAGCGCGGACCAGCCCGCCGGGCCCAACTCGTCGTACATGCGGCGCCGTTCCTCCGCCCAGGGCCGGGTCCGTACCTCCTCGCGGACCGAGCGGCCGGCGTCGGCCAGCTTCTTCACGAGCCCGACGGCCTCCCTGGGCGAATCGGCCCAGACGAACTCCTCCGGCTCGGCCAGTCCGGCGCTGCGATAGGCGAGCCGCACCCCGTCCTCGGCTGCCGCCCGGTCCGCCGCTCCGGTCGCCGCCGCCACGGCCCGCCATGATTCCACGTACTGCATCGTCTCCCCGTCCCCTGTTCCCTGTTTCCCGCGTTGTCGGATCACTCTTCGCTGCCGGCCCCGCAAGCCCGGCCTGCGGGGCCGGTCAGTCCGCGACGATGCGGACCGCCCCCGGTGCGTACTCCCGCTGGCGCACGACACGGAACCAGCCCTTCGGCAGCGGGATCACCGCGTGTTCCTCGTGCACCACACGTCCGCCGTCGGGCAGATGGAGCAGCATCGGGCCGAACACCCCGGCCTCCCGGATCAGCCGTCCCGGTCCCGGCACCGCGTGCGCGTGGCCGGTGACCTCACCGAGCGCGAGCACCAGCCGGCCCCGCCCGTCGCGCAGTTCCCCCGGTGCGTCCAGGAGGCTGGGGGGCACGTCGGACTTGTCCAGCGCCATGATCAGCACATCGCCCTGCCGGTACACAGACGTCTCCCATCCCGGCCGGCACCCGCTGTGCCGGCCACGTGGAAAACGCTACGGCGGGGGTCTGACAATCGGCCGCGGAGCGCCGGGAGACGGGCCCGGCCGTCCCGTTGTCAGTGGGTCTTGATAGACCTTGCGGACATCAAATCCGTCACCGTCATCAGGAGCACAGGGCGATGTCCGATGTGGACCACCTGCACGAGTTGCTCGGCCTTCCGGCCGTCGAGTTCCAGCACACCGCGAGCGAGGGGTCCGCACCGGCCGCCGGCGCGGCTGCCTGGCGCGTCTCGGTCGACCCGTACGAGGACGAGGAGCGCAGCTGGGAGCAGGAGTTCGCCTCGTTCCTGGAGGCCGTCGATCCGGCCGGTGTGCGGGCGCTGATCGTCGGGCAGTGGGGCGAGTCGTACGAGGAGGACTCGTCCTATCCGATCGGTCTCGTGACGGCCGCCGCCGACCGGCTGACGTCGTTGGAGGCGGTGTTCGTCGGCGATCTGACGATGGAGGAGTCGGAGATCTCCTGGATCCAGCAGAGCGATGTCACCGCTCTGCTCGCGGCCTACCCCACGCTGGTGGAGTTCGGGGTGCGCGGCGGATCCGATCTCGTCTTCCCGCCCATCCGGCACGAGCGGCTGCGGGCGCTCACCATCGAGACGGGCGGGCTGCCGGTCTCGGTGGTCCGCGGGGTGCTGGACAGCGAGCTGCCCTCGTTGGAGCGGCTCGATCTCTGGCTGGGTGTCTCCGCCTACGGCGGCGACACCGACGTGGCGGATCTCGCGCCGCTGCTGTCCGGCACCCGGTTCCCGGCCCTGCACCATCTCGGGCTGCGCAACAGCGAGGTGGAGAACGAGATCGCGGCGGCCATTGCTTCGGCCCCGCTCGTGGCCCGGCTGCGCACGCTCGATCTGTCGTGCGGCACCCTCGGGGACGAGGGCGCGGCCGCGCTGCTGGAGGGTCAGCCGCTGACCCATCTCGATGTGCTCGATCTGCACCACCACTTCCTGTCCGAGCCGGTGGAGCGCCGGATCGCCGAGGCGCTGGAGCCGCACGGGGTGCGGGTCGATCTGTCGGACCGCTGCGAGCCGTGGGGCGACCGCGGGGCCGAGGGGCGCTACACCACGGTGTCGGAGTGATGCGGCGGTGAGAAGCATCGAACACCCCGGGGTCTTCCACGGCCTTCCCGTGCTGACCCTGCCGTTCCTGGACGATGCCGGCGTGCGGGCGCTGCCGGCCGCGGAGTCGGTGGCCTGGCGGCTGGACTGCGGCCAGGACGCGGTGCCGTTCCAGGAGCTCTGGCAGCACTTCCTCGACACGGTCGACACGACGCGTGTCCGTGCCCTGCTGGTCGGCCCGTGGTGGACGGACGACTACGACACCTTCGCCCCCGTCGTGGAGCGGATGGCGGCAGCTGCCGGCCGCTTCGAGGATCTGCGCGCGCTGTTCCTCGCCGATGTGGTCGGCGAGGAGTGCGAGGTGTCGTGGCTCGACATGTGCGACATCACGCCGTTGGTCCAGGCGTTTCCGCTCCTGGAGGAGCTGACCGTGCGCGGCGGTGGGGACAGCGTCCCCGAGGAGGAGAAGCTGCGGCTGCGTCCGGTGCGGCACGAGGCGCTGAAGTCACTGAGGTTCGAGTCCGGCGGCCTGCCGGGCCACGTCGTTCGCGCGGTCGGGGCCAGCGTCCTGCCCGCCCTGGAGCGGCTGGAGTTCTGGTTCGGTGCCGACTGGTACGGCGGTGACGCCACGGTCGAGGACCTGCGGCCGGTCCTGGCGGGCGGCGGCTTTCCCCGGCTTCGCCATCTCGGCCTGCAGAACAGCGAGATCCAGGACGAGATAGCCACGGCGGTCTCCTCCGCCCCGGTGGTCGCCCAGCTGGAGTCGCTCGCGCTCTCCATGGGAACCCTCAGCGACACGGGAGCCGAGGCCCTCCTCGGCGGTCAGCCGCTCACCCATCTGACGTCGCTGGATCTGCATCACCACTACCTCACCGATCCGCTGATGGACCGCTTCCGGGAGCTGTGTGCCCGCTCGGGCACCCACCTCGATCTCGACGAGGCGGACACCTGGGATCCCGAGGACGAAGAGCCCCGCTATGTCGCGGTCAGCGAATAGCGCGCCGCCGCGCTTCGCGGTCGTCGGCAATCCCGGCAACCGCCGGGTGGGCCTCTTCCAGGACGCCGTGCGCGCCGCCGGACTGCCCCCGGCCCGCACCGTGTCCTGGCTCGACGTGCTGAAGGGGACGGCGGTCTTCCTGCCCGGGGAGACCGTACGCGTCGACTCCCCCGGTGAGGACGCCGAGGTCGAGCGGCTGCTGCGCGGCGTCGACGACCCGACCAGGGTGGAGGGTTCGTCCCTCTGGTACGCACGGTTCACCTCGGCCGTACGGGAGGTGGCGCGGGCAGCGGGCGCGGCGGGTGCGGTGCTGCTGGACGGTCCCGGCGACATCGCGGTGATGTTCGACAAACGCCTCTGTCACGGTGTGCTCGACGCGGCAGGGGTGCCGGTGCCCCCCTCGCCGACGTCGGGCCCCGCCGCGCCGCCCGTGCGCGGCTGGGCGGATGTGCGCGGGCTGATGGCGGACCGCCGGATGCCGAGGGTGTTCGTGAAGCCCGCGCACGGTTCCTCCGCCTCCGGGGTACTGGCCGTCGAGACGGCCGGGCCCGGCCGGATCCGGGCGACCACCTCGGTCGAGCGGGACCGGGCCGGCCGGCTCCACAACTCGCTCCGGGTGCGGCGCCTCACGACGGAGGGCGAGGTCGCGGCGGTCGTCGACGCGCTCGCGCCGGACGGTCTGCACATCGAACGCTGGCTGCCGAAGGCCTCGCAGCGTGGCCGGGTCGCGGATCTGCGGGTCGTGGTGGTGGACGGCCGCGCCACCCATGCCGTCGTCCGCACCAGCCGCTCCCCCATGACCAATCTGCACCTCGGCGGCGCGCGCGGTGATCTGGACGAGGTGCGGGCCGCGATCGAGGCGGCGGGCGGCCGTTGGAGCGAGGCCCTGGCCGTGTGCGAGCGGGCGGGCGCCGCCTTCCCGGACACGCTGTGCGTGGGCGTCGATCTGCTTCCCTCAACCGGCTGGCGGCGTTTCGCCATCGGCGAGGTCAATGCCTTCGGTGATCTGCTGCCACGTCTGACCGGTCTGCCGGGCAGCGGCGCCGAGGGCCTGGACACCTACGCGGCGCAGGTCGCCGCCGTACTGAACAGAGCAAGGAACCCCCGTGTCGACGCAGCATCCTGAACCCCCGTCCGGCGTCATGGACGCCCTGAACCCGGATATGAGCGAGGTCGTCGGCAGCCACGATCTGCTGCTCGTCACCCTGGACACCCTGCGCTACGACGTCGCGGCGGAGCTCGCCGCCGCCGGCCGTATCCCGAACCTGGCCCGGCATCTGCCGGGTGGTGTGTGGGAGCGGCGGCACGCCCCGGGGAGTTTCACGTACGCGTCGCATCAGGCGATCTTCGCGGGGTTCCTGCCCACTCCGGCCGCCCCGGGGCCGCATCCACGGCTGTTCGCCGCCCGGTTCGCGGGCAGCGAGAGCACCGCGGAGCGCACCTTCGTCTTCGACACCCCCGACCTGGTCTCGGGCCTGGCCGCGGCCGGCTACCGCACGGTGTGCATCGGAGGCGTCGGGTTCTTCAACCGGCAGGCACCGCTCGGCTCGGTGCTGCCCGGAATGTTCCAGGAGGCGCACTGGGAGCCCGAGTTCGGCGTCGCGTCGGACACGTCCTTCGAGGCGCAGGTGACCCGCGCCGAACGCATCGTCGAGCAGCTTCCCTCCGAACAACGGCTGTTCCTCTTCGTCAACGTCTCCGCACTGCACCAGCCGAACTGGTTCCACCGGCCGGGGGCGACCCGCGACGCGGGTGACAGCCGCGCCACCCATGCCGCCGCGCTGGAGTACGTCGATGCCCATATCGGCCGCCTCTTCGCCGCTGCGAGCAGCCGCCGCCGCGCGTTCGCCGTCGTCTGTTCCGATCACGGCACGGCGTACGGCGACGACGGCTACACCGGTCACCGGCTCGGACACGAGTCCGTCTGGACCGTTCCGTATGCCCATTTCTTCCTGGCCCCGGGGGCGACCGTCCGATGAACAGTCCGCACTCCGCCCGCCGCACCCCCCGTCCGTACCAGAGTTACGTCTACGCCTACCCGCACAAGACGGCCTACGGGAGGCTGTCCGAACACCCGGGCGGGCGGCCCGCACTGAGTGAGCTGTGGGCCGGGGAACGCAAGGACGCGCTCTCGCTCTATCTCCACATACCGTTCTGCGAGGTCCGATGCGGGTTCTGCAACCTCTTCACCCGCATCGGCGCCCCGGACGAGCTCACCACCCGGTACCTCGACGCACTGGACCGGCAGGCGACGGCCGTACGGGACGCGCTGGGCGACGCGGAGCCGGTGCGTTTCGCCGCGGCGGCCTTCGGCGGCGGAACCCCCACCTTCCTGACGGCGGGCGAGCTGGAGCGTCTGTGCGACATCGCGGAGAAGCGCATGGGCGCCGATCTCCGTTCGGTACCTCTGTCCGTCGAGACGTCACCGTCGACCGCGACGGCCGACCGGCTGGCTGTCCTCGCCGACCGGGGGGCGACCAGGATCAGCATCGGGGTGCAGAGCTTCGTCGAGGCCGAGGCACGTGCGGCGGTCCGGCCGCAGCACCGTGCGGATGTGGAGGCGGCCCTCGGGCTGATCCGGGACACCGGTGTCCCGGT
>NZ_JAFMPZ010000290.1 GCF_017353455.1 Streptomyces laculatispora
CCTCCGGACGCACCGCTCCCCCCCCACAGGTGACACCAGAGATGAGAACAACCTCGTGACCCCCCTGCGTCTGCCCGGCCCGCCACGCCGCGTCAAGGACCCCCACCAGCTGATCGCCGAGTCGGGGGCCGACCTTGAGGGGCACGGCCTCAAGCGCACCATGGGGCTCTTCCAGCTGGTGTGCTTCGGAGTCGGCGCAGTGGTCGGCACCGGCATCTTCGTCGGCCTCTCCGACAGTGTCGCCGCGGCCGGCCCCGCCGTCGTGCTGTCCTTCGTGCTCGCCGCGATCACCTGCATCTTCACCGCGTTCTCCTTCGCCGAGCTGGGCAGCGCGATCCCGGTCTCCGGCAGCTCGTACTCCTTCGCCTACGCCACCCTCGGTGAACGCGTCGCCTTCCTCGTCGGCTGGTGCCTGCTCCTGGAGTACGGCGTATCCGTCTCCGCCGTGGCGGTGGGCTGGAGTCAGTACGTGAACGAGCTGCTCAACAGCCTCTTCGGATGGCAGCTGCCCGCCGCGCTCTCCTCGGGACCCGGCGACGGCGGCGTGATCAACCTGCCCGCGGTCATCGTGGTCATGATGGCCGCCACCCTGCTGGTGCGGGGCATCCGCGAGAGCGCGGGGGCCACGGCCGCGATGGCGGTCCTCAAGATCACCGTTCTGATCATGTTCTGCGCCATCGCCTTCACCGCCTTCGAGCACGGCAACCTCACCCCGTTCGCGGCCCACGGCGCGGGCGGCATCACCGCGGGGGCATCGCTGGCGTTCTTCTCGTACATCGGGTTCGACGCCATCACCACCGCGGGCGAGGAGGTCAAGAACCCCCGGCGGAACATCCCGCTGGCGATCATGATCTGCATCGGCCTGGTCACGGTGCTCTACTGCGCGGTCGCCCTCGCCGCCATCGGCGCCCTCGGCCCGGATGCCGTCTCGGACAAGCCGGCCGCCCTCTCGTTGATCGTCAACCAGGTCACCGACTCGACGGTCGGCGGCGGGATCATCGCCTTCGGGGCGATCGTCGCCATCGCCTCCGTCGTCCTCGCGGTGATGTACGGGCAGACCCGCATCCTCATGTCGATGTCGCGTGACGGCCTGGTCCCGCGGGTCTTCGAACGGGTCTCGCCGCGGACCTCGACGCCGGTCGCCAACACCTGGATCGTGGCCACCGTCTTCGCCGTGCCGGCGGCCTTCTCCTCACTCGACGTGGTGGTGAACCTGACGACCATCGGGACGCTCGCCACCATGGTCGCGGTCAACATCGCGGTGATCGTGCTGCGCCACCGCAACCCCGAGGTGAGGGGCTCCTTCCGGATTCCGCTCCACCCCGTCGGCCCGGTCCTCGGCGTCGGTTTCTGCGTCTATCTCATGTACGGGACCGGCTGGACGACCTGGGTGCAGTTCGCGGTGTTCCTCGCGGTCGGTGCGGTGCTGTACGCCTGCTACGGCCGAAGCCGGTCACGACTGGCCGGCCGGAAAGCGGGCTGATCCCCGCCCTTGCGCAGGCCGTCCCGCCGCCCGGTCAGTCCGTCGGCGGTGCTGGTGACGGCAGCGCGGGTGAGGGCAGGGTGAGTGAGGGCAGGGTGAACCACACCGCCTTGCCCTGTTCCGTCGTGCGGTGACCGCAGGACGAGCTGAGGGTGCGGATCAGCAGCAGCCCCCGGCCGTGCTCCTGCCAGAGGTCCGGCTCGCTGCCCGGCTCCGGGCAGGAGAGATCGCCCGGCGGGGCGGGATCGTGGTCGTGCACCTCCACCTGGCAGCCGGTCGGCAGCAGTTCCACCACCAGCTGGATGGGCTCGTCCCCGAGGGTGTGCTCCACCGCGTTGGCGACCAGTTCGGAGGTGAGCAGTTCGGCGGTGTCGCTGTCCGCCGGGGCCTCGATGTCCGCCAGCGCCGTACGGATCAGGGCGCGGGCGATCGGCACCGCCGCGGCCGAGTGCGGCAGTGCGATCCGCCAGGAGGCGGGAGCGGGGACATCGGGTGGCACGGCGGGATTCCGTTCGGAGGTCGAGACGTTCACGGAACACATTGCTTCTTGGTCTCAACCATACGAAGCGTCACGGCCCGGACAAGGGACTGTCGACCGGTACGAAGGGGACTTTCGTCACTCCGGTCTCACGCTCCGCATATCGCGTACTCGTGACGGGAGTCACGTACGAGTGATAAATTCGAGGCAAGCAGCAGCCCGACGGCTGAAGGGGATCACCCTCCATGAGCCCGTTTCCCAGTTCCGCGCCACGTACGGAGAACTGGCGCCATCTCCGGGTCACGACGCGCGACGGTGTCGCCACCGTCACCCTCGCCCGCCCCGAGAAACTCAATGCGCTGACCTTCGGCGCCTATGCCGATCTGCGCGATCTGCTGGCCGAGCTGTCCAGGGAGCGCTCCGTGCGGGCCCTGGTGCTGGCCGGTGAGGGGCGCGGCTTCTGCTCCGGCGGCGATGTGGACGAGATCATCGGCGCCACCCTCGCGATGGACACCGCTCAGCTGCTGGACTTCAACCGGATGACCGGTCAGGTCGTACGGGCCCTGCGCGAATGCCCGTTCCCCGTCGTCGCGGCCGTGCACGGGGTCGCCGCGGGAGCGGGCGCCGTCCTCGCGCTGGCCGCCGACTTCCGGGTCGCCGACCCGTCGGCCCGGTTCGCCTTCCTCTTCACCCGGGTCGGACTCTCCGGCGGCGACATGGGCGCCGCCTATCTGCTGCCCCGGGTGGTGGGTCTCGGCCATGCCACCAGGCTGCTGATGCTCGGCGAACCCGTCCGCGCGCCCGAGGCGACACGCATCGGGCTGATCAGCGACCTGGTCGAGGAGGGCCGAGCCGACGAGCGGGCCGCGGAGCTCGCCCGCCGGCTCGCGGACGGCCCCGCGCTCGCCCTCGCCCAGACGAAGGCACTGCTCACCGCCGAACTCGACATGCCGATGGCCGCCGCCGTCGAGATGGACGCCGCCACCCAGGCCCTGCTGATGCACGGTGAGGACTACGCCGAGTTCCACGCGGCCTTCACCGAGAAGCGGCCGCCGAAGTGGCAAGGCCGGTAGCGCGATGACGTCCCCCGCGGGCCCGCGCCCCGGCAACCCGTCCGCCGGCCCGCACCGCATCGCCGTCATCGGCGGCGGCCCCGGCGGGCTCTACGCCGCGGCGCTGCTCAAGAGGCTGGACCCGGAGCGCGAGATCACCCTCTGGGAGCGCAACGCCCCCGACGACACCTTCGGCTTCGGCGTCGTCCTCTCCGACGAGACGCTCGGCGGCATCGAGCACGCCGACCCCACTGTCCACCGCGCACTCCAGAAGGAGTTCGTCCGGTGGGACGACATAGACATCGTCCACCGCGGCCACACCCAGACCTCCGGCGGTCACGGCTTCGCCGCGCTCGGCCGCCGCCGCCTCCTGGAGATCCTGCACGAGCGCTGCGCCTCCCTCGGGGTGCGGCTCCGCTTCCGCACCCAGGCCCCGCCCGCCGCCGAACTCGCCGCCTCGTACGACCTGGTGATCGCCGCCGACGGGGTGCACAGCCCCACCCGCACCGCGCACGCCGACAGCTTCGGCCCCCGCCTCACCAACCACCGCTGCCGCTACATCTGGCTCGCCGCCGACTTCGCCCTGGACGCCTTCCGCTTCGAGACCGCCGAGACCGCGTACGGCGTGATGCAGCTGCACGGCTATCCGTTCTCCCGCCCGGCGTCCGACCGCCACCCCTCAACGAGGCGCTTCGGGCCGCCGGATGACTCCGGCGCCTCGACCGTCATCGTGGAGATGCGCGAAGAGGTCTGGCGGGCCGCCGGATTCGACACCTGCGACCCGGCCGAGTCGACCCGGCACTGCGCCGCGATCTTCGCCGACGCGCTCGGCGGCCGGCCGCTGCGCTCCAACAACTCCTCCTGGCTCACCTTCAGCACCGTCGTCAACGCCCACTGGTCGCACGGCAACACGGTCCTCATCGGCGACGCCGCCCACACCGCGCACTTCTCCATCGGCTCCGGCACCAAACTCGCCGTCGAGGACGCCCTCGCGCTCGCCGCCTGCATCGAGGAGCAGCCCGGCCTGCCCGCGGCCCTCGCCGCGTACGAGAGCGAGCGCCGCCCCGTCGTCGAATCGACCCAGCGCGCCGCGGCGGCCAGCCTGCGCTGGTTCGAGGAACTGGGCCGTTACGTCGACCAGCCGCCCCGCCAGTTCGCGTTCAACCTCCTCACCCGCAGCCGCCGCGTCACCCACGACAATCTCCGGCTGCGCGACGCCTCCTTCACCGCCGCTGTCGAGGAGGAGTTCGGCTGCCCGCCCGGCACCCCGCCGATGTTCACCCCGCTGCGGCTGCGCGGGCTGGAACTGCGCAACCGCGTCGTCGTGTCCCCCATGGACATGTACTCGGCCACCGACGGCGTCCCCGGCGACTTCCACCTCGTCCACCTGGGGGCCAGAGCGCTCGGCGGCGCCGGGCTCGTCATGACGGAAATGGTCTGCGTGAGCCCCGAGGGGCGCATCACCCCCGGCTGCGCCGGCCTCTACACCTCGGCACAGGCCACCGCCTGGACCCGGATCACCGACTTCGTGCACACCGGATCGCCCGGCACCGCCATCGGCGTCCAACTCGGCCACTCCGGCCGCAAGGGCGCCACCATGCTCATGTGGGACGGCATCGACCAGCCGCTCGACGAAGGCGACTGGCCACTCGTGGCGGCCTCCCCGATCCCGTACGCGCACGGGGTCAACCAGGTCCCGCACGCCCTGGACCGGGCCGGTCTCGACGCGGTGCGCGCACAGTTCGCGGACGCCGCCCACCGCGCCGACGCCTGCGGATTCGACCTCCTCGAACTCCACTGCGCCCACGGCTATCTGCTCTCCGGCTTCCTCTCGCCGCTCACCAACCACCGCACCGACCGGTACGGCGGATCACTGGAGAACCGGCTCCGCTATCCGCTGGAGGTCTTCGACGCGGTCCGCGAACGGTGGCCCGACGACCGGCCGATGACCGTCCGGATCTCCGCCACGGACTGGGCGCGGGGCGGCACGACGGCCGAGGACGCCGTCGAGATCGCCCGCGCGTTCGTGGCGCACGGCGCCGACGCCATCGACGTCTCCACCGGGCAGGTCGTCCCCGGCGAACAGCCCGAGTACGGGCGCTCCTACCAGACCCCGTACGCCGACCGGATCCGCAACACCCTGTGCGTGCCCGTCATCGCGGTGGGCGCCATCTCCTCCTGGGACGACGTCAACTCCCTGCTGCTGGCGGGCCGCGCCGACCTCTGCGCACTGGCCCGCCCGCACCTGTACGACCCGCACTGGACGCTGCACGCGGCCGCCGAGCAGGGTCACGCGGGTCCGGGCGCGCCCTGGCCGCTCCCGTACCGCGCGGGCAGCCGCACCCCGCCGACCGGCCGCACCGACGCGCCGAAACCGCGGCTCACCCTGGGCTGAGCGGCTGCCCCGGATCTCGCTGCCGCCGCCACCGCACCAGGCTCGCCGTGACCCCCCGGACCGGCTCGGGGGTCTCATCCACCGCTGCCCTGAGCGCTGATCAGCAAGCGGTCGCAGACCGTCCGGTAGCCGATGCGCACGTACACGCCGTTGCTCGTCGGGTTCGCCAGGTCGGCGAAGAGCAGCACCTCGTCCGCGCCCGCCTCCCGGGCCGCGCGGCCGACCTCCGCGGTCACCGCCGCCGCGTACCCCCGGCCGCGGTGCTCCGGCGGTGTGTAGACCGGTGCGACCCGGACCGTGCCCGCGATCCTCGGCGAGACGCCCGCCATCGACACGGGGACGCCGCCGTCCTCCCAGAGCGTCAGCCGGCCTTCGGCCGTCCGCTCGTCCACCGCCCGTTCGGGGTGCCCGGCCGACTCGCCGATGTCGGCCGCGAACGCGCGATACCAGCGCAGCAGCAGCTCCCGGTCCGCGGGATTCGAGGCCCTCGCCCGGCCGCCGGGAGCGGGCGACGGCGGTGCCGGCTCGCCCAGCCGGTAGAGCCGCTGCTCCTCGTCGACGCGGTGCCCCGGCCAGTGGGCCGCCACCGCATTGGCCGTGGCCCGCTCCGCGTTGACGCCGGTGAGCGGGAGGGCGGCCAGCAGCGGACCGACCGATTCCGGGACGAGCCCGTTCAGCACCGCGGGCCGGGGCGGTGTCTGCACCAGGGTCCCCGTCACCGCACCGTCGGCCCCGCGCCACCAGCCCAGCACCGGGGGGTGCTCGGTGAAGGCGTGCGGGCCGTGGCGGCGCAGGCTCGCGGTGACGGTCAGCGCGAGGGTGTTCTCGGTCGGCCGGGCGGCCAGCGAGCCGCCGGCCGCGTCGAGGAAGACGTCGACATCGTCAGTGAAGGTCCAGGTCATGCACCGGCATTCTGCCGGGCAGGTCACCCGGGCAGCACCCGTATTACGCGCGCACGAACTCCGCCCCCGCGTCCCGCAGCCGCTCGTGCAGCAGCCCGAACACCTTCGCCGACCGGCCGCCGGGCCACTCCTCGGGCAGCAGTTCGCGCGGCAGCCCCGGGTCCGCGTACGGCACCTGGCGCCAGGAGTCCAGCGCGGTCAGGTAGTCGCGGTAGGCGAGCTCGGGATCGGCTGCCGCGTCCCCCCGCGCCTCCCAGGCCCGCAGCACGGGTTCGTGGCGCTCCAGGAATCCGAGGTGGAGCCGGGCGACGGCCTCCAGGTCCCACCAGCGCGCCACGGATTCCTCGGTGGCGGCGAAGCCCAGATGGTCGCCGCGGAACAGGTCGACGTACGGGGCGAGTCCGAGGCGCTCCAGGGTGTGCCGGGTCTCGTCGTACAGCCCCGCCGGGGCGATCCAGACGCCGGGGGCCGCCGTGCCGAAGCCCAGCCGGGCCAGCCGCGAGCGCAGCAGGTGCCGCTTGTGGCGCTCGGCCTCCGGCACGGAGAACACCGCAAGCACCCAGCCGTCGCCGAGCCGGGGGGCGGGATGCCGGTAGATCCGCCGGTCGCCGTCGTCGAGCAGCTGGCGGGCGTCGGCCGAGAGCGCGTACCCGGCGGCCCCGTCCGCCGTCCGGGCCGCGACGAGCAGCCCGCGCCGCTTCAGCCGGGAGACGGAGGACCGCACGGCGGGGGCGTCCACGCCGACGGCACTCAGCAGCCGGATGAGTTCGGCGACCGGCAGCGGGGCGTCGCCGGAGGTCCGGCCGTAGGCACCGTAGAGGGTGACGATCAGCGAGCGGGGTGCGTGCGGTTCGGCCATGTGATCATTCTCGGCCCGGAGCGGCGGGGCCGGCACCCTGTTCGTCCTCACGCAGCCGGAACCGTTGTAATTTGCCCGTCGCGGTACGGGGGAGCGCGGGCCGGAACGTGATGAGGCGCGGGCACTTGTGCGGGGCCAGCTCCGTCTTCATGAAGGCGCGCAGCGCGTCGGCCGAGAGCGTGGAGCCCTCCCGCAGCACCACGTACGCCGCCACGATCCGGCCGCGCAGTTCGTCCTCGCGGCCCACCACCGCGGCCTCCGCCACCTCCGGGTGGCGCAGCAGCGCGTCCTCGACCTCGGGGCCCGCGATGTTGTAGCCGGAGGAGATGATCATGTCGTCGGCGCGGGCCACGTAGCGGAAGTAGCCGTCCGCGTCGCGCACGTAGGTGTCGCCGGTCAGGTTCCAGCCGTGCCGTACGTACTCCCGCTGCCGTTCGTCGGTGAGATAGCGGCAGCCGACCGGTCCGCGTACGGCCAGCAGTCCCGGTTCGCCGTCCGGTACCGTCGCGCCGTCCCGGTCCACCACCCGGGCCTGCCAGCCGGGCACCGGGACGCCGGTGGTGCCGGGGCGGATCGCGTCGTCGGCCGCGGAGACGAAGATGTGCAGCAGTTCGGTGGCGCCGATGCCGTTGATGATGCGCAGTCCGGTCCGCTCGTACCAGGACCGCCAGGTCGCGACGGGCAGGTTCTCACCCGCCGACACACAGCGGCGCAGCGCGGAGAGGTCGTGCCCGTCGAGCTGGTCGAGCATCACCCGGTAGGCGGTCGGGGCGGTGAACAGCACCGAGACCCGGTGCGCGGCCAGGGCGGGCAGCAGCTGCTTGGGACCCGCCTGTTCCAGCAGCAGCGCCGACGCGCCGGCCCGCAGCGGGAAGACGACCAGTCCGCCGAGCCCGAAGGTGAAACCGAGCGGCGGGCTGCCGGCGAACACGTCCTCGGGCACCGGTCGCAGGACGTGCCGGGAGAAGGTGTCGGCGACGGCGAGCACATCGCGGTGCAGGTGCACGCAGCCCTTGGGGCGCCCGGTGGTCCCCGAGGTGAAGGCGATCAGCGCGACATCGTCCGACGCGGTGTCCACGGCTTCGTAGGGGCCCGGTCTGGCGGCGGCCAGCCGCAGCAGGTCGTCCGGGGCGTCGCCGCCGTACGCGGTGATCCGCAGCCCCGGCACCCGCGCCTTCGCCAGGTCGTCGAGCGAGCGGACGTCGCACAGCGCGTGGCTGATCCGGGCGATCGAGCAGATCGTGGCGAGTTCGGCGGCCCGCTGCTGGGCCAGTACGGTCACGGCGATCCCGCCGGCCTTCAGCACCGCCAGCCAGCAGGCGGCGAGTTGGGGCGTGGTGGGGCCCCGCAGCAGTACGCGGTTGCCGGGGACGACCCCCAGGTCCGAGGTGAGGACATGGGCGATCCGGTCGGCCCGGTCCCGCAGCTCCCCGTAGCTCAGCACCGCGCCGTCCGGCGTACGGAAGGCGGGGCGGTCGGGTCCGAAGCGGTCCGCCGTGCGGTCCAGGAGTTCGACGGCGCAGTTCAGCCGGTCCGGATAGTGCAGCTCGGGCAGGTCGAAGACCAGTTCCGGCCACTGGTCGGCGGGTGGCAGATGTTCTCTGGCAAAGCTGTCGATGTGCGCTGAGGTCTTCGGGTCCATGACGGATCGCCCCCTTGTCGCCTCTGGAGCGTATCGTTTGAGTGACGGTAGTCAACGGTCCGCGATAAAACCGGATGCCGAGGCAAGGCGCGACAGACGGCATGTGCAGAGCGCGCGACAGAACGGCATGCGCAATGCTTCCGACGGGACTCCGACAAGAGAGGCGCCGGTATGACGGCATTCTCACTCGATCCGGCCCAGACCGCCTGGTGCGAGGAGCTGCGCACCCTTGCCGAGCAGCGGCTGCGCCCGCCGGCTGAGAAGGGCGAGCCCGGTCACGTCAACCGTCCGCTCCTCGCCGCCCTCGGCGAGCTCGGCCTGCTGGACCGGCTGCTGGGCTCCGGCGCCCTCGACCTCTGCCTGCTGCGCGAATCCCTCGCCCGGGGCTGTACGGAGGCCGAGACCGCCCTGGCGCTCCAGGGGCTCGGTACGTACCCCGTGCTGCAGGCGGGTACCGCCGCCCACCGGGAGCGCTGGCTTCCCGAGGTCCGGGCGGGCCGCGCCGTCGCCGCCTTCGCGCTCAGCGAGCCCGGGGCGGGGTCGGACGCGGCGGCCCTCGCACTCGATGCCGCGCCCGCGCCGGACGGCTGGCGGCTGACCGGCGAGAAGTGCTGGATCTCGAACGCCCCCGAGGCCGACTTCTACACCGTCTTCGCCCGCACGACGCGCGGCGCCGGAGCCCGCGGCGTCACCGCGTTCCTGGTCCCCGCCGACCGCCCCGGACTGACCGGAAGCTCCCTCGACATGCTCTCGCCGCACCCCATCGGCGCCCTCGCCTTCGACGGCGTACCGGTGACCCCCGACGACGTGCTCGGCGAACCGGACCGGGGCTTCCGGGTCGCCATGAACACCCTCAACCTGTTCCGGCCGAGTGTCGGCGCCTTCGCCGTCGGCATGGCCCGCGCCGCCCTCGACGCGACCCTGGCACACACCGAGGAGCGCACCGCGTTCGGCGGCCCGCTCAGGGAACTGCAGGCCGTCGCCCACCAGGTCGCCGAGATGGCCACCCGCACCGAGGCCGCCCGGCTGCTGGTGTACGCGGCCGCCGCCGCGTACGACGCGGGGGAGCCGGGCGTACCGCGCCGTGCCGCCATGGCGAAGCTGTTCGCGACCGAGACCGCGCAGTACGTCGTGGACACGGCCGTCCAACTGCACGGCGCCCGCGCCCTGCGCCGCGGCCATCTGCTCGAACACCTCTACCGGGAGGTCCGCGCCCCGCGGATCTACGAGGGCGCCAGCGAGGTGCAGCGCACGATCATCGCCAAGGAGCTGTACGCGAACCGGGAGCCGTCCGCATGAGTCCGATCCACCGCATCAACCCCGCCGAGCTCTCCCCGCCCGCGGGTTTCTCGCACGCGGTCACCGCCACCGGGAGCCAACTGGTGTTCCTGGCCGGGCAGACCGCCCTCGACCAGCGGGGCGACATCGTCGGGAGCACCCTGCCCGAGCAGTTCGCCGCCGCCCTCACCAATCTGCTCGCCGCCCTGCGTGCGGCGGGCGGTGCACCGGCGGACCTGGCCCGGGTCACGGTGTACGCCACCGATGTCGCCGACTACCGGGCGAACGCCGCCGAACTGGGGCGCGTCTGGCGGCGGCTGGCGGGCCGCGACTACCCCGCGATGGCCGTGATCGGGGCGGCGCGCCTCTGGGACGAGCAGGCGCTCGTCGAGATCGACGGGGTGGCGGTGCTGCCCTGAGCGGGCCGGACACGGTGAACGCCCCGTGCGGGCCCGGGAGTCCGGGGCCCGCACGGGGCGTTCACCGCATGATCAGTACGGCTTCACCAGCACGTGCGCCGCACCCGGAATGCCGACCTTCAGCAGCTCGTCCTCCTCGGGCGTCGTCTCGCCGCCCGTCTCCTGCTTGAGCACGGCACGCGACATGGCCTGCACCCACATGGCGCGGGGACGGCGGCGCCCCTCCCAGATGTCGAGCGCGGCCGCGACGTCCGGCTCGGCGTCCAGCGACTCGGCGAGCACCAGCGCGTCCTCCACGGCCATCGCCGCACCCTGCGCGATGTGCGGGGTGCTCGCGTGCGCGGCGTCACCGGCCAGGACCACCCGGCCCATGTGCCACGGCTCCTCGACGGTCACCTGGGAGATCCGCGAGTACACCACGTTCTCGGGTCCGGTGACCGCGGCGAGCGCCTCGGCGACCGGGCCGGAGAACATCGGCAGCCGCTCCTTGAGCTGCTCGTGGGCCCTCTCCGGGTCGGGCCGGAAGTCCTCGGACTCGGCGAACACCGCGCCCAGGTACATCAGCTCGTCCGTGATCGGGGTGAGCAGCGCCTTGGCGGCCTGGCCCGCGGTGCTCATCACGACACCCCGCACCCGGTCCTGGCGGGGCACGGTGACACGCCAGTTGGCGAAGCCCGTGTACTGGGGGGCGTAACGCTCGCCGTACAGCCGGGTGCGCAGCGGCGAGCCGATGCCGTCGAAGCCGACGACCAGGTCCCAGCGGCCGGCCGAGCCGTCGGACAGGGTGACGTCCACGCCCTCGCCGTCGTCCGCGAGCTCGGCGACGGTGGTGCCGAAGCGGATCGTGGCCCCGGCCGCCGTGGCGGCGGCGCCGAGCACCTGGGCCAGTGCGGGGCGGGGGATGCCGTTGTTGGAGGGCGCGTCGCCCATCCGGGGCTGCGGAATCTCGGCCAGGGTGTTCCCGGCCGGGTCCGCGATGGTCAGCAGCTCCCACTCGAAGCCCGCCTTGAGACAGTCGTCGAGCACCCCGATCTCCCGCATGACGTGGAGGGCGTTGGACGGCTGGATGATGCCGACGCCGAGGGCGTCGAGCTCGTCACGGAGCTCGGCCACCTCGACGGTGTGGCCGCGCCGGGCCAGGGCGGTGGCGAGCGTCAGCCCGCCGATGCCGCCGCCGTGAATCAGGACGCGCAGGGGTGTTGCCATATCGGATCTCTCCAGAGCCGGAAACAGTGGGAAGACTTGCGGGGATCAGCGCGAGGACGTGGGGGCGGGAACCCTCAGCCGGCCGCGACGGGCAGGCTCATCAGGTGGTCCACCAGGGCCAGCAGCACGTCCCGGCCGAACGGCCGGTCGCGTACGTCACCGACCAGCAGGGGGACATGGGGGTCGAGGTCGAGCGCCGCCCGGACCTCGTCCGACGTGCGGGTGTTGTGGCCGTGGAAGCAGTTGATCGCCACCACGAACGGGATGTCGCGGCTCTCGAAGAAGTCGATCGAGGCGAAACTGGTCTCCAGCCGGCGGGTGTCGGCGATCACGACGCCACCGAGTGCGCCGTTGACCAGGTCGTTCCACATGAACCAGAAACGCTCCTGGCCCGGGGTGCCGAAGAGGTAGACGACCAGTTCGGGACTGACCGTGATCCGGCCGAAGTCCAGCGCCACGGTGGTCGTGTCCTTCTGGCCGACACCGGCCAGGTCGTCGACGCCGATGCTGGCCTTGGTCAGGAACTCCTCGGTACGCAGGGGCGCGACCTCGCTGACGGCGCCCACCAGGGTGGTCTTGCCGACGCCGAAGCCACCGGCGATAAGGATCTTGACGGCGGCGGGGGCCGCCTGACTGCTTGTCATCTTTACTCAGAGTCTCCGGAGTCCGTCGCGAACAGCGGCCAGCACGCCCATGTCCGCACCGCCGGCCGCCCGTGCCACCGAGAGCGGGGCGCGGGCGAGCAGCAGGCCGTGGGACACCAGGTCCGCCAGCAGGATCTTGGTCACCGAGACCGGGAGGTTGAGGTCCGCGGAGACCTCGGCGACCGCCGCGGGACGCAGACAGCGCTCCAGGATCATCCGGTGCTCCGGCTGGAGCCGGCCGGGCCGGGCCGCTGAGCCGTGTTCGTCCCGCGGGTCGTGTGCGGTCGTCAGCACGGTGATGAGGGTGAAGTCGTCCCGCTCGGGGGCGGTCCGGCCACGGGTGATGGTGTAGGGGCGCACCATGGTGCCCGCGCCGTCCTCCTCCGGCTCCTCGTCCTCCCAGTGCGGGGTCACGCGTGCGGCCCGTCCCCGCCGCCGAAGGCGTCGAAGTCACCGCGCACCGGGGTGCTGAGCTTCTGGCCGACCTGCTGGACGAGGTTGTGCATGGCCAGCGACATGATCTCGGCATCCACCTCCTGGGAGGCGACGACGGCCAGATGCGTTCCCTGGGCCGCCGAGATGATGAAGAGCCACAGGTCCGACAGCTCGACGATCACCTGGTGCACGCCGCCGCCGTTGAAGAGCTGCCCGACACCGCGGGCCAGGCTCTGCTGCCCGGTGCAGATGGCGGCCAGCCGCTCCGCGTCGGCGCGCTCGACGGTGCGCGAATGGCTCACCACCAGGCCGTCGTCGGAGAGCAGTACGGCGTTCAGGGTCTCGGCCACCGAGTCCACGAGACCGTCGAGCAGCCAGTCGAGGTCCTGGTGAGTGGCGGTTGTGCGTGTCATGACCGTTCTTCTCT
>NZ_JAFMPZ010000291.1 GCF_017353455.1 Streptomyces laculatispora
CGGAGAAGGCGCAGAGCCGGCGCCCGCCGACGGTGAGTTCGAGCCGGATCTCGGTCAGCAGGTCGACCGGGGCGTGGTCGCTGCGCAGTGAGGTTCCCGGGCTCTGCCGGGCGCCGGGCACGGCGCCGTACAGTCCGTAGCAGACGGCGTCGAGGACCGAGGTCTTGCCGGCGCCGGTCGGTCCGTGCAGCAGGAAGATCCCGGCCGCGGAGAGCGCGTCGAAGTCGATCTCCTGAGTGGCGCCGAACGGTCCGAAGGCGGTGATGCCGAGTCTGTGGAGCCTCATCGGTTCACCTCCCGCACACCGTCGTCGACGCGTACGTGATCGAAGGCGCCGCGCAGCACGGTCCGCTCCGGCTCGTCGGTGCCGTACCCGCCGCGGACATGGGCCACGAAGTCCTCCGCGATGCTCTGGTCGTCGCGTCCGCGCAGCCGCTCGGCGTAGGAGGTCTGCGGGTCGTCGGGGGCCCGCTCCGGTTCGAAGGCGAGGCTGAGTGTGTGCGGGAACCGCTCGACGAGACGGGCCATCGGCTCGGCCGGGCGCACCGGGTCGGTGAGGGTGGCCTCCACCCAGGAGGGCTCGTGCCGGGACAGGGCGGGGTCGTCGAGGAGCGTGTCGAGCCGGCCGCGGAGCCTGGCGAGCGGGCGGGGCACCGGGCAGTCGATCCGTTCGGCGGCGATCGCGCCCGTGGTGTCCAGGTCGATCAGCCACATCGTCTTGCGGTGGCCGGCCTCGGAGAAGGAGTAGGCGAGCGGGGACCCGGAGTACCGGACGCGCTCGGTGACGGTCTGGCAGCCGTGCAGATGTCCCAGCGCCACGTAGTCGACGCCGTCGAAGACCCCGGCGGGGACCGCTGCCACGCCGCCGACGGTGATGTCGCGTTCGCTGTCGCTCGGCTCGCCGCCCGCGACGAAGGCATGGGCGAGGACGACGGAGCGGGTGGTGTCCGCCCGCGTTGCGAGGTCGGCGCGGACCCGCTCCATGGCGGCGGTCAGCACGGCCTCGTGCCCGGCCCGCTCGGCCTTGAACATGTCCTTGACGAGGGCGGGTTCCAGGTACGGGAGCCCGTAGAACGCCACGTCGCCGTGCGCGTCGCCGAGCACGACCGGGGTGGCGCAGTGCGCGGGATCGGTGCGCAGATGGATGCCGGCCCGCCCGATGAGTCCGGCGCCGACGCCGAGCCGGCGGGCCGAGTCGTGGTTCCCGGAGATCATCACGGTGGGTACGCCGGCCGCGGCGAGCCGGTGCAGCGCGTCGTCGAAGAGCTGGACTGCGGACAGCGGCGGCACCGCCCTGTCGTACACATCACCCGACACGAGCACGACATCGACCTCGTGGTCATGGACCGTCGCCACCAGGTGGTCGAGGTAGGCGGCCTGGGCATCGAGCAGCGAGACCCGGTGGAACGACCGCCCCAGGTGCCAGTCCGATGTGTGCAAAATCTTCAAGACCCGGCTCCGACCTGCATGTTTCGCTTCCTCCGCCCGTGGGGCCGCACCCCCTGTGCTCCGGAGCGGCCCGGACCCGGCGGCCGGTGATCGTCACACCCGCGCGGCCTGCCCCTGTCCCCCCGCGCACCACAGTACTCAGGCGTCCCCGTAGGACTCGCCTCCCAGCTCCAGGCCCGCCTCGCCCGCCGTCGCGTCGGCCAGCCAGCGCCGGAATTCGGCGACATCGGCGTCCGGCAGCGCGATCTCGATGGTCACCGCCTCCGCGTAGCGGACCTCGCGCACGGTCCGTCCGGTGGCCCGCAGTTCGTTCTCCAGCCTGCCCGCCCGCTGATGGTCCACGGTCACGGTGGCGAGCCGGAACCGCTGCCGGGTGAGCGTGCCGACCGCGTCGAGGGCCTCACCGACCACTCCCCCGTAAGCCCGGATGAGCCCGCCCGCACCGAGCTTCACTCCGCCGAAGTAGCGGGTGACGACCGCGACGACGTACCGCATCTCGCGGCGGGTCAGCATCTGGAGCATGGGTACCCCGGCGGTGCCTCCCGGCTCTCCGTCGTCACTGGCCTTCTGTACGGAGGCGTCGGCGCCGATCACGTACGCGAAGCAGTTGTGGCCGGCGGCCGGGTGTTCCCTGCGGACGCGGGCGACGAACTCCTGCGCCTCCTGTTCGGTGGCGGCGGGGGCGAGCGCGCAGACGAAACGCGATCGGTTGATCTCGGTCTCGTGCACGCCCGCTCGGGCGACTGTCCGGTACTGCTCCTGCATCCGGCCAGCCTATGCGCAGGCGCGGGAATGGTCCGGGGCGGCTGTCCGTTGTGCGGATCATGGACGCAGACACGGAGACGATCCGCAGGATTCTGACCGGGACGGGCGACACCTGGGCGGTGGTGGGGCTCTCCAACAACCGCTCCCGTGCGGCCTACGGGGTGGCCGAGGTCCTTCAGCGCTTCGGAAAGCGGGTGGTCCCGGTGCACCCCAAGGCGGAGCGGGTGCACGGCGAGGACGGCTACGCCTCGCTGGCCGACATCCCGTTCCCGGTCGATGTGGTGGACGTCTTCGTCAACAGCGAACTGGCCGGCGCGGTGGCGGACGAGGCGGTCTCGATCGGCGCCTCCGCGGTCTGGTTCCAGCTCGGGGTGATCGACGAGAAGGCCTGTGAACGCACCCGGGCGGCCGGGCTCGACATGGTCATGGACCGGTGCCCCGCCATCGAGATCCCCGCGCTGGACCGCTGAGGGCTCTCGGCCGGATGTGCGTGGTGTCACGCTCCGCTCCGGACTGGAACAATGACCCGCTGTGAGTACTGCTCCTGCCCTCGGTGTGCTGAGCGCCTCCCACAGCCGCGCCCGCCTGGCCGGACATCTGGCCCGGCTCGGTGTGGAGCGGGGCGGCGTCCTGATGGTGCATGCCTCGCTGCGTGCGGTGGGAGTGGTTGACGGCGGGGTCCGGGCCGTGGCGGGCGCCCTGCGGGATGTACTGGGACCGCAGGGCACGCTGGTCGTCCCGGCCTTCACTCCGGAGAACTCCGACACCTCCCCGCACTACCGCGCCCGGGTACGCGGTCTCAGCGACCGGGACCGGGACGCGGTGCGCGCGGCCATGCCCGCGTTCGATCCGGCCACCACGGCCGCCCCGTCGATGGGCCGCCTGGCCGAAACGGTGCGCCGGTCCCCCGGCTCCGTGCGCAGCGCGCATCCGCAGACCTCGTTCGCGGCCGTGGGACCGCTGGCCGGCCATGTGGTGGCCGGACACCGCCCCGACTGCCACCTCGGCGAGGCCTCCCCGCTGGCCCGGCTGTACGACCTGCGGGCGCAGATCCTGCTGCTGGGGACCGGCTTCGCTTCCTGCACCGCGTTCCATCTCGCCGAGTACCGCGTCCCGTCCGCACCCCGGCGCACCTACCGCTGCGTGGTGGGCGACGGCGGTGGGCGGCGGTGGTGGGAGTACGAGGACGTGGCCCTGGACGACAGCGACTTCGCGGCCCTGGGCGCGGACTTCGAGCGGTCGGCCCGGCCCCCGGCTGTCGCCGCCACGTCGGTCGGCTCGGCCCCGAGCCGGCTGTTCCGCTTCCCCGAAGCGGTCGGCTTCGCCACGCGGTGGCTGCCCGCGCACCGTCACGGCGGCGGGGGCGGCGACGTCAGCTCGTGATGCCGAGGCCTTCGACCACGACCGCGCCGGGCAGCGCCGCCAGCGCCTTGCCCGGCATGATCAGTTTGCCCCGGCGGCTGCCGCTTCCGATCAGGACCCATTCCTGGTCCACGACGGCGGGGTCGATCAACAGGGGCCAGCTGTCCGGGAGTCCGACGGGCGTGATGCCGCCGTACTCCATGCCCGTGTCGCCGACCGCCGTGTCCATCGGGGCGAACCGCACCTTGCGGGCGCCGAGGTGCTTGCGGACGGCACCGTTCACATCGACGCGGGAGTGGGACAGCACCAGGCAGGCGGCCAGGGTGACGTCTCCCCCGCGTTTGCCGGCCACGACGACGCAGTTGGCCGACCGGCTCAGCAGATCGGCCCCGTGGTGCTCGACGAAGGCCGCAGTGTCGGCGATCTCCGGGTCCGTGTCGACGTGGATGATCTGCTCGGCGGGGAAACCGCCCCAGCCCTCGCGGACCGCTGCGGCCACGGGTGCGGTGAGCAGTTCGAGGCGTTCGGTCGCGGGACGGGCATCCTCGAAGGAGCCGATGGGTGCGCGCATGCGCGCCACGCTAACAGCCCCGTGCACCGGCCCGGTTGGGCGTCTCATCTGACGGGCGGGATGGACACGGCCATGGTGAGTTCGACGGGCCGGGAGCCCTCGTTCCGGTAGGCGTGCGGATGGTGCGCCTCAAAGGTGGCCGAGGTGCCGGCGGGCACGGTGTACGGGGTGCCGTCGACGACCAGGGTGAGATCGCCCGCGGTGACGTGGAGCAGTTCGACGGTGCCCTCGGGGTGCGGGTCGGACGCGCTGCTGTCGCCCGGCACCAGCCGCCAGGACCAGAGTTCCAGCGGGCCCCGGGCATCCGTACCGACCAGCAGGGTGGTGGAGCTTCCCGCTTCCGTGGACCACATGCGTACCGCCTGACTGGCGGGCACCAGGCGGACCGGGGAGCCCTGGTCGTAGTCGAGCAGCGTGGTGATGCTGACGCCCAGCGCGTCGGCGAGCTTGACCGTGGTGCCCACACTCGGGTTGGTGCGCGCCTGCTCAATCTGGATGATCATGCCGCGACTGACCCCGGCACGGGTGGCGAGAGCGTCCAGGGTGAAGCCCCGCTCCCCGCGCCAGCGCTTGAGGTTGCGCGCGAGGGACTGGGTCAGCTGGTCGAGGTCAGTCACATTCCGTCCAATATTTTGGATGACAGGGTCGAAAATACTGCACTACGGTGTGGTGTACCCAACCGTTCACCGCACTGTACTGCGAGGCTCCTTCATGTCCGCACTGTTCGCCCTCGCCACCAGCCTGCTGTGGGGGCTGGCCGACTTCGGCGGCGGGCTGCTGACCCGGCGCATGCCCGCGCTCACCGTCGTGGTCGTCTCGCAGACCGCCGCGGCGGCCGTGCTCGCGGTGATCGTGACCGTCACGGGCGCCTGGAGCGAGGCGGGCGGGCAGCTGTGGTTCGCCGTCGCGGCCGGTGTGGTGGGGCCGGTCGCGATGCTGAGCTTCTACAAGGCCCTGGCACTCGGCCCGATGGGTGTGGTGTCCCCGCTCGGTTCACTGGGGGTCGCCGTGCCGGTGAGCGCCGGGCTGATCGCCGGCGAGCGTCCGGGGCTGCTGCAGTTCGCCGGGGTCGCCGTCGCGGTGGTGGGCATCGTGCTGGCGGGCGGTCCACAGCTGCGGGGCGCCCCCGTGCAGCGCCGGGCGGTGCTGCTGACCCTGGTGGCGGCGTTCGGCTTCGGGGCCGTGATGTCCCTGATCGCCGAGGCGTCGACCACGGTCACCGGGCTCTTCCTGGCCCTCTTCGTGCAGCGGATCACCAACATCGCGGTGGGCGGCACGGCACTGTACGCCTCGGTGCGCCGTGGGGCCCGTGCGCTTCCGGAGGAGGGCGGGGCCGCCGTGGTGCGGGCCGCGCTGCCCGCCCTGGCGTTCGTGGGTCTCGCGGATGTCGCGGCCAACGGGACGTACTCGGTCGCCGCCCAGCACGGACCGGTCACCGTCGCCGCCGTACTGGCCTCGCTCTACCCGGTGGTCACGGCCCTGGCCGCACGCGGCTTCCTGGGGGAACGGCTGCGCGGCGTGCAGGCGGCGGGCGCCGGGCTCGCACTGGTGGGCACGGTCCTGCTCGCGACCGGGTGACGGAACCCGACGGCCCCGGCTCCCGCCGTCAGCCCTCGTCGAGTTCCGCCACGGCCAGCAGCTGCTCGGGGGTCACACCCTCCGGGATCGGCACCGGGGCCGGTGTGCGCAGGGGCGGTTGCCAGCCCTTCTCCGGGTCCCAGCTGCGGACGACCCGGGCGGGGGCGCCTGCCACCACCGCGTGGTCGGGCACCCCTCCGCGTACCACCGCACCCGCCGCCACCACCACGTTGCGCCCGAGCCGGGCGCCCGGGAGGATCACCGCTCCGGTGCCGATCCAGCAGCCGGGGCCTATGGCGACCGGCTCCATCCGCGGCCACTGCCGGCCGACCGGCTGCTCCGGATCGTCGTAGCTGTGATTGGTCGAGGTGATGTAGACGTACGGCCCGCAGTAGGTGTCCGAGCCGATCGTCACCGTGGTGTCGGCGACCACATGGCTGCCGCGGCCGAGCACCACTCCGTCGCCCAGGGTCAGGATCGGCTCGGCACCCAGGTCCAGATCGGGCATGAGGCCTGCCGTGAGGGTGACCTGTTCGCCGATGATGCAGTGCTCGCCGAGCTCGATCCACCGCTCCCCGAAGACCGTGCCCTGCGGGAAGGCGAGCCGGGTGCCCTCGCCGATCCGGCCGAACCGCAGCCCGCCGGGGTGCGCCGGCGTGACCGCGCCCGTCTCCCGCACCCAGCGCCAGCAGCGGTGGACGGCCCCCGACAGGGCGCGCCGCCGCCAGGCGGTCAGGGCGGAGACCGTGTCTCTGTTCTTCGGCACTCGCACACGGTAGTCGCCACGCCCGGGACCGGTATCCGCACCGGCCTGTGATCTTCACCCCACCGGGTCCCGGGCCCCGCGCCCGTCGCATACCGTTTCCCCGGCGGAACCGGCCAGCCGCGATCGGACGACCGCGACCCACAGCACCGGAGCACGGAGGAACGCGCGATGGCAGAGCAGGCGTTGATCACCGCGATGGGCGGCAAAGAACCGGAAATCGATGCGTCCGCCTTCACCGCACCGACGTCGGTCGTGATCGGCGAGGTCACCATGGCAGCCGGATCCAGTGTCTGGTACCACGCGGTGCTGCGTGCGGACTGCGGTCCCATCGTCATCGGTGCCGGTTCCAACATCCAGGACAACTGCAGCGTCCATGTCGATCCGGGCTTCGCCGTCACGGTCGGCGAGCGCGTCTCGGTCGGGCACAACGCGGTGCTCCACGGCTGCACCATCGAGGACGACGTCCTGATCGGCATGGGGGCCACCGTCCTGAACGGTGCGCACATCGGAACCGGCTCGCTCATCGCCGCCCAGGCCCTGGTCCCGCAGGGGATGCGGGTGCCGCCGGGCTCGCTGGTCGCGGGCGTGCCCGCCAAGGTCAAGCGGCAGCTGACCGAGGAGGAGCTCGACGGCGTGAAGTTCAACGCGGTCGGCTATATGGAGCTGGCCAAGGCGCACCGTCAGGCGTACGAGGACTGAGCGCGGGGTACGGCGGCCGCCGGCGCGGAGTCCGCACGGGTCAGTCGGCCACCGGTACGGTCGCCGGCCCGGGCGTGGAGTCCGCCTCGGACCGTGCGGCCGCCTTCTTGGCCCGGTTCTTGATGACCAGCATCGAGGCGAGTCCGATCAGGACCGCGATCGCCAGCCCCAGGTACGAGAACCGCTTGAGCCAGGCCTCGGCGACGACACCCACCGAGTAGATGACGGCCGTGGTCCCGCCGGCCCAGGCGATCCCGCCGAGCAGGTTGGCAGTCAGGAACTTCCAGTACGACATGTGCAGGACTCCGGCGAGCGGTCCCGCGAAGATGCGCAGCAGTGCGACGAAGCGGCCGAAGAAGACCGCCCACATGCCCCACTTGTGGAACGAGCGTTCCGCCATGGCGATCTGGCCCTCGCCGAAGTGCCGGGGGAATTTCCCGCCGAGCCAGGCAAGCAGCGGACGTCCGCCCTTGCGGCCTATGGCGTAGCCGATCGAGTCACCGATCACCGCCCCGGCCGTTGCGCAGGCACCCAGGATCCACGGGTTGATGCCGTCGTGTCCCGCGGCCAGCAGAGCCGCGCTGATCAGGACGATCTCTCCCGGCAGCGGGATGCCGAGGCTCTCCACACCGATGACGATGCCCACCAGGAGGTAGACGCTTATCGCGGGGACGGTCTCCAGCCACTCCTGGATGTGCAACGCCGGTTCCTCCGTAGTGATGTCCTGTGGCCCGCCGGACAACTCCTCGGCGCACAGCGGCAAGCCTACCGGTCGCGTCACCGGCCGGAACAGCGCGAAGGGCCGCCCCGCACCCCTGCCGGGTGGGCGGCGGCCCTTGCGGTGCCGTCCGGAATCAGGCGTTGATCAGGCGTTCGGGCGAAGTGTCCAGACGACCGTCATCTCGCCGGTCACCGCGCCGTCGGCGCGCTGGATCCGGATGGCCACAGGGAACTCGGGGCGCTTGCCCTCGTCGAGTTCGGCGACGACGTCGGCCACCGGCCTGCCGAGCGTGGCGGTCGCGGTGACATCGCCCATGGCCAGCTTCGTGTAACCGATCTCGGCCTTCACCGCGAGCGGGACGGCGCGCGTCAACTGGTCCCCGAACGCGGCGATGACGATGGCGCCGCTCGCCGATTCCGCCAGCGTGAACATCGCGCCGGCGTGCGGTCCGCCGACATGGTTGTGGAAGTCCGCCTGGTCCGGCAGACGGACCACCGCGCGTTCGGCGGTGGACTCCAGGAATTCGAGGTTGAGGGTCCGGACCATCGGAACCGTCGCGGCGACCAGCTCGCCCGCGGTCATCTGTTCAGCGCTCATGAACTTGATGTTACTCACCGGTAGACAGGTTTGGCCATGCCCTGGGGATCACCCGGTCCGCGCCTGGTCGCGTCCTTCACCGTCCGCTCACAGGGGCGGCCGTAGCCGACCGGACGGCGCACCTCTATCGTTACTCGCCATGTGGCCAGGACAGCAGCCGCCCGGGGGCGAGCAAAACCCGCAGGACCAGAACCAGAACCCGTATCAGCAGCCGGGTTACCAGCAGCCGAATCCCTATCAGCAGCCGGGACACCAACAGCCCGGCACGTCCGGGCAGCAGCCCGGTTACGGCTACCCGCAGCAGGGACAGCCGGGCTACCAGCAGCCCAACCCGTACCAGCAGCCGACCGTTCCGCAGTACGCGGTTCCCGGCCCGCCCGAACCGCCTCGGCCCGGCAACGACAAGAAGAAGACGACCGTCGTCGCCATCGTCGCGGCGGTCGCGGTCGTCGCGGCCGCGGTGGTCACCGGCGTCGTCGTGATGAACAAGGACGACGACAAGGACGGCAAGAACGTCGCCGACGACAAGAAGTCGTCCGCGCCCGCCAAGCCCTCCGGGTCCGCGTCCTCGCCGGACGCCAACCCGCGCGGTGACGGCGGGGACGCCAAGCCGCTCATCGCCGGCTGGAAGGTGGTGACCAACCCGAAGTGGGGCACACAGTTCGACGTGCCCGGCGACTGGGAGGTCTCGCGTCCCAGCGTCTCCTCGTACTTCGTGGACGACAAGAAGGGCGACGACACGCCACTCATCGGCTTCTCGGCGCCCGCCGACCTCAAGAGCAAGTGGTGCGTCGACGACTCCGACCACGACGGCATCAAGGAGAACAGCAGCCTGGCCGGCACCGGCACCCGCGGCGCGGAGGGTGCCACCGACGCCGATGTGAACGCCAGGAACGAGGCGGGCACCTGGGCGTGGGCCGCCTACGCGCAGCACATGCCGAAGAGCACCATCAAGATCAGCAAGGCCAAGCAGTACACCACCAAGTCGGGTCTGACCGGCAGCCTGGTGACCGCCACGGCACCCAATGTCACCAAGAAGAAGAAGTGCGACACCGACGGCAAGTCCATCGCCTTCACCTTCAAGAACAGCAAGGGGGAGTTCTCCTCCTGGGTTCTGTACGGTGCCGCCTCCGTCCCGGACGAGCTGCCGGACGCGACGATCCAGAAGATCCTGAGCACGGTACGGCTGGTGAAGATCACCGAGTCCTGACGGTCCGCGGCAAACCATTTGGCGCCACGGGGCCAAGCCAGCGATAGTCCCTGAGTGACTGCCGCCGACCTCGCACCCCCATCGGACCTCCCCTCCCGGGCGGTCCGCAATTACCGGCTGCTGACCGCCGCCGCGATCATCACGGGCCTGGGCACCAACGGCGCGCTGATCGCGGCGGCGTTCGCGGTTCTGGAGTCGGGCGGCGACGCCGGCGACGTCGGGCTGGTGGCCGCCGCCAGGACGGCGCCGCTGGTGCTCTTCCTGCTGATCGGCGGGGCGGTCGCGGACCGGCTGCCGCGCCACCGGGTGATGGTCGCGGCGAACACCCTCAACTGCCTCTCGCAGGCCGCCTTCGCCTGGCTGGTGCTGGCCGGTGACGCCCGGCTGTGGCAGATGATGGTGCTCACCGCGCTCTGCGGCACCGGGCAGGCCTTCTTCAGCCCGGCGGCCGAGGGCATGCTGATGTCCACCGTCAGCGGCGAACAGGCGAGCCGCGCCTTCGCCCTCTTCCGGATGTCCATACAGGGCGCCGCCATCGGCGGAGCGGCGCTCGGCGGGGCCATGATCGCGGCGATGGACCCGGGCTGGGTACTGGCGATCGACGCGGCCGCCTTCGCGGTGGCCGGAGCGCTGCGCTCCTTCCTCGACGTCAGCCACATCCCCTCGCGCGCGCCCGGTGGCGGCCTGCTCGCCGATCTTCGGGAGGGCTGGCAGGAGTTCGTCGGCCGCACCTGGCTCTGGGCGGTCGTGGCGCAGTTCTCCGTGGTGGTCGCCGCGGTCGGGGCCGCTGAGGCGGTCTACGGGCCGCTGGTCGCCAGGGACGAGCTCGGCGGTGCCCGCCCCTGGGGCCTCGCACTCGCCGCGTTCGGCGTCGGCACCCTGGGCGGGGCGGTACTGATGATGCGGTGGAAGCCGCGGCGGCTGCTGCTGGCCGGGACGCTCTGCGTCTTCCCGCTGGCACTGCCCTCCGCGGGGCTCGCCGTGCCGCTGCCGGTGGCCGGGCTCTGCGCGGTGATGTTCGTCAGCGGGGCCGCCATCGAGGTGTTCGGCGTGTCCTGGATGACGGCCCTGCATCAGGAGATTCCGGAGGAGAAGCTGTCGCGGGTCTCGGCGTACGACTGGTTCGGCTCGGTGGCCATGGTGCCGCTCGCCACCGCGCTCGCCGGTCCGGTGGAGTCGCTGGTCGGGCGCAGCCAGGCGCTGTGGGGCTGCGCTGCGCTGGTCGTCCTGGTCACCGGGGCGGTGCTGTTCGTGCCGGACGTTCGCAATCTGACGCGCCGGACCAGCCCCACCGAGGTGGTGGCCGGGGGTGCGCCCGCGTCAGCCGATGCCGAAGGCGCCGTCGGGCGGCTCGGGTGAGTCGACCGCCTCGGCGTCACCGACCGGCCTGGCGCCCTTGACGAGCCCGGCCACGGCGGCGCCCTGCTCGACGCGGGCCGGAAACGCGTCGGCGGCGCAACGGCGGATCAGCGCGGCCGTGTCGAAGGGGGTGTGGGACGCGACGAGGATGACGTTGCCGAAGCGCCGGCCGCGCAGTACCGCCGGTTCCGCGATCACCACGAGCTCCTCGAAGACGGCCGCGAAGGTGGCCAGCTGCGGGCGCAGGAAGTCGAAGGGCGCCCCGTCCGCGAGGTTGGCGGCGTAGACCCCGTCGGCGCGCAGCGCCCGTTCCGCGGCCCGTGCGTAGGGCAGGGTGGTCAGGTGGGCGGGCACCCGCGAGCCGCCGAAGACATCCGCGACCAGGACGTCCACGGAGCCGGGTGCGGTCGCCTCCAGGTGCGCGCGGGCGTCCGTGCCGTGCACGGCGATCCCGCTGCGGTCCGGCAGCGGGAGGTGTTCGGCGACGAGGGCGAGCAGCCCCCGGTCGGCCTCGGCGACGTCCTGCCGGGATCCGGGGCGCGTCGCTGCGACGTAGCGGGGCAGGGTCAGGGCGCCGCCGCCGAGGTGCAGCACGTCGAGCGGTGCGCCCGGTTCGGCCGCGCAGTCCACCACGTGGCCGAGCCGTCTCGCGTACTCGAACTCAAGGTGCTGCGGCGCGTCCAGGTCGACGTACGACTGGGGTGCCCCGTCGACGGTCAGCAGCCAGGCCCGCTCCCGGTCCACGTCGGGGAGCAGTCTGGCGGTGCCCCGGTCCACGTCGCGGACGACCGGTATCGACTCGTTCACTCCCCCATTGTGCGGTGCCGGGCTCGCACTTCGCGCCACAGCCCGGGTCCGCCTCCCGTGGAGTTCGGGAGGCGGACCCGGGCCGTGCCCTTGCGGCTCCGGACTCAGAGCAGCCCGGTGACCGTGCCCGCGCCGATCGTGCGGCCGCCCTCGCGGATGGCGAAGCCGAGGCCGGTCTCCAGCGGTACGTCCCGGCCCAGTTCGACGGTCATGGTGACCGTCGTGCCGGGGCGCGCCACCGCCGCCGCGCCGAGGTCGACGTCACCGACGACGTCCGCGGTGCGGATGTAGAACTGCGGCCGGTAGCCGGTGGCGACCGGGGTGGTCCGGCCCCCCTCCCGCCCCGACAGGACGTACACCTGCGCGGTGAAGCGCCGGCTCGGTGTCACGCTGCCCGGCGCCGCCACGACATGGCCGCGGCGTACCCGGTCCCGCTCGACCCCGCGCAGGAGCAGCGCGACGTTGTCGCCGGCCTCGGCGGACTCCATCGGCTTGCCGAAGGTCTCCAGACCGGTGACGACCGTCTCGGTGTCGGCTCCGAGCACCGCCACCCGGTCGCCGACGCGCACGGTGCCTCGCTCCACGGCGCCGGTGACGACCGTGCCCCGGCCGGTGATGGTCAGGACGTTCTCCACCGGCAGCAGGAACGGCGCGTCGATGTAGCGCACCGGCATCGGTACATAGGTGTCCACGGCGTCGAGCAACGCCTCCACCGCCCCCGTCCAGCGGGGGTCACCTTCCAGGGCCCGCAGGCCCGACACCCGCACGACGGGCACGGTGTCGCCGCCGTAGCCGTGCGCGGACAGCAGCTCACGCACCTCCAGCTCGACCAGGTCGGTCAGCTCGGGGTCGCCCGCGTCGGCCTTGTTGAGGGCGACGACGATGTGGTCGACGCCCACCTGGCGGGCGAGCAGCACGTGCTCGGCGGTCTGCGGCATGATCCCTTCGAGCGCGGACACGACGAGGATCGCCCCGTCGAGCTGGGCGGCGCCGGTCACCATGTTCTTGATGTAGTCGGCGTGTCCGGGCATGTCGACGTGCGCGTAGTGCCGGGTGCCGGTCTCGTACTCGACGTGCGCGATGTTGATGGTGATGCCGCGCTGCGCCTCCTCCGGCGCCCGGTCGATGCGGTCGAACGGGACGAACGTGCCGGTGCCGCGGTCACTGAGGACCTTGGTGATGGCGGCGGTCAGGGTGGTCTTGCCGTGGTCGACGTGGCCCATGGTGCCGATGTTGAGGTGCGGCTTTGTGCGCACGTATGCCGTCTTGGGCATGGCTCATTCCTTGGATTGCGAAGCTGAGAGAGAAGACCCCAGGGCCCGGCCGACCCTCCCCTTACGGGGTCCGCCGGACTGTCGGGGGAGGGTCAGCTTCGGGCGCCGCCGATGGGCGCCGCGGCAGCGGTGAAAGCTGCTGCGACTGCTGTTGCCGTGGTGACCGCGACGTTCACGGCAGCCTTCGGCGCGTCCGCGACTGCGGACTGCGCTGTGGGGAAGGCGTACCGGAACATGCTCCGATCATGTCCGACAGCCGCGGGCCCGTCGAGCGATTTACGGCCGGCGGCAAGGGAGTGGGGAGCGGCGCTCCTCGGGTCCCTCAGAGGTGCTTGGTGGCCTCTCGTACGGACAGCGGCGACAGTCGCCCCCGGGCGCCGTCGACGAAGCCCCGTACGGCCTGCGGGTCGGTCTTCGCGTACTCGCGCAGGCACCAGCCGATCGCCTTGCGGATGAAGAAGTCCGGGTGGCCCGCCCGGCGCAGGCAGTATCCGAAGAGCCGTCCGGTCTCGGTGGCTTCCTTGAAGCGCAACTGGTGCAACAGCGCGGTGCGGACGATCCAGAGGTCGTCGTCCTCGATCCACGCGTCCATGTCCTTCCGGAGCTCCGGGTCGGCGGCGACCAGCGGACCCGCGACATGGGCGGCCAGCACGTCCACCGTGTCCCACCAGGGCGCGGTGGACACCAGATGGCGCAGGACCGGCAGGAATCCGGACGAGCAGCGCGCGACGTGGCGGCGGAGGTAGTCGGCGGCGAAGTACTGGTACTCGCGCTCGGGCAACGCCCAGCAGCGCAGCGCGATGGCGGCGCAGTCCGCCTCCCCCGGACGTGCGGTGCCTTCCAGGACGGTGCGGGACAGGGCCCGGCGCCGGGGCGTCGGAATGCCGAGGAACGGCGCGACGTGCTTGATGTACGCGGCGGCGGACCGGGCGCGTGCGGGGTCGGCGGCCGTGGGATACAGCGCGGTGAGGCGCTCCAGCACGATGTCGGCAAGTGCGCTGCCGGGGAGCCCGGGGGCGGCTTGGGGCGTATCGCGGGCGGCTTCGACTCCGTCGCTCATAACGGTCACATTACGACGATCACGCCTGGTGTCGGATACTCTCCCCGAATGCTCGACCCCGTCCCCGCCACCCGGCCCGCCGTCGGTCTCGCCGCGCGCTGCACGAGGGTGCTGTTCTCGCCCTGGTCCCGGCTCTCGCTGCTCGTGGCGGTGCTGCTGGCCGCCGCGACGACGATGCTGCTCCTCGAACCCCAGCGGCTGCTCGCCTCCGGCTGGCCGGCCCAACTGAGCGGCGGGGCAGCCGCGGTGGTGCTCTTCGGCCTCGCGTACGGCGTGTGCACGGTGGCCTTCGTGCCGCGGCCGCTGCTCAATCTCGCAGCCGGGGCGCTGTTCGGCACGCAGGCGGGTCTGGCGCCGGCGCTGGCGGGCACGGTGCTCGGCGCGGGCATCTCGTTCGGGCTCGGCAGGGTACTGGGGCAGGACGCGCTCCGTACGCTGCTGCGCGGGCGCTGGATGCGGGCGGCGGACGGCCAGCTGAGCAGGCACGGATTCCGCTCCATGCTGGCGCTGCGGCTCTTCCCCGGAGTGCCCTTCGCCGCGGCCAACTACTGCGCCGCCGTGTCGCGCATGGGATATCCCCCGTTCCTGGTGGCGACCGGGCTGGGCTCGATCCCGAACACGGCCGCGTACGTCGTGGCGGGGAGCGAGGCCTCGTCGCCGACGTCGCCCGCGTTCCTGGCCGCGATGGGCTTCATCGTGCTGACCGGAATCGGCGCGGCCGTCGTCGCCTGGCGCAGGCGTCACCGGCTGGGCGGCGAGTGACGCGGCGGTAGCGCCGGGGGTTGTCGTATTTCTGTTCACCTGGGGGCGATACGCTTCCCGCGTCCGACAGACGATCTCCGGGCCCCTGCGGCCCTGCCCTCACACGACCGCAATCCGCACGCTGCCGACGGGCTCCGATGCCCGTCGGACGATGCATGATCACTTCAGGATGGCCCAAGCCCCATGAGCTGGTTCGAATCCTTCGTCCTCGGCCTCGTTCAGGGACTGACCGAGTTCCTGCCGATCTCCTCCAGCGCGCATCTGCGGCTCACCGCGGCGTTCGCCGGCTGGCACGATCCGGGAGCGGCGTTCACCGCCATCACCCAGATCGGCACGGAAGCCGCAGTCCTCATCTACTTCCGCAAGGACATCGTCCGGATCGTCGGCGCCTGGTTCAAGTCGCTGACGAACCGCTCGATGCGGAGTGACCACGACGCCCAGATGGGCTGGCTGGTCATCGTCGGCTCCATTCCGATCGGTGTGCTGGGCGTGACGTTCAAGGACCAGATCGAGGGCCCGTTCCGCGACCTGCGGCTGATCGCCACCACGCTGATCGTGATGGGCATCGTGCTCGGCATCGCCGACCGCCTGGCCGCCCGTGACGAGACCGGCGGCAAGCACCGGGCGATCAGGGAGCGCAAGTCCCTCAAGGAACTGGGCATCAAGGACGGCCTGATCTTCGGCTTCTGCCAGGCGATGGCCCTGATCCCGGGCGTCTCCCGCTCCGGCGCCACGATCAGCGGCGGTCTGCTGATGGGCTACACCCGCGAGGCGGCGGCACGATACTCGTTCCTGCTCGCGGTCCCGGCGGTCCTCGCCTCGGGCGTCTTCGAGCTGAAGGACGCGGGCGAGGGACATGTGGCCTGGGGGCCGACGATCTTCGCCACGTTCATCGCGTTCGGTGTGGGGTACGTGGTCATCGCCTGGTTCATGAAGTTCATCACGACCAAGAGCTTCATGCCTTTCGTGATCTACCGGATCGTCCTGGGCATTCTGCTGTTCATCCTGGTCGGTGCCGGATCCCTGAGCCCCCATGCCGGCGAATCTGCCGGGTGACCCGCTCTCCACTGCTGTCTGGATCTGACGCTTTCCAGCACTGCTGTGCATCCGTGCGTCATGATCGTCTCCCCCTCGTCTCCCACCTGGGAGGCGGGGAGACGGGCAGCAGGACAGTGCGCTGTCGCGAAACCGGGGAGTAACAGGGTGGGCCCGCACAGTCTCAACTGTGCGGGCCCACTTGCGCGGCGGCCGGGTCCGACCGCACCGCCGGGACCGCTTCGGAGCCGCGGATCGTGCAAGTCCGGGAACTGTTCCGGGAACACCTGGACCCGGCCGCGCCGCGCTCCGGCACGGTGATCCGGCGGGCATCCGGGTGTCCTGAGCACCGGGGAGACAGCTGACAGCGTCCTGCTCCTGGCTTCGGGCTCAGCAACCCTCCGGATCGGCGGCGGGCGCGTCTGCGTGGGCCAGGGGGAGGGTGAAGACGAAGCGGGTACCGGGAGTGTGGCCGGTGTCGAGGGTGATGGTGCCGCCGTGGTATTCGACGATCTTCTTACAGAGGGCGAGGCCGATGCCGTTACCCGGATACGTGTCACGGGTGTGGAGGCGCTGGAAGATCACGAAGATCCTCTCGGCGTATTCCGGACCGATGCCGATGCCGTTGTCGCTCACCGCGAATTCCCAGCGGCGGTCGGCGCCCTCCGCACCGTCCGCGGGTCGCCGGGCGCTGATATGGACCCGGGGCACGACGCCCGGGGCGCGGAACTTGATGGCGTTGGAGATCAGGTTCTGCAGCAGGACGCCGAGCTGAGTCGGGTCTCCGTGCACCGAGGGAAGGGGGTCATGAGTGAGGACCGCCCCGGTCTCCTCGATGGCCATGCCCAGGGAGTTGGTGGTGCGCCGCAGCACGGTCGCGAGGCTGACGTCGGCGTCCTCGGCATGCAGGCGTCCAACGCGGGAGAAGGTGAGGAGGTCGTTGATGAGGGTCTGCATCCGGTTGGCACCGTCGACCGCGAAGGCGATGTACTTCGGTGAGCCGCTTGTTGACGTCGGTGGCGTGGGCCAGGACCCAGACTCCGCACCCGGTCAGGACCAGGAGGACAACCAGCGCTGCCGCCGAGCCGGCACCCAGCCAGCCGCGGGTGGTCCAGCCCCCGGGCGACCGCCGCGGCGGTGTTACCAGGTCCTGCTGAACAGCGTCGATCTGCACGTCGGATCCATCCTCCCTGGTCCCCGCGGCGCGCCGGGGTGGCTGGGCGTCTACGGTGCACCCATGGCAGTTGAGACGCGGCTGAGCCCCGAGCAGGAGGAACTGGCCGAGCGGGCACGATGTGCCGTCGCCGAAGCCGCCCGGCAGCTCTCTCTCCCTACGGCGGTGGCGGATGCCGACGGGCAGGACCCGAACGAGTTCCGAAGCGACGCGCTGGCCTCATTGCGTGCCCTGGCCTACCTCGGCCGGGCGGTGGAGGAGTGCGCGGCGCTGGCCGCCCGGGCCGCCGCGCAGGAGGGCGCCGGTTACCCGCAGTTGGGCAGAGCCTGGGGCGTCAGCCGCCAGGGTGCCCGCAAACGCTGGCCCGGACTCGTTTTCGCCGCCCGCCCCGCATCACACCCGCTTCCCGACCACCAGACCCGGAGCTCAACCATGAACGGCCTCGCCCCCCGCGCGTACACCGTCCTGCTCGTCGAGGACGACATGGCCGACGCCATGCTGATCGAGGAGGCCCTGACCGAGCGCGGCATGGCGCGCGGTATCGAACGGGCCGACGACGGCGTCGCGGCGCTGGAGTACCTCCGCGACCCGCGGACCGACCGGCCGGATCTCATCGTGCTCGATCTGAACATGCCCCGCATGAACGGCCGCGAGTTGCTGAACGTCCTCAAGACCGACACCGAGCTGTCGAGCATCCCCATCGTCGTGCTGACCACGTCCGCCGCGCCGGACGACATCGACGCCGCCTACCGCCAGCACACCAACGCCTACGTCACCAAGCCCGTCAACCTGGACGAATTCATCGAGTCCGTCCAGAGCATCGATTCCTTCTTCCTCGACATCGCCTCGATTCCTCCGCACCGCCCGGGCGACGCCGGCTGAGCGGGCGCGCCCGAGGTCACGCACTCCCGCGCGGGTGCCGGCCGGGCAGCATCCGGCGCTTGCCCGTGCCACGGCCGATGCCAAATCACAGCTTCCCCCTGACACGCAGAGCCGCCAACGCGGTGGTCGACTCAGCCACAGTCACATCACCAGGGCGCTGTGTACGCACCGCAACCCAGGCCGCATCTCGCCCAACGAGCGGACGCCGTGCCC
>NZ_JAFMPZ010000292.1 GCF_017353455.1 Streptomyces laculatispora
GCCCGGCCCCGCCGGCCGGATCACCCGCGTCGAGACCCTGATGCTCGGCACCTCATGGCGCGACTTCGGCTACGTCCGGGTCCACACCGACGAGGGCCTGTCCGGCATCGGCGAGATCACCCACCCCTACCGGGTGGGCGAGGTCTGCGCGCTCACCGAGGCCATCGCCCGGCGGCACCTGATCGGTGCCGACCCCTTCGACGTCGAGGAACTCTGGCTCCGCGTCTACCAGGGCGACTTCCTGCGCGGCGGCGACATGGGCGGCGTCGCCCTGTCCGGCCTCGACCAGGCGATGTACGACCTGATGGGCAAGGCGCTCGGCGTCCCCGCCTACCGGCTGACCGGCGGCGCCTGCCGGGACGACGTCCGGGTCTACGCCAACGGCTGGTACACCGGGGAGCGCGAGCCCGAGACCTTCGCCGCCAAGGCGAAGGAGACGGTCGCGAAGGGCTTCACCGCCCTCAAGTTCGACCCGTTCGGCCCCGGCCTGCACGAGCTGGAGCGCGCCGAACTGCGCCGCTCCATCGACCTCGTGGCCGCCGTCCGGGAGGCCATCGGACCCGACATCGACCTCTTCATCGAGGGGCACGCCCGGTTCGCCATGCCGACCGCCGCCCGGCTGGTGCGGGAGCTCGAGCCCTTCGACATCGGCTGGTTCGAGGAGCCGATGCCCTGGACCCACATCGAGCGGTACGCCGAACTGCGTCAGCGCGCGGCGTTCCCCATCTCCGGCGGCGAGCACTTCCACAACCGTTACGAGTACAAGCAGCTCTTCGCCACGAACGCCGTCGACATCATCCAGCCCGACCTCTCCATGGCCGGCGGCTTCACCGAGGTGCGGAAACTCGCCGCGATCGCCGATACCCACGGCATGCTCGTGGCCCCGCACAACTCCAACTCCCCGCTCTGCACCACCGTCTCGGTGCACGCGGCGCTCGGAATCCCCAACTTCAAGATCCTCGAAACCTTCGACGGGCTGCTGGAGCCGTTCGTCTTCGACGCCCTGAAGGGCACCCTTCCGATGGAAGGCGGCCGCATCGGCCTGCCGACCGCACCGGGGCTCGGCGTCGAACTCGTCGACGAGGTCTTCGAGGAACACCCGCCCAGCCACCGCTTCTGGAACATGTTCGCGGACGGCTGGGAGAAGCGGAACCGCACATGATCGTCGACGTCCACTCCCATCTCTTCCGGCACAGCCACGACTTCACCGACCCGTTCAGCTCCGACTCCGCCCGCGCCCACGCGGGCGAGGTCGACCTGACGGTGAAGTGGGAGGAGTACACCGCCACCGCACCCGAGTCCACCCGCACGATCGTCGTCGGCGGCAAGGCGCGGCGCAGCGGGCTGTGGGTCGACGACGCCGCCGTGGCCGCCTACGTCGGAGAACACCCCGACCGGCTCATCGGCTACCTGGCCCTCGACCCCACCCAGCCCGGCTGGCAGGACGAACTCCGCTACGGCCACCAGGAGCTGGGGCTGCGCGGCATCAAGCTGATGCCGATGTACGCGGGCTTCGACCCGGCCGCCGAGGAGTACGACGAGCTGTACACGTACGCCGAACGGCACGGGCTGCCGCTCCTGGTGCACACCGGCACGACCTTCGTGTCCAGCGCGCCGCTGGAGTGGGCGATGCCCCGCCACCTGGACGCGGTCGCCATCCGCCATCCCGAGCTGCGGATGGTCCTGGCCCACCTCGGCCACCCCTTCGAGGGCGAGTGCATCGCGGTCATCCGCAAGCATCCGCACGTGTACGCCGACCTCAGCGCCCTGCACTACCGGCCCTTCCAGCTCTGGCACAGCCTCCGGCTGGTCCAGGACTACGGGGTCTTCCACAAGGTGCTGTTCGGCAGCGACTACCCGTTCACCACGGTCGACGACTCGGTGAAGGGGCTGCGGGAGATCGCCCGCATCCCCGGCATCCCGGGGCTGCCGCCGCTGGACGCGGACGCGATCGAGGAGATCATCCACCGGCCCTCACTCGATCTGCTGGGCCTGAACGGCTGACCGGGCCGTTCCCACGAACTGCCGGTACGGTGCCCGGGTTCATCCCCCTGTCCGCGGGCGCCGGCCGGTAGCCGGGCCGCCGCGCAACCACCCAAGTGTCCCCGCGCGGCGGCCCGGACCCGTCCGGCGGACCAGGGCCGGTCCCACCCCTGTTCCGCATCTCTCCGCTGGAGGAATCCCGCCATGACCGCAGCCGTCCCGCCCCGCGGAACCGACCGCTTCGACCTGACCGGCCGCACCGCGGTCGTGACCGGGGCCGCCCGGGGCCTGGGCAGGTCCTTCGCCGTCGGGCTCGCCGAGGCGGGTGCCGATCTGGTGCTCGTCGACCTGCCCGGTGCCGAGGGCGTCGCCGAGACCGCTGCGGCGGTCGGGGCGCTCGGGCGGCGCTGCCGCACCTATGGCCAGGACCTCGCGGACATCGAGGCGCTGCCCGGCTTCGTGGACGCCGTGCGCGCCGAGACCGGGCCGCTGCACATCCTGGTCAACAACGCGGGCACGGCGGCGCTGGAGCGCTTCAACGAGATCACCCCGGCCAGCTGGTCGCGCATCATGCGGGTCAACGTGGACGCGGTGTTCTTCCTCAGCCAGCGCGTCGCCGAACACATGACGGCGGACTCCGTCGCCGGCCGCATCATCACCATCACCTCGAAGAACGCCCTGGTGGCCGAGGCCGGACTGGCCCACTACAACGCCTCCAAGGCCGCCGCCCAACTGCTCACCGAGACCCTGGCGGTCGAACTCGCCCCGCACGGCATCACCGCCAACACCCTCGCCCCCGGCATGGTCGAGACCCCCATCGACGGCGAATTCCCCTTCGACCGGGAGGCCTTCGAGTCCGCGTACCGCGAGCGCATCCCGCTCGGACGGTATGCCGAGCCCGACGAGTGCGTGGGCGCCCTGCTGCTGCTCGCCTCGGACGCCGGGGCGTACCTCACCGGGGCGCGGATCGTCGTGGACGGCGGGGTGCTGGCCGACCAGATGCCGCGGATGCGCTTCATGCCGCCGTACCGCAACACGATCTGACCGCGACCGCGCGGCAGTCGGTTCCCTTCGAGTCCCATCGAGCACGCATCGACAACGCGAGGAGTACCTCCGTCATGTCCGCCAACGCATCGTCCCGCCGGAATCTGTTGCGGGCCTCGGGGCTCGCCGGTCTGGTCATGGCCGGTTCGGCCGTGGCCACCGCCCCGGCCCAGGCCGCACCCGCACACACCGGCGACGTACTGCGCCTCGACACCGTCGCCGAACTGCGCGCCCTGAACACCAAGCCGCTCGACCACGGCACCCAGATCCTCCTCGCCGGCTACCACACCCCCGGAGACGGCGGCGCGATGGCCCTGCGCTGGGACAAGAAGTCCACCACCGCCCACAACGGCGGCACCGTCATCTCACCCACCCACACCAGCAAGACCGGCCGCTGGCACCAGCTCCACACCGGCACCCTCGACTTCCGCACCTTCGGCCACCACGACGCCACCACACCCGCCGACGCCGCACTCGACACCATGATCGCCGACCCCACCGTCCACCGCATCGAAGCCCACACCGACCTCCTCTTCACCAAACGCCACCTCTGGAACCGCTCCAACATCGAACTCGACTTCGGCGGCCACCACCTCCACACCGAAGGCATCGAGAAGAACACCCACGACAACCCCTTCGGCGCCGTCCTCTCCTTCCGCGGCACCCCCACGAACACCACCGTCACCCACACGCTCTCCGGCAAGGTCATCGAACTCACCGACACCTTCCCGGTCCCCGACGCGAAGGCGTTCGCGGTCGGCCAGTGGTGGTCCGTGCAGGTCGGCCCGGTCAAGGGCGGCGGCGGTGACGAACGCGAGCTGCAGAAGCTGGTCGAGATCACCGAGATCATCGACGCGGGCCACATCCGGATCGGCTACCTCAACGGCTGGGAACTCGCCGAGGGCCGCACGCTCACCTGGACCCGCGTCGATCCGGTCCGAAACACCCACATCCGCAACATGGTCTTCGAGGGCGCGGGACCCGACGAGTACACCGGCTCCCACCCCGTCAGCTTCGAGTACGCGGTCGGCTGCGACGTCTCCGGCATCCACGCCACCGGTACGTTCTGGCCGGTCATCATGCGCCGCTGGTGCACCCGCTTCCGTACCGAGGACTGCTCGCTGAAGAACCCGCCCACCGTCGAGTACGGCGGCGCGGGCTACCTCACCCAGCAGATCTACTGCCTGTACGGTCGGGTCGCCGACTGCACGACCAGCAATGTGCGCCATCTCAACGACCTCACCGCCTCCGCCTACTGCACCGTCGTGAACTGTCACGGCGACGGCGACGACGCGGGCGGCAACCCGTTCACCACCCACGGCCAGTACGAGCACGATCTGCTCTTCGACGGCAACTCAGGGCTGATGGACATCGCGAACTCGGGTGCCCAGTGGGGCATTTCCGCCAAGCGGATCACCGTGCGCAGACATGTCTGCTCCTGGTTCACCGCCAATACGAAGATCACCGATCTGACCCTCGAAGACATCACGGTGCTCGCGCGCCCGACCTTCGACCAGGCCGGCACCCTGACCGTGAACGCCGACGGGGCCCAGGTGCGCGGCTGCACCGCGAAGACCTTCGCGGTCGCCCAGCGCTCGGACCGCTCCACCCGGCCGACCACCATCAGCGACTGCTCCTTCGAACCGCCCGCCGGCGCCGTCCTCGTCCAGACCCCGGTCACCGCACCCGTCCACTTCGTGCGCTGCACGTTCAAGGGCGTCGACGGCGTCGTCCTGCGCGGTGCGGGCCCCGTCCACCTCACCGACTGCACGGTCACCGGCGCCGACGACGCGGCCCCCCTCTCGGTCGGGTCGGCGGATCTGCGGATCGACGGCGGTACCTACCACAACACCGGCATCGAACTCAGTGCCGTGCGCGACCAGCGGATCACCGTCACCGGCGGCACCCGGCTCACCGGCGGAAACAAGACCAAGGCGCTGCTCGGCCGGGCGGCCGGCTCCGGGAGCACGACCTGGGACCTCACCGGTCTCAGCAGCACCGCCTCCGGAGCGGACACCGCGCATGTCCGGATCGCCGACGGCACGAACCACTACGCGGCGACCGGGAGCCGCTTCACCGGCGGCGTCCTCCACCTCGCCCCGGACGCCCTGGACTCGGTCCTGCACACCTCGTGCGTGGAGGACGGCACGCGGCGCAGCGCGATGCCCGAGGACGGCGACCGGGTGCGCACCGACGGGAACCTGATCCTGTGAGCGCCACCGTCCGCACCGCCACCGCGGCCGACGATCCGGCCCTGTCCGCCCTGTGGAAGCGGTGCTTCGAATCCCCGCACCTCGCCGCCCTGCACGCGCTCGACCCGGACCGCCACCGGCACACGTTCCTCGCGCAGAACGACGCGGGGGACGGCATCGACGCCGTTGTCGTCTATGTACCGAGGCTGATCCGGGACGCGGACGGCACCCCGCAGCGCGTCGGCGGGATCGGCAGCGTGGCGACCCGCCCCGAAGCCCGGGGACAGGGGCTGGTGCGACGGCTGCTGGTGGCGGCGGAGCACACCATGACGGCCGAACAGTGCGCCTGGTCCCTGCTGTTCACCGGCACGCCCGGCGTCTACCGGGGCTCGGGGTGGCAGGAGTTCGCGAGCACGTACACCGAGGGGACGCTCGTCCCCTCGCCCGCCGACTCGTCCGCCGCCGGGGCGTTCCGGGTCCGTGGCGCCACCGCGCGGGACGCCGTGGAGGTGGCCGCGCTGCACCACGCGTACAACGCGAAGCGGCCGCTCAGCTCGCTGCGGGCCCCCGATGACTGGGCGGTGCGCGTCCCCGCCTGGTACGGCGCGATCGACCGGTCGCTCGTGGCGCAGGACCCCGTTTCGGGCGCGATCGCCGGCTGGATGGTGGCCGGGCACGAAGGGGACTGCGTGCAGGTGCGCGAGTTCGCGGGATCGGACGAGTGCCTGGGGTCGCTGCTCGCAGCCGTCGGCTCCCGGGGCCGGGCGGCGGGGCTGACCCTGGCCCGGGTCCGGATTCCCGTCACTCCCGGCGTGCGGGCCGCCCTCCCCGGCCTGCTGACGGACGCCCGGCAGGTGACGGAACACGTGGGGATGGCACGGCCGCTGCACGCCACGGCGGAGTCCGTGCGGGCCACGGTCACGGCGCCCGGCGCGGTCCACTGGTACGGCGACTGCTTCTGAGCCCCGCCCGGGGCCCGAGGCACCCCGACTCCTCCAACCGCGCCATGGGAGCGGCCTCCCGCCCGTAGGCTCGCCGTGGCGCCGGGCGGGCGGCGCCACGGGGCGGCGGAGGGGAACCAGGAGTGTCGGGCGTACGCACACAACGCCGGATCGCGCAGAGGCAGTTCAGGGAACGCAGACGACGCGCGCGCCGTCAGGCCATGGTCGTCGTCGCCTCCGCGGTGGTGGCCGTCGGTACGGCGGCCGGCGTGATCTCGGCCGTCGCGGGGGAGGGGGAGTGGGCCACCGCCCGCCCCGGCACCACCGCGTCGCCGACCGTGGCACCGCTGCCCGCGGTGCCCAGCGCGACGGCGACGCCGGACCGGCCGGCCTCATCGGCGCCCGCCGCCCCTCAGCCGCCCCGGTCGCGTCAGCCGGCCCCGCCGCGGGCGTCCCG
>NZ_JAFMPZ010000602.1 GCF_017353455.1 Streptomyces laculatispora
GAACCGGGGCAGAGGTGCGTGCGGTGCGCGGTGGGTCAGCGGAGCCAGGGCAGATCGGCGTTCGTGCCCTCCGGCTGTAGTCCGGCCGCGATGACCTGCATGATCTCGCCGAGCGAGCGCACCTGCTCGGGGGTGAGCCGGTCGAACATGGCCTGGCGTACGGCGCTGACGTGGCCCGGTGCCGAGCGCTGGAGCATCTCGTGGCCCTCGTCGGTGAGGACCGCGTTCTGGCCGCGCTTGTCGGACGGGCAGTCCTCGCGGCGCACCCAGCCGCTCTTCTCCAGCCGGGCGACGGCGTGCGAGAGCCGGGAGCGGGTGATCTTGGCGTCCTTGGCCAGCTCCGTCATCCGCTTCTGGCGGCGGGGCGCCTGGGACAGCTGGACGAGCAGTCCGTAGTAGATGTGCGGCATACCGGCATCGCGCTGCAACTGGCGGTCGAGGTGATCCTCCAGCAGCGTGGTGGCGTGGAGGTACGCCCGCCACACGCTCTGTTCTTCGTCGGTGAGCCAGCGCGGCGCACCGGTGGATGCCGTGGTCATGTACTCCACTGTACGACCTTTTCTTGAAAGTTGAACTAGATAGAGCTAAGGTCTCCGAACATGGGAACTTGAAGGTTAAAGAAATTTTCCTTCTGAAGGCCCAGTAGAAGACTTACCTTGAGCAGCAGCGGATGGGGAGTGCCATGACAGTCACTGCGGAGCGCATGCCCGCCCTCTACCTCTCCCACGGCGCCCCGCCGCTGGCCGACGACCCGGTCTGGCCCGGTGAGCTGGCCGCCTGGTCCGCCGGGCTGCCGCGGCCCACCGCCGTTCTGATGGTCTCGGCCCACTGGGAGGAGGCCCCGCTCGCTCTCGGCTCCACCGAGACGATTCCGCTCGTCTACGACTTCTGGGGCTTCCCTGAGCACTACTACCAGGTGCGGTACGCCGCGCCGGGCGCCCCGCGACTGGCCGAGAGCGTCCGGAAGCTGCTGCGCGGCGCCGGTACGCCGGTCCAGGACATCCCGGACCGCGGGCTCGACCACGGGGCCTACGTCCCGCTGGTGGAGATGTTCCCGGAGGCCGACATCCCGGTGCTGCAGATCTCCATGCCGACGCTGGACCCGCAGAAGCTGATGGACATCGGACGCAAGCTCGCGCCGCTGCGCGACGAGGGCGTCCTGATCGTCGGCAGCGGCTTCTTCACCCACAACCTGGCCGCCCTGCGGCATCAGGGCGGTGGCACCCCCGGCTGGTCGGCGGAGTTCGACGACTGGGGGAGCCGCGCACTGCAGGCGCAGGACATCGACGCGCTGCTGGACTTCGAGAACAAGTCCCCGGCGGGCCGGCTCGCCCATCCGCGCACCGAGCACTTCGCCCCGCTCTTCGTGACGCTGGGCGCCGCGCAGCATGATCTCGACCGGGGGCGCAGCGTGATCGACGGATTCTGGATGGGACTGGCCAAGCGCTCGCTGCAGTACGGCTAGGGCGACCGGACCCCGCAGCCCGCGGGGCCTGTCCGGCGGCTCGTTCGTCGGCCGGACAGGCCCCGGTTCATGGCAGGGGTCAGAGCACCGGAGGGTTCAGCTCGATCGAGCGGAGCGCGGCGGCCAGCGCGGTCGGGCCGCCGACGTCCAGCGCGGTGTCGGTGAACTTGATGGTGTGGTCGTCACCGTGCGCGGCCGCCCGCGCGAAGACCTCCTCGGGGGTCAGGCCGTCGGGCACGGCCGGGTAGTCGGCCGGCTCGGCCGGGGAGTACGCGGCGGTGACCGCCGCGCCGGCCGCCCATGCGGCGTCCAGGCTCGGCGCCCACAGGTCCCGGGGGAGCGCCGGCAGCGTACGCAGCACGGCATTGGGTGCGGTGGCGGCGTGCACCAGCATGACCGGCGAGCCGTGCGCGTATGCCGCGTAGCGGTGGGTCGCGGCGCGTACCAGCTCCTCCAGCCGGGCTCGGGCGAGGTCGGGGTCCGCCACGGGCTGCTGCGGCCACAGCGGGAACGCGGTGAGCTGTCCGAGCCGTTCCCGGATGCCGCCGCTCTGGTCCGGCACCCGGTCCACCGCGTCCAGCGCGGCCGCGGCGCCGGCAGCGGGAGCGAGGGAGGCCAGTGGGGGCAGCGGCTGGTGGCGGGCGGCCCAGTAGCCGAGTCCGTGGGCGAGTTCCGCGACCCGGGGCGCGTTCTCCCCGGAGGCCAGCAGGGTGCGTACGCAGTGGCCGACCCGGATCACCGGGTGCGTGGCGCCGGCCGCGATGCCGGGGAGCAGCCGGGGCCACCACTCGGCGAGGACCTCGCGCCAGGGCCGGTCGGCCGTCTCCCGCTCGAAGTACGCCGTCCAGTCGGCGATGCGGCGCGGGTCGCCCAGGGCCTCGCGCCAGTTGGCCGGGGTCACCTCGGTGAACCGGTCGGGCATGTCCTCCAGCTTCGCGCGGTAGTGGTCCAGCCATCGGTGCACACCGGGTGCCTGGCCGTGGTGCACCAGCGCCTCGACGGCCATCGGGGCGTGATTGCTCAGCCAGCCATCCCGTTCGGGGCCGAAGGAGTGAAGCCGCTCCAGTGCTTCGTCGAGCGTGCCCGAGGTGTCGGGTGTCCTGCGTGTCGTGTCATCCATGCGGAGTCACGCTAGGCACCGCACCGGCTCTCCGTAACGGGCTGTGGACCTAGGTGGGCAAGGGGCTGTGGACCTAGGGACGTAACGGGCTGTGGTCCTAGGGATGTAACGGCTTCGGTCCTAGGGAACACCGTGGCCGGGAGGCGCTGCTGGCGGTACAGCCCAGGATCCGGGGAGCCGGTCCGTCGACATCACGGACATCCTGAGCAACCAGGAGCCGGTGCGGGCCGTCTTCGGAGTGGGAGCGCGCAATCAGGGCAGACGCCGGTCGAGGGTGAAGGAAACCGTGTCGAATGTGAGGGCGGTCTCACGTACGTCATGGTCGTAGATGTCCGTGAGGGCCTCCAAATCGCTCTCGACACCTGGTCTGACCTGCGTTTCCGTGCCGAACTCGGCCATGCGCCCTTCCCTGGTGGCGCGACAGGGTACTGCATGATCGCGAAAATGAATGCCAGGCATGGGAATTCTGTCCGGATTCCAGTCGTTGTTTCCATCGGAAGCTGGGCACCCGAAAGGGTGTCGCGACCTACTCAGCAAGGAGCACGCATGGCAACCCGTGCCGTCGCCCGACGTTCGTCCGCCACCGGCGGGACCAACCGGGCAAGCAGTGTTCGCGCCGTGGGCGGGGAGATCGCCGATCGCGACCTGGTCGGCATGTACTTGGACGAGATCGCGCGCACGCCGCTGCTCGATGCCGCCAAGGAGGTCGAGCTGTCGCAGACCGTCGAAGCGGGCGTCTTCGCACAGCGGATCCTCGACGGCGTGGTGGAGAGCGATGCCGGCGGGGCCTCGCGCGAAGAGCTGGAGGCGCTGGTCGCCGAGGGCGAGCGCGCCAAGGACGTATTCATCCGGTCGAACCTCCGACTCGTGGTTGCCGTCGCCCGCAGGTATCCGCGGGCCGGGCTGCCCCTGCTCGACCTGATCCAGGAGGGCAACGCGGGCCTGGTGCGCGCGGTCGAGAAGTTCGAC
>NZ_JAFMPZ010000293.1 GCF_017353455.1 Streptomyces laculatispora
CCCCCAGCACCGTGCCGACGACCACGCTCTCCACCAGGTCCTCCCGCGCCACCCGTGTGCCCACGTAGCCCAGATCGGCCCGGGCGACCTGTTCGGCGGCGTCCGCGTAGTCGTCGAGCAGTTCGGCGAAGCCTCCGTGGCCCGCCCGGCGCAGCGCCACCAGCACACCGGCCAGCGACTCCCCGCCCGGACTGCGCGCCTCGGCCCGCCAGCCCCGTCGCCGCAGCAGGTCCGCCACGTCCTCGCGGGCGTCCTCCAGTTCGGCGCCGGGCTCGTCGCCCCCCGGAGGGGCCAGACGCTTCGCCGCCATACCCAGCACGTCGTGCAGGGGCCGGCCCTGATCCTCCATCACCCGGAACACGTCCCCGATGGCCGACAGCGGGAGCCCTCCGACGTCCAGCAGTGCGCGGATCAGCCGCAGCCTGCGCTCGTGACCGGTGTCGTAACTCGCCTGGTTGGGGCTGGTCAGCCGCCCGGCAGGCAGCAGCCCCTCCCGTACGTAGAACTTGATCGTCGGTACCGGCACCCCGGACCTGCGGCTCAACTCTCCGATGCGCACCGAGCGTTCTCCCTCTTTCGTGCTTGCCAACCCCCGCACTCATCATAGATAGTTCCGCTATCGGATAGCGGAGAGCACTGCTATCCATAATCATTCCTGAGTCATTCCTGGGGGAACTCATGCCGCACTGGCGCACATGGCACCGCCCGTTAGTCGTCTTCGCCTGCGCGATGGCCCTGTTGACGGTGGTCTCGGCGGCGGGACTGCTGGTCGACGACCGGGTCCTGGCGGGTTCGGCGATCTGGTCCAAACTGTTCAGGTTCGCGGTCTCGTTCGTGGCGTACGCCCTCACGCTCGCCTGGATGCTGGCGCTGCTCACCCGGGGACGGCGCACCGGCTGGTGGGCCGGGACCGTGGTGGCCGTCGCCGGCGTGGTCGAGATGGTGATCATCACGGGCCAGGTGATCCGCGGGAGGCGCAGCCACTTCAACCACGCCACACCGTTCGACGAATCGCTGTTCAACGCCATGGCCGTCACCGTGGTCGTCCTCTGGACCGGCACCCTGTTCATCGCGATCCTGCTGCTGCGCGCCCGAATGCCCGACCGCGCCACCGCCTGGGCGATCCGCTCGGGGGTGTCACTGGCCCTGGCGGGCGCCGGGTTCGGCTTCCTGATGACGCAGCCGACCCCCCGTCAGCGGGCGGCCGGGAACCTCGACACGGCCGACGTGATCGGCGCCCACGCGGTCGGCGTACCGGACGGGGGGCCGTCGATGCCGCTCACCGGCTGGTCGACGACCGGCGGCGATCTGCGCATCCCGCACTTCGTGGGGATGCACGCGCTCCAGCTGCTCCCGCTCTTCCTGTTCACCCTGGTCGCACTGGCACCGCGCTCGGCCCGGCTCCGCGACGCACGGGTCCGGCTGCGCCTGGTGCTGGTCGCGTCAGGTACCTACTGCGCGGTCGTCGCCCTGGTCACCTGGCAGGCACTGCGCGGACAACCGCTGATCCATCCGGACGGGGTGACGCTCACCGCCGCCGCTCTCGTTCTGGCGGCCACCGCGGCCGGTACGTATGCGGCCCTGCGGCCGGCCACCGCACCACTGTCGTCCCCCTCCGTCGAGAAGGAGCTCGTGTCGTGACCGGCGCACTGTTCGAAATCACCTTTATGCTGGCCGCGCCGTTCTGGCTGCTCATGATCTTCGCGCCGAACCGGGCGGTCACCGCCAGGATCGCCGCCTCGCCGCTGACGGTCCTGCCGGTCCTGGCCGTCTACCTGACCATGGCCGGGCCGGTCCTGCCCGAGCTCTGGGCCGCGGTGAGCAGCCCCGACATCGACACGTTCCGTGAGCTGACCGCGCTGTCGAACGGCGCGGGGGCCGTGTGGGCCCAGGTCATCGCCTGGGATCTGCTGCTGGGTCAGTGGATGTTCCTCCAGGGGCGCAGGCTGCGGATCCCGCCGCTGGTGATGGGCCCGCTGCTGGTGCTGACGATTCTGCTCTCGCCGTTCGGGCTGCTGGTCTTCCTGGTGCTGCGCGCGGTACGGGAACGCACGGTCCGGTCCGGGAACGGACTCCCGGACCGGACCGGTGGCACCGGGCCGGCCGGCCCGCCCGCGCCCGTCGAGGACGCGGCGCCGGGCCGGTGACACGGCGGGCCGGTCAGACCGACTTCTGATACGAGCGGAAGGTCCGGGTCGACAGCCAGACGGCGACCGCGGCGAGCACCAGCAGCGCTCCCCCGCGGCTGAGCACCAGCGCCCAGTCCGGGTCCGCGGTCAGCGCCGAGCGGCCGGCCACCATCGCCCAGTTGACCGGGTTGAAATCGGCGATGTGGCGCATCCACGAGGGCATCTGGCTCGGGGCCATGAAGGACGAGGACAGGAAGGTCAGCGGCAGCAGCAGGAAGGTGTTGATGCCGATGATCGACTCCCGCTGGCGGACCAGCATGCCCAGGGCGTTGGAGAACGCGCCGAAGACCGTACCGAGCAGGATCGAGGCGACGACCAGGATCAGCAGTCCGCCCGCCCCGCCCGGGTAGGTGGCGCCCGCGGCCCAGCCGAGCAGGACGATGACCAGGGACTGCGCAGCCGTGCTGATGCCGTTCTGCACGACGTTGGCGTTCATCAGGGCATTGCGGCTGACCGGTGTCGTCAGGAAGCGGTTGAGGGTGCCGCGCTCGATCTCCTCCAGCGTGCCCATTCCGGCCCACATGCTCGACCCCAGCGCGCTCATCACGACGATGCCGGGGATCAGGTAGTCCAGATAGGACGTGGTGCCGAAGCCGCCCAGCTCGACGACCTTCTTGAAGAGGTTGCCGAACAGGAACAGCCAGATCACCGGCTGGATCAGCGAGATCACCAGGAAGACCGGCTGCCGGAGGATCGCCATCAGCTGGCGCTGGGTCATGTACCAGGTCTGGGACAGGGCCTGACCGCTCATCGGGTGCCTCCTGCGGCGACCGGTGCGGGGGTGCTCCGCGAACCTGCGGATTCCGCCTCGGAGAAGCGGCGGCCGGCGTAGCGCAGATAGACGTCGTCGAGGGAGGGGCGGGCGACGGTCGCCGCGGCGACGGCCGAGCCCGCCCGCTCCAGGGCTCCGAGCAGCACCGGGACGGCCGCGGCTCCGTCCTCGGCGCGGACGCTGACCCGACGGCCCTCGACCAGCACCTCGTACACGCCGGGCAGCCCGGCGAGTACGGCGCTGACGGCGCTGCGGTCCACCTCGGCGCGCAGCTCCATATGGACCGCGTCGCCGCGCAGTTCGCCCTTGAGTTCGTCGGGGGTCCCCTCGACCACGATCCGGCCGCGGTCGACGATCGCGATGCGTTCGGCGAGCCGGTCGGCCTCCTCCAGATAGTGCGTGGTGAGCACGATGGTCAGGCCCTCTTCGCCGGCCAGCCGGGCGATCTCCTCCCACATCGCGGTGCGGGCCTCGGGGTCGAGACCGGTCGTCGGCTCGTCGAGGAAGAGCACCTCGGGGCGGTGGACCAGGCCGAGCGCCACGTCGAGGCGGCGCTGCATACCGCCGGAGTACCCCTTGACCTGGCGCCTCGCGGCGTCCGCGAGGCCGAAGCGGTCCAGCAGCTCGTCGGCGCGGTGCTGGATGGCGGCGCCCCGCATCCCGTACAGCCGGCCCTGGAGCAGCAGGTTCTCCCGGCCGGTGGCGACCGGGTCGGCGCCGGACTTCTGGGCGACCACGCCGATGGCCCGGCGGACCCGGTCCGGGTGGCGCAGGACGTCGTGCCCGGCGACCGACGCGGTGCCGGAGTCGGGGCGGGCGAGCGTGGTGAGGATCTTGACGGTGGTGGACTTTCCCGCGCCGTTGGGCCCGAGGAGCCCGAAGACGGTGCCGGGCGAGACGGTGAGGTTCATACCGCTCAGCGCGGTGACCTCACCCGGATAGGTCTTGATCAGCTGTCGCGCCTCTACGGCAGGCGCACGGGTGCTCATGACAGAGCTCTCCTGTGGTCGGCGGGGCACCCGGGTCTCCGGGTGCCCGTCATGCCGGTCCGTTCCGCCTGAGGAGTGCCGGGCTATCCTGGGTGTGCCGCACCTCGATCGCCTGGCCCGCCGTCACGGCATGTCCGGTCCGGGGTTCGAGACCCTGGCGGGCGCTGCTCCAACAGCACCTGTCAGGGTCTTTTCTTCTTCTGCCTCTCCCCGTCACCTCGTGCGTTCGGGGTCGAGGACGATCTCCTGCTCGTCGAGGTCCTGCCAGTCCTGCGGGACCTCGCCGGTCTCATGGAAGGACTTCCACTCCTCGATGCCGCTGATGGTGGCGTCACCGAGCTCCTTGCGGAAACCCCTGATCCATGCCAGCTGCGCCTCGATCATGTGGGCCTGGTACTCGGTCTCCACGACGAAGACCCGGGGAAGGGCGTCGCCCAGCTGGCCGAGCACCCCCCGGAGCGCCGCCGACTGCACGGCCAGTGCCTGCTCCCGGTCCGACAGGAGCTCGGCCACCTCGTCCGGCGGCAGCACGGGAAGCAGCGACAGGGCCGTGTCGAAGACGGGGAACTCGGCGGCCGGGACCGCGATCAGGTCGGACAGCCAGTCCAGCATCTCGGCCCGCCCGGCCTCCGTGATGCCGTAGAGCGTGCGCTCGGGGCGGTTGCCCTGCCGCTGTACGCCCGTGACCTCCACGTAGGCGTGCTTCTCCAGGTTCTGGACCACGGTGTAGAGCGAACCGAAATTGATCTTGACGCTGTGCTGCTTGCCGCGACGGCGCAGGGTCTGGGCGATCTCGTACGGGTGCATGGACCGCTCGGCGAGCAGCACCATCACCGTGAGGGCCAGAGGATTGCTGAGCTTGCGCCGCTTGGCCACCGCCCCCGCCACCCTTCCCTCGCCGTCGAATACTCGTAGCCGAACATATCGCGACTCCTCGAAACACGTCAACCACGATGTATCGCGAAATTCGGAAGACGTGGAAGGATTTCCCCCGCCGACCAATCCGCATCGCAACCGGCTCCGAATCATCCCCGGAGACCGTTGACCGCCCCGGGAGGAAGCCCGCGTGAAAGAAGCCGTGCACATCAGCGGACTGGCCTCGGCCGGGCCCGACCTCCAGGAGCTCCTGGGAATGGCCGCCCGGGGTGATCAGGACGCTTTCGCTCAGGTGTACGAAGCGGTCTGCGGTCCGGTGCTCGGGCTGGTGAGAAGCGTCCTGCGCGACCCCGCCCAGTCGGAGGAGGTCGCACAGGAGGTGCTGGTGGAGGTGTGGCGCACCGCGCCGCGCTTCCAGGCGGCCCGCGGCAGCGCCATGAACTGGGTGCTGACCCTGGCCCACCACCGGGCCGTGGACCGGGTGCGCTCGGTGGAGGCGACGACGGCCCGTGAGCACAAGGCCGCGCTGCTCGACCGCACCCCCGCCTTCGACGAAGTCACCGAACAGGTCGAGAGCCGGCTGGAGCGGGAGCAGGTCCGCCGCTGCATGCGGACCCTCTCGGAGCTGCAACGGGAGTCCGTCACGCTGGCGTACTACCGCGGACTGACCTATCGCGAGGTAGGGGAACTGCTGGCGGTGCCGCTCGGAACGATCAAGACTCGACTGCGCGACGGACTGATCCGGCTGCGCGACTGCCTCGGGGTGAGCGCATGAGCGACGCCGGACTTCACACACTGACCGGGGCCTACGCCCTGCACGCGCTGCCGGAGACCGAACGCCGGGAGTTCGAACGCCACCTGGGCGACTGCGAGGCCTGCTCCGTGGAGGTACGGGAGCTGTCGGAGACGGCGACCCGGCTCGGCCTCGCGGTGTCGGCCACGCCCTCGCGGGACCTGCGCGAGCGGGTGCTGCGGGAGGTCGCGACCGTACGCCAGGAGTCGCCGTCCACCGGCAGGCGGGCCCGTTCCGGCGGGGGCACCGGCCGGGACGGCACGGGCCGGGCCGGGCGGTTGTCGAAGTTCGCGCTGGCCGCCTGCCTCGCCGCGGCGGCCGGCTTCGGCGGCCTCGCCGTCTGGCAGCACCAGGAGGCGCAGGACGCCCGGTCCGACGCCCGCGCCGCCCAGCAGCGGAGCCAGCAGGTGGCCGAGGTCATCTCGGCCCCCGACGCCCGGTCCGGTTCGGCCACGCTGAGCGACGGGGTGAAGGGCACCGTGGTGGTCTCCAGGAGCCAGGACCGGGCCGTGTTCCTCGCCTCGGGGCTGGCCCAGGCACCCGGCGGCAAGGTCTACCAGCTGTGGTTCGACGACGGCGGCACGATGCGTTCCGCAGGCCTGATGCAGGCGACCGGCCCCTCGTCGACGACGTACGCGACCCTGCTCGACGGGCCGGTGGACGGCGCCACAGGCATGGGCATCACGGTCGAGCCGACGGGCGGGTCGAAGCAGCCGACCTCCACTCCCCTGGCACTGATGAAGCTGCCGTCGGCATGAGGTGGTGGCCTGCGGCAGGCCGTCCGCAACGGCGCGTTCCGGACAACCTGCCGCGGGCAGCATGAGCCGCGCCACGACGGGCACATGTCGCGAGCGGGACCGCCGGCCGCCTCGCGGCGAAGGTCCCGCCCCCGGACGTGGTGGTCACGGCGCTCGCCCCGGGTCGGGTCGTCCCGGCGGGCCGAGACCACTGCGCGGTGCTCGCCCCGTACCTCCGCCGTTGGGAGGCGATGGAGGTACGGGGCCCACTGCACCCCAGGGCCGCGGGCTTCAGCCCCGGCGCGGCGGCCGGGGGAAGAAGCCGCTGGTCCTGGCGGTGTACGCGGCGAAGCCGGGGCGCTGGGCCATATGCCGTTCCAGCAGGGCCTTTCCGCTGCCGCCGATGAGCAGAAAGCTCATCAGCGCGGGCGCCACGACCGTGGCCGCGGCAGCCGCCGGAGCCTCGCCGACGATCAGGAACAGGCCCCACCACACGCAGAAATCGCCGAAGTAGTTCGGATGCCGGGTCCAGGACCACAGCCCCCGGTCCATGATCCGCCTGCGGTTGGCCGGATCCGCCTTGAACCGGGCCAGCTGGTGGTCCCCCACCGCCTCGAAGCCGAGTCCGACCGCCCAGAGCGCGGCACCGGCCCAGGCCCAGGCTCCGGCCGGCCCCATGACGTACCCGGCCGCCTGCACCGGCAGCGAGATCAGCCAGACCAGGGCCCCCTGGAGCAGGTACACCTTCCGCAGGGCGTACAGCGCGGGGCTCCCCGGCGCCCTGGCCAGCATCGCCTCATAGCGCGGGTCCTCGCCGTGGCCCCTTCCCCGCCGGGCGATGTGCCAGGCCAGGCGCAGCCCCCACACCGCCGTCAGCACGGTGACCAGAAGCCGTCGGGTGCCGTCTCCCCCGCCGCCGGCCGACATCGCGTAGGAGACGAGTGCGACGGCCGTGAACCCCAGGCCCCACGCGATGTCCACGACCCGGTGCACGCCCTTGTACAGAGCGACGACGAACGTGCCGAGCAGGACGGCGAGGGCGGCGCCCGCACTTGGCGCGAGGCCCTCGGCGAACGCCGCCCATCCGAAGCCGTTCATCCGGTGGCCCCGGCCGTCGCGCCGCCGCGGGCGACCCGTTCCGCCGCCGGTTGCTCGTACCAGCCTCGCCGGGTGGCGGGCATCGCGGCCGCACCGGTCTCCTCCGGCCGTACGGAGAGGATCTGGTCCACGCCCATCCGCCTCCCCTCGAAGGCGAGGGCGCCACCGGCCAGGTAGAGCCGCCACACCCGTACGGTCTCCTCCCCGACCAGGTCCACGAACTCCCGCTGGTTCCGCTCCAGAGTGCGCCGCCACGCCTCGACGGTCCGGACGTAGTGCTCGCGCAGCGCCTCGACGTCACGTACTTCGAGTCCGGCGCCCTCCAGCAGTGCGACCGTCTCCCCGAGCGGGCGCATGTGCATGTCGGGCGCGATGTACGACTCGATGAACGCGCCGCCGCCCGGTGCGTCGCGGCCCCGGGACATCTGCTGGACCAGCACCCGCCCGCGCGGCCGGACCATGGCGTGCAAGGTCGCGGTGAAGGCGGGGTACTCCGCGTCCCCCACGTGCTCGCCCATCTCGACGGTGGACACCGCGTCGTAACCGCCCTCGTGCCCCGGTGCCCGGTCGATGTCCCGGTAGTCGCAGCAGCGGACCTCGACCAGGTCGCCCAGGTTCCGTTCGGCCACCTGTGCGCGGACGTGGGCGGCCTGTTCCCGGGCCAGGGTGACGGCGGTGACCCGGACTCCGTGCCGCTCCGCCGCGTACAGGGTCAGCGATCCCCAGCCGCAGCCGATGTCGAGCAGGCGGGCTCCGGGGCGCAGGTCCAGCTTGCGGCAGATCAGTTCGAGCTTGTCGCGCTGGGCGTCGGCGGGTCCGTAACCGAGGGCGTCGCTGGTCCAGTAGCCGCAGGAGTAGGCCATCGTCTCGCCGAGGAGCAGGGCGTAGAAGGCGTTGGAGAGGTCGTAGTGGTGGCTGATGGCGGCCCGGTCGCGGGACTTGCTGTGCAGGACACCGTGGAGTCCCGCGCGGGCGGCGGGAACCGGCGGCCGGGGCCCCACCGCGCCCAGGCGCAGTGCGGTGCCGGCGGCCCGCAGCCGGTCGCCGATGCCGGGACGCGGCGGGCGCAGCCCGCGCTCGCGTACGGCGTGACGCATCGCCCGCAGCCCTTCGGCCAGGTCTCCCTCGACCTCCACGTCACCGGTGATGTACGCCTCGGCGAGGCCGAGTTCGCCCGGCGCCCAGAGCAGCCGGCGCAGCGCCCGCCGGGACCGGACGTGGACCAGGGGGCCGTCGGCAGCCCCGGTCTCGCTGCCGTCCCACATCCGCACCCTGACCGGGAGCGTGCCGCCGAGCAGTTGCTCGACGAGGGGTTCCAGTCGCTGGGCCGCGCCGGTCGTGGCCTGCTTGCCGGTAAGTGTCATCACGCCGTTTCCTGACGGGTCAGCAGCAGTTGCCGCACATGGAGGTAGCCGGAGCGGAATCCCGCCTCGGAGTAGGCCAGGTAGAAGGTCCACATGCGGCGGAAGGTCGCGTCGAAGCCGAGTGCGTCGACTTCCGCGGTCCGCTCGGCGAACCGTTCCCGCCACAGCCGCAGCGTCTCGGCGTAGTGCGTGCCGAAGTCGTCGCAGCGGTCGATGCGCAGGCCGGTGTGCTCGGCCGTGACCTCTGCCATGGCCTCCACGGACGGCAGGAGTCCGCCGGGGAAGATGTACTTGTGGATCCAGGTGAAGGTGGTGCGGGAGGCGCGCATCCGGTCGTCCGGCATGGTGATGGCCTGGAGGGCGATGCGGCCGCCGGGGGCCAGCCGTTCCTCCAGGGTGCGGAAGTAGACCGGCCAGTACTCCTCGCCGACCGCCTCGATCATCTCGACGCTGACCACCGCGTCGTACTGCCCGTGAATGCTGCGGTAGTCGCAGAGCCGGACGTCGACCCGGTCCTGGTACCCGGCCTCGCTGATCCTGCGGCGGGCCAGGTCCCGCTGTTCGGCGGAGAGCGTGACGGAGACGACGCGGGCCCCGCGGGCGGCGGCCCGGATCGCCAGCTCTCCCCAGCCGGTGCCGATCTCCAGGAGCTCGGTGCCGGGTCCGACACCGGCCAGGTCGAGCAGCCGGTCGATCTTGCGGTGCTGGGCGGCGGGCAGTGCCTCGGGGTCCGCGGGGAAGCTGCGGAAGACGGCGGACGAGTAGCTGAGGGTCTCGTCGAGGAAGAGTGCGAAGAGCTCGTTGGACAGGTCGTAGTGGTGACTGATGTTGTCCCGGGCGCCTTCGGGTGTGCCCCGTTGCTCCGCGGGCCGGCGCCCTGCCCACAGTCCGCGCAGCCGCTGGAGGGGCTGCGGGATCAGCGTCGCCACCTGGTCGGCGAGGACCGTCAGGACGCCCACCGGGTCGGGTGAGTCCCATTCGCCCGCCATGTACGACTCGCCGAAACCGATCAGGCCGTTCACCCCGATTCTGCGGAAGAAGGCGGCGGGGTCGCGGATGTCCATCAGGGGGCCGCCGAGGCCGATGTCCTGCTGTCCGGCGAAGCGGGCGCGGAGCGGGAGCCGGGCCAGTGCGTGGCGGACGAGCCGTTCGGCGACGGCGGTCCGCAGCAGGGACGAGCGCGGCGACCGGGCGACGTCCGGCCAGCGCTCGGGGTCGGTGGCCGGGGCGGGCACCGGGAGCGAGGCGGCGCCGGCCGGGGACGAGGTGGCGGGGGACGGGGAG
>NZ_JAFMPZ010000294.1 GCF_017353455.1 Streptomyces laculatispora
TCCTCACCGCCGACGTCGGCGTCGCTCCCACCCAGGAGCTGGTGGAACGGCTCCGGGAGCGCGTCCGGGTCCTCGGCACACGTACCCCCGAGGGCCTGCGCTCGCTCCTGCGCGAGGAGCTCCTCACCCTGCTCGGCACCGACTTCGACCGTGCGGTCAAGACGGAGAGCGGCGTCGACACCCCGGGTGTCGTGATGGTCGTCGGTGTCAACGGCACCGGCAAGACCACCACCACCGGAAAGCTCGCCCGGGTGCTCGTGGCCGACGGCCGCAGCGTCGTGCTCGGCGCGGCCGACACCTTCCGGGCCGCCGCCGCCGATCAGCTCCAGACCTGGGGCGAGCGCGTCGGCGCCCGCACCGTGCGCGGACCCGAGGGCGGCGACCCCGCGTCGATCGCCTTCGACGCGGTGAAGGAAGGCATCGCCGAGGGCGCCGACGTCGTCCTGATCGACACGGCGGGCCGGCTGCACACCAAGACCGGTCTGATGGACGAGCTCGGCAAGGTCAAGCGGGTGGTCGAGAAGCACGGACCGCTCGACGAGATCCTGCTCGTCCTGGACGCCACCACCGGGCAGAACGGCCTGGTGCAGGCCCGGGTCTTCGCCGAGGTCGTCGACATCACCGGCATCGTCCTCACCAAGCTCGACGGCACCGCCAAGGGCGGCATCGTCATCGCCGTCCAGCGCGAGCTGGGCGTACCGGTGAAGCTGATCGGGCTCGGCGAGGGGCCGGACGATCTGGCCCCGTTCGACCCGGAGGCGTTCGTGGACGCCCTGATCGGGGACTGAGCCCCACGGACAGGAAGAAGCCCGGCCGCATGACTTGTGCGGCCGGGCTCTTCGCTGTGACGAGCCGCGTGGCGCGCCCCGTGAGGATCTGCGGCGCAGACCGCTGGACAGCCCCGGCCGGCTCAGCCGCAGTGCGCCCACCGGTGGCAGGTGTACGCCAGCGTGCCCAGCAGCAGCCGTGCCTCGGGTGGAGCCGCCGCGGTGTCCAGGGGCGGCGGCCGGAGCCAGCGGACCGGGCCGAGGCCGCCCTGGTCCGAGGGCGGTGCGGTGATGTGGGAGCCGAGGCCGAGCGCCCGCAGATCCAGCCCCGTGTCGTCCCAGCCCATCCGGTACAGCAGTTGGGGGAGTCCGTCGGCGGCGCCCGGGGCCACGAAGAACTGCGCCCGGCCGGCCGGCGTCACCGCCACCGGGCCCAGCGGCAGCCCCATGCGCTCCATCCGTACCAGCGCCCGGCGCCCGGACTGTTCGGCGACGTCGAGGACATCGAAGCTGCGGCCCACCGGCAGCAGCATCGAGGCGCCCGGCACCTCGGCCCACGCGCGCGCCGCCGTGTCGAGTGTCGCCCCGGCGGGAACCTCCCGCGCGCAGTCCAGCGGATGCGCGCCGGGGGAGGGGCAATCGGCTTTCCCGCACGAGCAGTTGCCGTCCGCGGCCCGCGCGCCCGGCGTGACGGCCCAGCCCCACAGCCCCGTGTACTCGGCCACCGCAGTGCCCTCGGTCGCACGGCCGCGGCGCCGTGAGCCGGATCGCAATTCGCGGATGCCGCCGATCGTGAAGCCCATGCCCCCTCCAACGGGTCCAACTCGCCGGTGGTTACGGAACGGAGTTCAATCGTGACACTCCGCCGCCCCTGGCTGATCCGGCTGGGCGTGGGGCGCGCACGGGGGTGCCTGACCCCGTTCGCACGCCCCTGAATGCGCCTTTGCGCCCGCCGCTGATCGCTCTCTGTCAAGTGAATCGCGCCCGGCCGTAGTGGCGTTCATCCGAAGGGGTGGCGAATGGTGGCGTTTCCGCAATCACTCTCCCCGAGGGGGTGATCGTAGGATTACCGTCGGTACACGAACCATGGAAGTATGTGCTCCCATGGGTATGCCGGAGGCAACCCGATTTTCTGTTCGATGGTGTGCAACCTCCGCACGGACAGCATCGGTTCACGGCATTCTGACAGTGGTTCGCGGCGGACGGTATTCGGCGGGATGGGGGCGTTCCAGTGAGTGGCAGCGGCGCAGGCGATTCGAATGCCGGTAAGCGCCCCAACGGGCAATTGGGATCATGGTTCGTGCGCAGCGGCTGGTCGAAGGGCGAGCTCGCCCGGCAGGTGAACCGCAGGGCACGCCAGATGGGCGCCCACCACATCAGCACCGACACCTCCCGGGTGCGGCGCTGGCTCGACGGCGAGCAGCCGCGCGAACCGATCCCGCGCATCCTGTCCGAGCTGCTCTCGGAACGCTTCGGTACCGTCGTCGCCGTCGAGGACCTGGGGTTACGCGCCGCGCACCAGGCCCCGTCGGTGGCCGGCGTCGATCTGCCCTGGGCCGGACCGCAGACCGTCGCCCTGCTCAGCGAGTTCTCCCGCAGCGACCTGATGCTCGCCCGCCGCGGATTCCTCGGCAGCTCCCTCGGCCTCGCCGCCGGCCCCGCCCTCATCGAACCCATGCAGCGCTGGCTGGTGCCCGTCGCCGCCCAGGCGGCCGTGGAGCCGGACCCGGCCGCCGCCCGCCGCCCCTCCCGGCTCTCCGGCCCCGAGCTCGACCTGCTGGAATCCACCACCGCGATGTTCCGCCAGTGGGACGCGCAGTGCGGCGGCGGACTGCGCCGCAAGGCCGTCGTCGGCCAGCTCCACGAGGTCACCGACCTGCTCCAGGAGCCGCAGCCGGCCGCCACCGCCAAACGGCTGTTCCGCTGCGCCGCCGAACTGGCCGAGCTCGCGGGCTGGATGAGTTACGACGTGGGCCTCCAGCCCACCGCCCAGAAGTACTTCGTCCTCGCCCTGCACGCCTCCAAGGAGGCCGGCGACAAGCCGCTCGGCTCGTACGTGCTCTCCAGCATGAGCCGCCAGATGATCCACCTCGGCCGGCCCGACGACGCACTCGAACTGATCCACCTCGCGCAGTACGGCAGCCGCGACTGCGCCACCGCGCGGACCCAGGCCATGCTGTATGCGATGGAGGCCCGCGCCTACGCCAACATGGGCCAGCCCAGCAAGTGCAAACGAGCCGTCCGGATGGCCGAGGACACCTTCCTCGACGCGGGCATCGACGGCGAGCCCGAGCCCGACTGGATCCGGTTCTTCTCCGACGCCGAGCTCAACGGCGAGAACTCCCACTCCTACCGTGACCTGGCCTATGTGGCCGGCCGCAGCCCCACGTACGCCTCGCTCGCCGAACCTGTCATGCAGAAGGCGGTCCAGCTCTTCGGCGAGGACGACGAGCACCAGCGGTCGTACGCCCTCAACCTGATCGGTCTCGCCACGGTCCACCTCCTCAAGCGCGAGCCCGAGGAGTCCACCGTGCTGGCCGAGAAGGCGCTGCGCGTCGCCAAGAAGGTCCGCTCCGAGCGCGTCAACACCCGGCTGCGCAAGACGGTCGACACAGCGGCCAGGGCCTTCGGGGACATTCCCGAGGTCGCCCAGCTCACCGATCTCCTCACCGAACAACTGCCCGAGAGCGCCGAAGCGGTCTGACGGCGCCCTGCCCGAGACTGCCGAAGCAGTCGGACGGCACCCCTGCCCCGGCCACGACGGCCACCCCGCACAGACCGACTTCGGCTCCCCCGATTGCCAGGTCAGAGGGTGGTCGCCGTGGCCGGTTCGTGTGGTCGTTCCCGTACCGGAGCGTCGTAACCGCACCGTATGCGGCCATGGCCGCAGAGTAGGCCCGAGCGCGGATGCCGCACGGGCGGTTCATGGGGACGTAACACGTCGCTCCCCTTCGTCACTGCGGCGAAACATCGTGCGGCATCGGCGGAAACGGCACTGGGCGAATCTCATGGCGCATAACCGGCCCGCACCTTTTCCCCAGTGGTCCCGCACGTGGTTGTGCCCCCATCGCCCGCACGCGGCCGCACCGACGACGAGGAGACGCCGATGCCCCCAGGCATCACGACGTTCGCAGCAGACGCCCCGACGCTGTCTGCCGCCAATACCGGATTCATGCTCATCTGCTCGGCCCTCGTGATGGTCATGACTCCGGCCCTGGCCTTCTTCTACGGAGGCATGGTCCGCGTCAAGAGCACCCTCAACATGCTGATGATGAGCTTCATCAGCCTCGGGATCGTCACGATCCTCTGGGTGCTGTACGGATTCAGCCTTGCCTTCGGCACCGACATCGGGTCCTTCATCGGCTGGAGCTCGGACTTCGCCGGCCTCAGCGGGATCGGCGTCACCCAGCTCTGGGACGGCTACACCATCCCGGTGTACGTCTTCGCCGTCTTCCAGCTGATGTTCGCCGTCCTCACCCCGGCCCTGATCAGCGGTGCTCTCGCCGACCGGGTCAAGTTCACCTCCTGGGCGCTCTTCATCACCCTCTGGGTCACCGTCGTCTACTTCCCGGTCGCGCACTGGGTCTGGGGCGCGGGCGGCTGGCTGTACGAGCTCGGCGTCATCGACTTCGCCGGCGGTACGGCCGTCCACATCAACGCCGGTGCCGCGGCCCTCGGCGTGATCCTCGTCATCGGCAAGCGGGTCGGCTTCAAGAAGGACCCGATGCGGCCGCACAGCCTGCCGCTCGTCATGCTCGGCGCCGGACTGCTCTGGTTCGGCTGGTTCGGCTTCAACGCCGGCTCGTGGCTCGGCAACGACGACGGCGTCGGCGCGGTCATGTTCGTCAACACGCAGGTCGCCACCGCCGCCGCGATGCTCGCCTGGCTCGGCTACGAGAAGCTCCGCCACGGCTCCTTCACCACCCTCGGCGCCGCCTCCGGCGCCGTCGCCGGACTCGTCGCCATCACCCCGTCCGGTGGTGCCGTCAGCCCGCTCGGCGCCATCGCGGTCGGTGCCATCGCCGGTGTCCTGTGCGCCATGGCGGTCGGCCTGAAGTACCGCTTCGGCTACGACGACTCCCTGGACGTCGTCGGTGTCCACCTCGTCGGCGGTGTCGCCGGCTCACTGCTCGTCGGCCTCTTCGCCACCGGCGGAGTCCAGTCCGACGCCAAGGGCCTCTTCTACGGCGGCGGGCTCGAACAGCTCGGCAAGCAGGCCGTCGGTGTCTTCGCCGTCCTCGCGTACTCTCTCGTCGTCTCCGCGGTCCTGGCACTCATCCTCGACAAGACGATCGGGATGCGGGTCGAGGAGGACGACGAGATCTCCGGCATCGACCAGGTCGAGCACGCCGAGACCGCGTACGACTTCAGCGGCGCCGGCGGCGGCTTGTCCACGCGCTCCACGCCTCCCGGGCCCGGCACCTCGCCGGCCCCGACGAACAAGAAGGTGGACGCATGAAGCTCATCACCGCAGTCGTGAAGCCCCACCGGCTCGACGAGATCAAGGAGGCCCTCCAGGCCTTCGGCGTCCAGGGCCTCACGGTCACGGAAGCCAGCGGCTACGGGCGTCAGCGCGGCCACACCGAGGTCTACCGTGGCGCCGAGTACACCGTCGACCTCGTCCCGAAGATCCGCATCGAGGTCCTCGTCGAGGACGAGGACGCCGAACAGCTCATCGATGTCGTCGTCAAGGCCGCCCGGACCGGCAAGATCGGTGACGGCAAGGTCTGGAGCGTGCCGGTCGAGACCGCGGTCCGGGTCCGTACCGGAGAACGCGGCCCCGACGCACTCTGACCGACGGTTCCGTAAACGGAAGGGCAGCTGGGTGACGAGTACCGAAATGACCACCGAATCCGAGGACTCGGGACCCAGCGGCTATGCGGCGGCCCGGCTGCGCCTCCTCCACGAGAAGGCGCGGTCCGGGCCGCCGCGCCGTGCGGCCCTCGCCTCGCTCACCGACGACTGGCTGACCGCCCTCTTCGCCTCCGCGGCCGAACACGCCGGTGTCCGCGGCGCCGCCCTCGTCGCCGTCGGCGGCTACGGCCGCGGCGAACTCTCCCCGCGCAGCGATCTCGACCTGCTGCTCCTGCACGACGGCAGCCCCGACGCCGGAGCCGTCGCCGCCCTCGCCGACCGCATCTGGTACCCGGTCTGGGACCTCGGCCTCGCCCTCGACCACTCCGTACGCACCCCCGCCGAAGCCCGCAGGACGGCGGGCGAGGACCTCAAGGTCCAGCTCGGCCTCCTCGACGCCCGGCCCGTCGCCGGGGACCTCGGCCTCGTCGCCTCCCTGCGCACCGCGATCCTCGCCGACTGGCGCAACCAGGCCCCCAAGCGGCTGCCCGCCCTCGACGAGCTCTGCCGCGAACGGGCCGAACGCCAGGGCGAGCTCCAGTTCCTCCTGGAACCCGACCTCAAGGAGGCCCGCGGCGGACTGCGCGACGCCACCGCCCTGCGCGCCGTCGCCGCCTCATGGGTCGCCGACGCACCCCGCGAAGGCCTCGCCGAGGCCCGCCGCGTCCTGCTGGACGCCCGCGACGCCCTGCACCTCACGACCGGCCGCGCCACCGACCGCCTCGCCCTCCAGGAACAGGACCAGGTCGCCGCCGCCCTCGGTCTCCTCGACGCCGACGTGCTGCTGCGCCAGGTGTACGAGGCCGCCCGCACCGTCTCGTACGCCACCGACGTCACCTGGCGCGAGGTCAACCGGGTACTGCGCGCCCGCTCGGTCCGCCCCAGGCTGCGCGCCATGCTGGGCGGGCACCGGGCCCCGGCCGTCGACCGCAGCCCGCTCGCCGACGGCGTCGTCGAGGCCGACGGCGAGGTCGTACTCGCCCGCACCGCCCGCCCCGAGCGCGACCCGGTGCTCGTCCTGCGCGCCGCCGCCGCGGCCGCCCAGTCCGAACTCCCGCTCTCCCGCCACGTCGTACGCCACCTCGCCACCGCCGCCAAGCCGCTGCCGGTGCCGTGGCCGGCCGAGGCCCGGGAGGAACTCGTCACCCTGCTCGGCGCGGGCGAGGCCACCGTCCCCGTCTGGGAGGCACTCGAAGCGGAGGGACTGATCACCCGGCTCCTGCCCGACTGGGAACGGGTCCACTGCCGGCCCCAGCGCAACCCCGTCCACACCTGGACCGTCGACCGCCACCTCGTCGAGGCGGCCGTCCGCGCCTCCTCCCTCACCCGCCGCGTCGGCCGTCCCGACCTGCTGCTCGTCGCCGCGCTGCTGCACGACATCGGCAAGGGCTGGCCCGGCGACCACTCCGTCGCCGGTGAGGTCATCGCCCGGGACATGGCCGCCCGGATCGGCTTCGACCCGGGCGACGTGGGCGTCATCGCCACCCTCGTACGCCACCATCTGCTGCTCATCGAGACCGCCACCCGCCGCGACCTCGACGACCCGGCGACCGTCCGCTCCGTCGCCACCGCCGTCGGCACCGCCTCCACGCTGGAGCTCCTGCACGCGCTCACCGAGGCCGACGCACTCGCGACCGGGCCCGCCGCCTGGTCCACCTGGCGCGCCTCCCTCGTCACCGATCTGGTCAAACGCGTCGCGGCGGTCCTGGCCGGCGAGACACCGCTGGAGCCCGAGCCCGCCGCCCCCGGCGTCGAACAGGAACGCCTGGCCATCGAGGCCCTGCGCACCGGCGAACCCGTCCTCGCCCTGCACGCCCAGACCGAGACCCCGCAGGAGGACGGTGCACCCGAACCCGTCGGCGTCGAACTCCTCATCGCGCTCCCGGACCGGACCGGGGTCCTGCCCGCCGCTGCCGGAGTCCTCGCCCTGCACCGTCTCACCGTTCGTGCCGCGGACCTGCGGGCCGTCGAGCTCCCCACCGAGCTGGGTGAGACCGCCGACGTACTGCTGCTCAGCTGGCGGGTCGCGGCCGAGTACGGGGCGCTGCCCCAGTCCGCCCGGCTGCGCGCCGATCTCGTACGCGCCCTGGACGGATCGCTGGACATCAGGTCCCGGCTGGCCGAGCGCGAGGCGGCCTACCCGCGCCGCCGCGGGGTGAAGGCCCCGCCGCCGAGGGTGACGGTCGCGGCGGCCGGCTCGCGGCTGGCCACCGTGATCGAGGTGCGCGCCCAGGACGCCCCGGGACTGCTGCACCGGATCGGCCGGGCGCTGGAACAGAGCGCGGTACGGGTCCGCAGCGCGCATGTGTCGACGCTGGGGGCCAACGCGGTGGACGCCTTCTACGTCACGGACACCGACGGCCGGCCGCTGCCCGCCGCCCGCGCCGCGGAACTGGCCCAGGAGGTCGAGAGGGCGCTCGGCTGAGCCCCTTAACCACGGGAAACCGCCCCCGGGGGTCACGAGAACCGGGCGAGGGCTTTGCGTTCTCCGGCGTCCGGATACCCTGGGGAACGACTGACCCGACCCCGCCCCCGACCCTGAGGACCGACGAGCGCCGTGTTCGATACTCTCTCCGACCGCCTTGCCGCGACTTTCAAGAACCTCAGGGGCAAGGGCCGCTTGTCCGAGGCGGACATCGACGCCACGGCTCGCGAGATCCGTATCGCCCTGCTCGAGGCCGATGTCGCGCTGCCCGTCGTCCGGTCCTTCATCGCCAACGTCAAGGAGCGGGCCCGCGGCGTCGAGGTCTCCCAGGCGCTGAACCCCGCCCAGCAGATGATCAAGATCGTCAACGAGGAGCTCGTCTCCATCCTCGGTGGCGAGACCAGGCGGCTGCGGTTCGCCAAGACCGCGCCCACCGTGATCATGCTCGCGGGTCTCCAGGGTGCCGGTAAGACGACCCTCGCCGGAAAGCTCGGTCTCTGGCTCAAGAGCCAGGGCCACTCCCCGCTGCTCGTCGCCTGTGACCTCCAGCGTCCCAACGCCGTGAACCAGCTGAGCGTCGTCGCCGACCGGGCCGGTGTCGCGGTGTACGCCCCCCAGCCGGGCAACGGCGTCGGCGACCCGGTCCAGGTCGCCAAGGACTCGATCGAGCACGCCCGGGCCAAGCAGTACGACGTGGTGGTCGTCGACACCGCCGGCCGCCTCGGTATCGACCAGGAGCTGATGCAGCAGGCCGCGGACATCCGCGACGCCGTCAGCCCCGACGAGATCCTCTTCGTCGTCGACGCGATGATCGGCCAGGACGCGGTCAACACCGCCGAGGCGTTCCGCGACGGCGTCGGCTTCGACGGCGTGGTGCTGTCCAAGCTCGACGGCGACGCCCGAGGTGGTGCGGCCCTGTCGATCGCCCACGTCACGGGCAAGCAGATCATCTTCGCGTCGAACGGTGAGAAGCTCGAGGACTTCGACGCCTTCCACCCCGACCGGATGGCCTCGCGCATCCTCGACATGGGTGACCTGCTCACCCTGATCGAGCAGGCGGAGAAGACCTTCAGCCAGGAAGAGGCCGCCAAAATGGCCTCCAAGCTGGCGTCCAGCAAGGGCAAGGACTTCACGCTCGACGACTTCCTCGCCCAGATGGAGCAGGTCCGCAAGATGGGCTCCATCTCCAAGCTGCTCGGGATGCTGCCCGGCATGGGGCAGATCAAGGACCAGATCAACAACATCGACGAGCGCGACGTCGACCGCACCGCCGCGATCATCAAGTCGATGACCCCGAAGGAGCGCGCCGAGCCGACGATCATCAACGGCTCGCGCCGTGCCCGTATCGCCAAGGGCTCCGGCGTCGAGGTCAGCGCCGTGAAGAACCTGGTCGAGCGGTTCTTCGACGCCCGCAAGATGATGTCGAAGATGGCGCAGGGCGGCGGCATGCCGGGGATGCCCGGGATGCCGGGCATGGGTGGCGGCCCCGGCCGGCAGAAGAAGCAGGTCAAGCAGGCCAAGGGCAAGCGCAAGAGCGGCAACCCGATGAGGCGCAAGGCCGAGGAGCAGGCCGAGGCCGCTCGTCGTGAGCAGGCGGCACAGGGCGGCGCGTTCGGTCTGCCGGCCGGCCAGGAGGACAAGAACTTCGAGCTGCCGGACGAGTTCAAGAAGTTCATGGGCTGAGCAGGCCCGTGTCACGTCCCCGAGGGGGCGCCCGCTTCACGGCGGGCGCCCCCTCGGGCGTGTACGGGGGAGCCGGGATCCCTCCATATGGGCCCAGCGGGCCGCCGCTCCGAGGGCTACGTCCGCGTTTCTCCCTTAATGTCAGCTCAACGGCTGTCGGCAGAGGAGCGCGCGTGACCAGTCCGGTACCTCCCCGCGACCGCACCGACCAGCCCTGGCGCTCCGAGGGCGCACCTCCGCCCCAGCCGCCCGGCCGGAAGATGCCGGGGGGCTGGGGCGGACTGCTGCTGACCGCGCTGGCCGTCTATCTGATCGCCAATCTGGTGCTCTCCTTCTTCAACGGCGAGAAAGAGCCGACGATCGCCTACACGGAGTTCAGCAAGCAGGTCACCTCGGGCAACGTCTCCAAGATCTACTCCAAGGGCGATGCCATCCAGGGGCAGCTCAAGAAGGAGGCGAAGGTCCCGGGCAAGGACGACAAGTACACCAAGTTCGTCACCCAGCGGCCCGCCTTCGCCGACGACAACCTCTGGGGCGAGCTGGTCAAGGACGATGTCACGGTCACGGCCGAACCGGTCGTCAAGGAGCGCAGCTTCCTGGCCAACCTGCTGATCTCGCTGGCGCCGATGCTGCTGCTCGTCCTGCTCTGGGTGTTCATCGCCCGGCGGATCTCGCGGGGCGGCATGGGCGGCGGGATGGGCGGCTTCGGCCGCAAGGCCCCGCCCAAGCCGGTCGAGCTGGAGGGGGGCCGGCGCACCACCTTCGCGGACGTGGCGGGCATCGACGAGGTCGCGGGCGAGCTCAACGACATCGTGGACTTCCTGAAGAACCCGGACGCCTACCGGAAGATGGGCGCCAGGATGCCCGGGGGAGTCCTCCTCGCCGGTCCTCCCGGCACCGGCAAGACGCTGCTGGCGCGGGCCGTCGCGGGGGAGGCGGGGGTGCCGTTCTTCTCGGCCTCGGCCTCCGAGTTCATCGAGATGATCGTCGGCGTCGGGGCCGGCCGGGTCCGGGAGCTCTTCGCCGAGGCGCGCAAGGTCGCCCCCGCCATCGTCTTCATCGACGAGATCGACACCATCGGACGGGTCCGCGGCGGCGGTTCGGGCATGGGCGGGCACGACGAGCGCGAGCAGACGCTCAACCAGATCCTCACCGAGATGGACGGCTTCTCCGGTTCGGAGGGCGTGGTCGTGATCGCCGCCACCAACCGCGCCGACGTCCTCGACCCGGCGCTCACCCGGCCCGGCCGCTTCGACCGGATCGTCCAGGTCAGCCCGCCGGACAAGAGCGGCCGGGAGGCGATCCTGGAGATCCACACCCGGCAGATCCCGATGTCCGACGATGTGGATCTGGGCCAGGTGGCCCGTGCGACACCCGGGATGACCGGCGCCGATCTGGCCAACCTCGCCAACGAGGCCGCGCTGCTCGCCGTCAAGCGGAGGCAGTCGGAGGTCAACGGGGCCGATCTCTCGGACGCCCTGGAGAAGGTCCAGCTCGGTGCGGAACGCTCGCTCGTCATGTCGGACGAGGATCGCCGCAGGACCGCGTACCACGAGAGCGGACACGCGCTGCTGGGGATGCTCCAGCCCGGTGCCGACCCGGTCCGCAAGGTCACCATCGTGCCGCGCGGCCGCGCGCTCGGCGTCACGCTCTCCACACCGGACGCCGACAAGTACGCGTACACGGAGGAGTATCTGCGCGGCCGGATCATCGGCGCGCTCGGCGGGATGGCGGCCGAGCAGGTGGTGTTCGGCGTCGTCACCACGGGGGCGGAGAGCGATCTGGAGCAGGTCACCGGTCTGGCCCGCGGCATGGTGGGCCGCTGGGGCATGAGCCACAGGGTCGGCCGCCTGACGGCGATCCCGGCCGACGCCCAGCAGGCGTACGGGCTCGTCGCCGCGCCCGCGACGCTGGACGCGGTGGACGGTGAGATGCGGCGCATCGTCGACGAGTGCTACGAGGAGGCGTGCCGGCTGCTGGGGAACAACCGGGACCGGCTGGACTCGCTGGCCGGGGCGCTGCTGGAGAACGAGACGCTGGACGAGGTGGCCGCCTACCGGGCCGCCGGGATCACCCGGCTGGCCAAGCCGTAGGGTCCCCGCCCGCCGGCCGGGGCCCGGATTGCCCGCGCGTCGTGCGCACGAGGCCCGGCCGGCGGGCGGGGACC
>NZ_JAFMPZ010000295.1 GCF_017353455.1 Streptomyces laculatispora
CACGGTGTTCATCGCACGGCCGGACAGTCCGACGCTCCCGGTCGCCGTGGCCCGGCTGCTGGGGCGGTCCGGGGATCTCAACTACGGCCAGGCGATGGCCCTCAGCACCATTCTGATGCTCGTGTGCGCGGTGTCGCTGCTGCTGCTCGAACGTATCCGCACCGATCGATCCGGGGAGTTCTAGGGATGCTGACACTCGAATCGGCCACCGTGCGCTTCGGCGACCGGGCGGTGCTGGACGCGGTGGACCTGGAGGTCGCCGAGCACGAGATCGTCTGTGTGCTGGGGCCGAGCGGCAGCGGGAAGTCGACACTGCTGCGGGTGGTCGCCGGACTCCAGCGTCCGGACGGCGGGCGGGTACTGCTCGACGGCGCGGACCAGGACGGGGTGCCGGTGCACCGGCGCGGTCTCGGCCTGATGTTCCAGGACCACCAGCTGTTCCCGCACCGGGACGTCGGTGCCAACGTCGCCTTCGGGCTGCGGATGCGCGGCGTGAGCAGGAGCGAGCAGGACCTCAAGGTCTCCGGGCTCCTCGATCTGGTGGGGCTGCCCGGCGCCGAGCGGCGGGCCGTCGCCGCGCTCTCGGGCGGCGAACAGCAGCGCGTCGCCCTCGCACGGGCGCTCGCCCCCCGGCCCAAGCTGCTGATGCTGGACGAACCGCTCGGCCAGCTGGACCGCAGCCTGCGCGAACGCCTCGTCGTCGAACTGCGCACGCTGTTCGGCCGCTTGGGCACGACCGTGCTGGCGGTCACCCACGACCAGGGCGAGGCCTTCGCGCTGGCCGACCGGGTCGTCGTGATGCGGGACGGACGCATCGCCCAGGTGGGCACCCCGCTGGAGGTGTGGCAGCATCCCGCCTCGGCCTTCGTCGCCCGCTTCCTGGGCTTCGACAACGTGGTGGAGGCGACGGTCACCGGCGAGGCCGCCGACACGGACTGGGGCAAGGTGCCGGTGCCCGCAGGATCACCGCAGGGCGCCTGCGATCTGCTGGTGCGTCCGGCCGGAGTCCTGATCGGCGCCCCGGAGGACGGCCTGCCCTGCACCGTGGGCGCCCGCACCTTCCGCGGCAATCACGTCGCCGTGACACTGAACCCCGACCATGGCCCGGCCCTGGACGCCGAGTGCACCCTGCGCAGCACACCGGAGGAGGGCGCGCGGGTCGGCGTCACCTTCGACGCGTCGGAGAGCGTCGTCCTGCCCGCCGTGCTGTGACCGGTCGCGGGATCACCGGCCGCGTGGGTCACCGGTCGCGGGATCACCGGCCCGCGCCCGGCCCCGCCGGTCGTGTCCCGCCCGCACCGGACCCGGCCACGACCAGCCCCAGTTCGTACGCGAGGATCACCGCCTGCGCTCGGTCCCGCAGCTCCATCTTCGCGAACAGCCGGTTGATATGGGTCTTGACGGTGTGCGCGGTGATGGTGAGGCGGTCTGCGATGTCCCCGTTCGACAGCCCCCGGGCGATCAGCACGAGCACCTCCACCTCCCGGGTGGTCAGGCCCTCGACGGAGCGCGCGGGCGGAGCGGCGACCCGCTGCCTGGTGAACTCCGCGATCAGCCGCCCGGTGATGTCCGGTGAGAGCAGCGCCTGGCCGTCCGCCACCACCCGTACCGCATGGAGCAGTTCGGGAAACGTTGCGTCCTTCAGCAGGAAGCCGCTGGCCCCCGCTGCCAGCGCGTCGTACACGTACTCGTCGAGCCCGAACGTCGTCAGCATCAGCGCCCTGGTGGCACCGCCGGAGCCGGCGATGATCTCGCGAGCCGCCTCGATGCCGTTCAGCCCCGGCATCCGGATGTCGAGCAGCGCCACGTCGGGGCGGTGTTCGGCGGCGATCCTGACCGCCGCGGCCCCGTCCTCCGCCTCGCCGACCACCTCGATGTCCGGCTGTGTGCCGAGCAGCCCGGCGAAGGCGGTCCGTACGACGGCCTGGTCATCGGCCACCACCACCCGGATCACCACGGGAGCTCCGCCTCGACGAGAAAGCCGCCTGCCGGGCCCCGCCCGGCGGTGAGGCTGCCACCGAGCAGCGCCGCCCGCTCGTTCATCCCCACCAGCCCGTGGCCGGTGCCCCCGGCCGGCACGCCGTGCGGCCCCGGCCCGTCGTCACCGACCCGGACCGCCAGCGCACCGGTCCCGTAGACGAGTTCCACCACCGCCCGCGCTCCCGGCGCGTGCCGGCGCACATTCGTCAGGGCCTCCTGCACGATGCGAAAGGCCGACAGCTCCCAGGACGGGGGCAACTCCGGCTGCTCGCCGCTGATCCGCAGCTCGGCCGCGCCGCCCACCGCCCGGTGCTGCTCCACCAGGTCGTGCAGTCCGGCCAGCGTCGGCTGCGGTGCCGTCGCCGTCCCCGCCGCCCGGTCGGTGCGCAGCACACCGAGCATCCGCCGCAGTTCGGTCATCGACGCCCGTGCCGTTCCCGCGATCTGCTGGAAGGCGTCCCTGGCCTGCGGCGACAGCCCGGGGGTGGTGTAGGTCGCCCCTTCGGCCTGTACGGCGATCATGGACACGGAGTGGGCGATCATGTCGTGCAACTCCCTTGCGATGGCGGCCCGTTCCGCCTCTGCCGCCTGTCGTCGCTCCATCACCAGCAGCCTGGACTGGGCGGCCGCCCGCTCCTGCCGGGTCTCCTCGCGTGCGCGCACCGCGTCTCCCATGCTCACCGCCCCCAGGATCACCACCGTCAGGGCCAGCGTCTCGGCGTACAGCCCGAGACTCAACCGGTCACTTCCCTGGAGCGTGGGCAGCGCCGGCGATCCGTCGCGTGCCCAGCGGTCGATGTGCACGAGGTTGACCGTGAGCGAGGCCAACGCACCCCCGACGACGAGCAGGGCCGGGTGCTGCACGCGATGGCGGCCCAGCGTGTAGCTGCCGATCAGGGTGCCGGCGACGGTCGCGTAGGCCATGTTGCCGTCGGTTCCGAAGCTGAGCAGGGCCGCGCCGACCGTGAGGAAGCAGACCGCGGGCCGCGCACCCCGCCACATCAGGGAAGCCGTGCAGACCAGCACCCCGAACGTGGTGATCACCGAGCCCGGCACGGCTATCAGCTCACCTGCCGCGAACAGCGTCAGCGCGCCCCCTGTCAGCCAGGGGTACGCCGGGGCCGACGCCCACCGGCGCGCTCGCAGGCGCGCCCGCTTGACCCGGGCGCGGGGCGTGATCGTGCTGCTCATACCCAGGATTGTTCGGCACCGGGGCCCGTCGCCGCATCGGAGCAGGGGTGGAATTCCCCGTCGCATGTCATGCCACGGGTTGAGGGCGAACACCGGATTCCGGTGTGACGTGCCGTGAAAGTCACGTTCCTAGCCTCGGGTTCATGGACGCGACAGCAGATCCCGCCGCGGCGCCGGGCCGGTTCCGCGAGGCCTCGTCAGGAGCCCGCACGGACCGGCGCGGCCCGCGAGCCCTGCCCGGCGCGGGCGTGTGGGCCGGCTGCGCGGCGGCGGCTCTGCTCCTCGCGCTGTGCTCCGGACTCGCTCCGCACCGGATCTGGGGCGCGTCGGCCGCCGTTGGATACGCGGCCGCGGTGTGGCCGGCCGCTCTCGGACGGCGCCGTGCGGCGTCCGTCGTCGCGGCAGTCGGCGCGGCGGGGGCGCCGCTGCTGCTCCTCGTACTCCTGGGCCGGGCGCAGCTGGAGGTCGATGTCCTCGCGCACTCGGCCGAGTCGCTGCTCGCGACCGGCTCTCCGTACGCCCCCGACCCCGTGACGGTGGCGGACTTCGATCCGTACCTGCCCGCGATGGCGGTCTTCGGGATTCCGCACGTCCTGTTCGGGGAAGGTCCGTTGACCGATCCCCGGCTGTGGACCGGAGCCGCCTTCCTCGGTGCGCTCATGCTCTGTGCCAGGCGGCCGCCGCTGCCTGCGCTGGCCGCCTGCCCCGTGATCGCCCTGCCGCTGGCGGTGGGCGGCGTCGATCTTCCGGTGGCCGCGCTGATGTGTCTGGGCCTCTCGCTGGCCGGACGGGGCAGGCCGACGGCCGCCGGACTGATCACCGGACTGGCCGCGGCCCTCAAATGGACGGCCTGGCCCGCGCTGCCGGTGGCCGTCGCGCTCCTGACGGCGATGCGCCGGGGCGGCGCCGGCGGGCGCGCGGCGCCGCTGCGCTGTGCCCTGGTGGCGGTGCTCACCACCGCGGTACTCGTGCTCCCGGTCGCGCTGCGCGATCCGTCCTCCTTCGCCACTCACGTCGTCGAGTACCCGCTGGGCCTGACCGACGCCGTCTCCCCGGCCGCCGGCCCCTTCCCCGGGCATCTGCTCGCCGTCGGCCTGCCCGGAGGCCGGACCGTCGCCCTCGTCCTGCTCCTCTGCTGCGCCCTGGCGGTGGCCGGTTCGCTGGTCGTCCGGCCACCGGGAACGGCGTCCGGCGCCGCGCTGCGGCTGGCGTTCGGGCTGTGCCTGGCCATCGCCCTCATGCCCGCCACCCGTTTCGGCTACCTCGTCTGTCCGCTGGTCCTCGCCGTCTGGGCCGTGACGCAGCGCGGCGAGGACCAGCACGGCGCGGCAGCGGTCCGACCCGACCCCGAAGGAACCCCTTGATGGCCCGCACTCTCGTCGTCACCAACGACTTCCCGCCCCGCCAGGGCGGCATCGAGACGTTCGTCCACGCGATGACCAGCCGGTTCCCCGCCGACTCCGTGATCGTCTACACCTCGTCCGAGCCCGGCGGCGCCGCGTACGACGCCGCGCTGCCGTATCCGGTGATCCGCGACCGGGCCCGGATGCTGCTGCCCACGCCGCGCGTCGCGGGCCGGGCGGCCGGACTGGCCCGGCGGTACGGCTGCGACCGGGTCTGGTTCGGCGCGGCCGCGCCCCTGGCCCTGATGGCGGACCGGTTGCGCCGGGAGGCCGGGGTGCGGCGGATCGTGGCCACCACCCATGGCCACGAGGTGTGGTGGGCCCGCACCCCCGGCGCCCGGACGCTGCTGCGGAGGATCGGGGCGGTCACGGACACCGTCACCCATCTCGCGGAGGCGACCCGGTTGCCGATCGCCGCCGCCCTCGGGCCGGTGGCCGCGCGGCGGATGGTGCGACTGGTGCCCGGTGTGGACGCCGACGCCTTCCGCGCCCGCCCCGGCGAGAGCGCCGTCCGCAGGCGCTACGGCCTGAACGACGGGCCGGTGATCCTCTGCGCCGCGCGGCTCGTCCCGCGCAAGGGCCAGGACATGCTGGTACGAGCGCTGCCGGCGGTCCGGCGGGCGGTGCCGGGAACGACCCTCCTGCTGGTCGGTGACGGCCCCGGTGCGTCCTCCCTGGGCCGAGCGGCCGCGGCCGCCGGGCTCGCGGACGCGGTCGTTCTGGCGGGTGGGCAGCCACATGCGGCGATGCCCGGGTTCTTCGCGGCGGCCGACGTCTTCGCGATGCCGTGCCGCACCCGGCGC
>NZ_JAFMPZ010000296.1 GCF_017353455.1 Streptomyces laculatispora
CCGCCGAGGCGGGCGGCGTGCGCGTCCAGGACGTCCTCGCCACCGGGCAGCGGGGAGGGCAGCGCACTCCGCCCGGCGAGCTGGTCGGGGGTGAGCCGGCCGGCGAGTCCGGTGAGCAGTCGCGGGTTCCCGGCCGCCTCCCGCAGCAGTTCGCCGCGGACCACCGGGTCGACCAGGTGGTCCGCGGCGCCCGCGGCGTCGGTGAGCCGGTCCAGGAGGGCCGCCGCCGCGTCGTCGTCGAGCGGGCCGGGCCGGAGCGCGGGCAGCCCCGCGAAGCCCGCCCCGTCCCCGGCGCCGAGCACCACCGCCACCCGGCTGCCCGCGCCGAGCCTGCGGGCCGCGAAGCCGAGGGCGGCGCGCGATTCGGCGTCCCAGAGGTGCGCGTCGTCCACGCACACCAGCAGCGGCCGGTCCGCGCCGAGTTCCCGCAGCAGGGCGAGCAGGGCCGCCGGTCCGATGCCGTCGCGCAGCACCTGGTCGGGCGGCAGCGGGAGCGGGCCGGGCGCGGAGCAGAGCAGGGCGTGCAGCCCGCTGTGGGGCAGCCGTTGTTCGGCGGGGGCCGCGGTGACGGTCAGGACGGGGCCGGTGGCGCGTTCGCGGTGCGCGGCGACGGCTCTGTCCAGGAGGGCGGTGCGGCCGATGCCGGGCAGCGCGGTCAGCACCAGCGCACCGCCGTCGCCGTCGCGCAGTCGCGCCGACAGCGTGTCCAGGACGGCGAGTTCACCGCTGCGGCCGTACAGCCGGAGGGGACTGTGCACGGTCGTCATTGGGGTCACCGCCGGCACGTTACTTCCGCGTGAACGGGCTCGGAAGGTGTGCGTCCGCCGCCGCCCGGTCCGCGGCCGGTTGCGGGGCACCCTCCCAGGGCGGGCCGCGATCGGCTGTGCGCGCACACAGTGGGGCCCTGCGCCGGGAGGGGCCGGGGGCGGATGAGGGGCCGGACCGCGGTTCGCGGTCCGGCCCCTCATCCGCCGTCAGGAACTACGAGGTGTGGGGGCAGTTGCCCCGGGACTCGGCGACCGTCAGGCTCACCGCCGGCAGCGGGCACAGGAACTGCTCGTACCGGGTGTCGTTGTCGATGAAGCGCTTCAGCCACGAAATGCTGTACTTCGCGATCGTGGTGTTGGAGGAGTTCGGGGTGAAGTGCGTGGCCCCGCGCAGCTCCACGTACGCCTTGTCCAGGCTGCTCGGGAGCGACTGGTAGAACGGCTCGGAGTGGGTGGCGACGGGGGCGATCGTGTCGCCGTCGGCGCCGAAGATCAGGGTAGGGGTACGGACCTCGGGCCAGGTGGTGTCGAGGTTCCAGCCGGTCAGCGGTATCGCCGCCTTCAGCGCAGTGCGGCTCTTCGCGGCCTCCAGGGTGCCGCCACCGCCCATGGAGTGGCCCATCACGCCGAGCCGGGTGGTGTCGATCCGGCCGCGCACCGAGCTCGTCCGCGTCAGGTAGTCGAGCGCGGCCAGGAGCTGGCGGCCGCGGCTGTCGGGCTGGTCCATCGTGGTGTTGGTGTCGATGGTGAAGACGACGAAGCCCTGCGAGGCGAGCCGCGGCCCGAGCCAGGCGATGCTGGACTGGTAGGCGGTGAAGCCGGGCGCGATGGCGACCGCGCCGAAGGTGCCGTCCGCGGTCGACGTCGGGTAGTAGACCGTGCCGCCACCGAAGCCGCTGACGCTCAGCGAGGAGACGCTGGTCTGCGAGACCGCGTACGAACCGCGGCTCGCCTCGATGCTCGAACTGCTCGGGGCCGGGCCGCGCTCGTAGGGATTTCCGGCGGCCTGGGCGCCCGGCATCAGCGCGGTGCACAGACCCGCGGTGGCGACGGTGGCGGCCAGCAGGCCCTTGACGATGCGGGAGCGGCTCTTGGACATCCGGTGGCGCGGGGAGATGTCGCCGGAGGGGAGGTGCTGCTGCACGAGGGGGTCCTCTCGGTCGTGGCGGGAGCCACGCCGGGCAGGGACCGGGAGCCCGTCGTCACCTGGGGCCTTCGGGGTGCACCGCGTGGAAACCGCCGTATTTCTCTGGCGGTCGCCACTTTCGCGGTGCACCCCGGTCGCACACATCGGCAACTTCACCGGTCTTCGCGGCCGGTGACACCTGCCCGCCCTCAGCGGACCGGGTGGCCGGCCTCCCGGAGAGCGCCCTTGACCTCGGAGATCCGCAGATCGCCGAAGTGGAAGACGGACGCGGCGAGGACCGCGTCGGCTCCGGCGCCGACGGCCGGTGCGAAGTCCGCGAGCCGCCCCGCACCGCCGGAGGCGATGACGGGCACGGTCACGTGACCCCGGACGGCCGCGATCATCTCGGTGTCGTAGCCGTCCTTCGTGCCGTCGGCGTCCATCGAGTTGAGCAGGATCTCGCCCGCACCGAGCTCGGCGGCCCGGTGTGCCCATTCGACGGCGTCGATGCCGGTGCCCTTGCGGCCGCCGTGCGTGGTGACCTCGAAGGTGCCGGCGGGGGTGCGCCGGGCGTCCACGGAGAGCACCAGGACCTGGCGGCCGAAGCGCTCGGCGATCTCCCGGATCAGCTCCGGGCGGGCGATGGCGGCGGTGTTGACGCCGACCTTGTCCGCGCCGGCCCGCAGCAGCTTGTCGACGTCGTCGGTGGTGCGGACGCCGCCGCCGACGGTGAGCGGGATGAAGACCTGCTCGGCGGTGCGGCGCACCACGTCGTAGGTCGTCTCGCGGTCGCCGCTGGAGGCGGTGATGTCGAGGAAGGTCAGCTCGTCGGCGCCCTCGGCGTCGTACAGCTTCGCCATCTCGACGGGGTCACCGGCGTCGCGCAGGTTCTGGAAGTTGACGCCCTTGACGACGCGGCCGTTGTCCACGTCGAGGCAGGGGATGACTCGTACCGCGAGCGTCACCGGGCACCTGCCCGATAGGCCTCGATCTCGATCTCGACGACCAGGCTCGGGTCCACGAGACCGGACACGATGACCATGGTGGCTGCGGGGCGCACGTCGTCGAACAGCTCCTTGTGGGCGCGGCCGACGTCGTCGACGTCCCGGGCGTGCGTGAGGTACATCCGGGTCCGCACGACGTCCTCGCGGCCGAGGCCCACCTGCTTCAGCGCCTCGAACGCGACCTCGAAGGAGGCGACGGCCTGCTCGTAGGGGCCGCCGGCGGAGATCTCCCCGCCGGCCACCGAGGTGCACCCGGCCACCAGCACCAGGCCGCCCGGGAGCTCGACCGCGCGGGAGTAGCCGAACTGCTCCTCCCAGGGTGCGCCGGAGGAGATCCGGTTGACGGAGTCCGTCATGCGGCGACCGCCTTGAGCGCCTCTTCCAGGGTGAACGCCTTCGCGTACAGCGCCTTGCCGACGATCGCGCCCTCGACGCCCGCCGGGACGAGCGAGGAGATGGCCCGCAGGTCGTCGAGCGAGGAGACGCCGCCGGAGGCGACGACGGGCTTGTCGGTGGCGGCGCAGACGTTCTTCAGGAGTTCCAGGTTGGGGCCCTGGAGCGTGCCGTCCTTGGCGATGTCGGTGACGACGTAGCGGGCGCAGCCCTCGGAGTCGAGGCGGGCGAGCGTCTCGTAGAGGTCGCCGCCGTCGCGGGTCCAGCCGCGGCCGCGCAGCGTGGTACCGCGCACGTCGAGGCCGACCGCGATCTGGTCGCCGTGCTCGGCGATGACCTTGGCGACCCACTCGGGGGTCTCCAGGGCGGCGGTGCCGAGGTTGACCCGGCGGCAGCCGGTGGCGAGGGCGGCGGCGAGCGAGGCGTCGTCGCGGATGCCGCCGGAGAGCTCGACCTTGATGTCCATGGCACCGGCCACTTCGGCGATGAGCGCGCGGTTGTCGCCGGTGCCGAAGGCGGCGTCCAGGTCGACGAGGTGCAGCCACTCGGCGCCGGCGCGCTGCCAGGCGAGTGCGGCCTCCAGCGGGGAGCCGTAGGAGGTCTCGGAGCCGGACTCGCCGTGCACCAGGCGGACCGCCTGGCCGTCGCGGACGTCTACGGCGGGGAGCAGTTCAAGCTTCGGCATTACAGCGTCTCGATCCAGTTGGTCAGCAGCTGGGCGCCGGCGTCGCCGGACTTCTCGGGGTGGAACTGGGTGGCCCACAGCGCGCCGTTCTCCACGGCCGCCACGAACCGTTCACCGTGCGTGGCCCAGGTGACCCTGGGGGCACGGATCTTGGCGTTGGTGACTTCGAGGGACCACTCGTGCGCCGCGTACGAGTGCACGAAGTAGTAGCGGGCCTCGGGGTCGAGTCCGGCGAACAGCCGGGAGTCCTCGGGGGCCTCGACGGTGTTCCACCCCATGTGCGGGACGACGTCGGCCTTGAGCGGGCCGACGGTGCCCGGCCACTCGTCGAGTCCCTCGGTCTCCACGCCGTGCTCGATGCCGCGCTCGAAGAGGATCTGCATGCCGACGCAGATGCCCATGACGGGGCGCCCGCCGGAGAGCCTGCGGCCGATGATCCATTCGCCGCGGGCCTTCTTCAGGCCTTCCATGCAGGCGGAGAACGCGCCGACGCCGGGCACCAGCAGCCCGTCGGCGTTCATCGCCGTGTCGAAGTCGCGGGTGATCTCGACATCGGCGCCGACCCGGGCGAGGGCGCGCTCGGCGGAGCGGATGTTGCCGAAGCCGTAGTCGAAGACGACGACCTTCTTCTTGGTGTCCACGCCCGCCCCTAGTCCCAGAGTCCCTGGATCCGCATGACGCCTGCGACCAGGCACATCACGGAGCCGATTCCGAGCAGCACGATGACGCCCTTGGGCATGCCCTGCTTCGAGAAGGAGTAGACCCCGCCGGCCAGGAAGAGGCCGACCAGGATCAGGATGGTGTTGAGGCCGGTCACAGCGCGCCCTTCGTGGAGGGGAGGATTCCGGCCGCGCGCCCGTCGCGCTCGCTGGCGTAGCGCAGGGCCCGGGCGAGCGCCTTGAACTGGCACTCCACGATGTGGTGGGCGTTGCGTCCGTACGGGACGTGGACGTGGAGGGCGATCTGCGCCTGGGCGACGAAGGACTCCAGGATGTGCCGGGTCATCGTCGTGTCGTACTCGCCGATCATCGGCGCCATGTTCTCGGGCTCGGTGTGCACCAGGTAGGGGCGGCCGGAGAGGTCGACGGTGACCTGGGCGAGCGACTCGTCCAGCGGGACGGTGCAGTTGCCGAAGCGGTAGATGCCGACCTTGTCGCCGAGGGCCTGCTTGAAGGCGGCGCCGAGCGCGAGGGCGGTGTCCTCGATGGTGTGGTGCGAGTCGATGTGCAGGTCGCCGTCCGTCTTGACCGTGAGGTCGAAGAGTCCGTGGCGGCCGAGCTGGTCGAGCATGTGGTCGTAGAAGCCGACCCCGGTCGCGACATCGACCTTGCCGGTGCCGTCGAGGTTGATCTCGACGAGCACGGAGGTTTCCTTGGTGGTCCGCTCCACTCTTCCTACGCGGGCCTCGCGAGTCATGCGTCGTGCTCCTTCTTGGCGATCTCATTTACAAGCGTGCGTACCGCATCGAGGAACGCGTCGTTCTCTGCCGGGGTCCCTGCGGAGACCCGCAGCCATCCCGGTACGCCGTTGTCCCGGACCAGGACGCCCCGGTCGAGGATGTGCTGCCAGGCCGCGTGGCTGTCGGCGAAGCGGCCGAACTGGACGAAGTTGGCGTCCGAGTCGGTGACGTCGAAGCCGAGAGCGCGCAGCTCGGTGACGATCCGGTCGCGTTCGCTCTTGAGCTGGGCGACGTATCCGAGGAGCGTATCGGTGTGCTCCAGGGCGGCGAGCGCGGTGGCCTGGGTGACGGAGGACAGGTGGTACGGGAGACGCACCAGCTGGACCGCGTCCACGACGGCGGGGTCCGCGGCGAGGTAGCCGAGCCGCAGTCCGGCGGCGCCGAACGCCTTCGACATGGTGCGCGAGAGCACCAGGTGGGGGCGGCCCCCGATCAGCGGCAGCAGTGACGCGTGGTGGCTGAATTCGCCGTACGCCTCGTCGACCACGACCATCGACGGCCGAGCGGCCTGCGCGGCGTCGTACAGCGCGAGGACGGTCTCGGCGTCGACGGCGGTGCCGGTGGGGTTGTTGGGCGAGGTGATGAAGACGACATCGGGGCGCTCGCGCGCGATGACCGCGCGGGCCGCGTCCACGTCGATGGTGAAGTCGTCGTTGCGCGGCCCGGAGATCCAGCCCGTTCCGGTGCCGCGGGCGATGAGGGCGTGCATCGAGTACGAGGGCTCGAAGCCGATCGCGGTGCGTCCGGGACCACCGAAGGTCTGCAGCAGTTGCTGGAGCACCTCGTTGGATCCGTTGGCCGCCCAGACGTTGGCACGGGTGACCTGGTGCCCGGCGGTGCGGCTGAGGTAGCGGGCGAGCTCGGTGCGGAGCTCGACGGCGTCCCGGTCGGGGTAGCGGTTGAGGTCGCGGGCTGCCTCGCGGACCCGTTCGGCGATCCGGTCGACCAGTGCCTCGGGGAGCGGGTAGGGGTTCTCGTTGGTGTTCAGCCGGACCGGTACGTCGAGCTGGGGCGCCCCGTACGGGGACTGGCCGCGCAGTTCGTCCCGGATCGGGAGGTCGTCCCAGGCGTTGCGGGTGGTGCCGCTGTGCGTACCGCCGGCGTTCGTGGTGCTGTCGTCTCTCACTGCTGCGGGACCTTCCAGCCGAACCTGGCCTTGAGCGCGGCGCCGTGGGCGGGGAGGTCCTCCGCCTCGGCGAGGGTCACGACGTGGTGCGTGACCTCGGCGAGCGCGTCGCGGGTGTAGTCGACGATGTGGATGCCGCGCAGGAAGGACTGCACGGACAGGCCCGAGGAGTGGCAGGCGCAGCCGCCGGTGGGCAGTACGTGGTTGGAGCCGGCGCAGTAGTCGCCGAGCGAGACCGGGGACCAGGGGCCGACGAAGACCGCTCCGGCGTTACGGACCCGGTCGGCGACGGCGGCGGCGTCGGCGGTCTGGATCTCCAGGTGCTCGGCGGCGTACGCGTCGACGACCTTGAGGCCGTCCTCCAGGTCGTTGACCAGGACGATCGCGGACTGGCGGCCGGCCAGCGCGGGCTCGATCCGGTCGGTGACGTGCTTGGTCGCGGCGACCTGCGGCTTCAGCTCGGCCTCGGTGGCGGCGGCGAGCTCCTCGGAGTCGGTCACCAGCACCGCGGCGGCCATCGGGTCGTGCTCGGCCTGGCTGATCAGGTCGGCGGCGACGTGCACCGGGTCGGCGGCGGAGTCGGCGAGGATCGCGATCTCGGTGGGCCCGGCCTCGGCGTCGATGCCGATGCGGCCCTTGAGGAGGCGCTTGGCGGCGGCGACGTAGATGTTGCCGGGGCCGGTGACGAGGTTGACCGGCAGGCACTCCGCCGTTCCGTACGCGAACATCGCGACGGCCTGGGCGCCGCCGGCCGCGTACACCTCGTCGACGCCCAGCAGGGCGCAGGCCGCCAGGATCGTCGGGTGCGGCAGTCCGCCGAACTCCTTCTGCGGCGGGGAGGAGACGGCGATGCCCTCGACGCCCGCCTCCTGGGCCGGGACGACGTTCATGACGACGGAGGACGGGTAGACGGAGCGCCCGCCGGGCACGTACAGCCCGACGCGCTCGACCGGCACCCACTTCTCGGTGACGGTGCCGCCGGGGACGACCTGGGTGGTGCGGGTGGTGCGGCGCTGCTCGCGGTGGACGAGGCGGGCGCGGCGGATCGACTCCTCCAGGGCGGCGCGCACGGCGGGATCGAGCCGCTCCAGCGCCTCGGTGACCGCCTCGGCCGGGACCCGGATCGAGCCGATCCGCACCCCGTCGAATTTCTCCCCCCAGTCGATCACTGCCGCCGAGCCACGATGGCGTACGTCCTCGCAGATGGGCCGCACCGTCTCCAGGGCGGCTTCCACGTCGAACTCGGCACGGGGCAGCAGGTCGCGCAGGGCGCCACCCTCGGGGAGGGCATCGCCGCGCAGATCGATTCGAGAGATCACACCGCAATTCTCTCAGACCGCCCCAGACGCCCGGACGCCCGTATCACTGGCTGATACATGCCCTCGCTGTCACGGCTGACTATTAGCGTTCATATGGTCACTCAGAGGGAATAACGGGGTTACCGACCGGCCCCCTTTGTGCCGGTCGGTCCAAGGCTCCGAGCGGAAGGGGCGTCGGTGACCGAACCGCACGACGGGGATTTCCCGGACGGTCTCAGCGCGGCCGAGCTGGGCATGTGGCAGTCCTTCAGGAACGGGACCACCTACGATCTGCGCGCCCGTGACACGGCGCTCAACGATCCGTTCGCCCCGCTCGCCTGGGGCCTGGAGCGCAGCGTGGACGCCCGGGTCGTCGCCCGGCTGCTGCTGAGCGGCCCGAAGGCCAGGCCCGGCCGGGTGGCCGCGCTGAAGCTCCGGGGCTTGCGGATCACCGGGAAGCTGGATCTCGCGGGCGGGCGGGTCGATCCGTACGTGGAACTGACCGGCTGCCGCTTCGAACAGGAAGTGGTGCTGCCCGAGTGCCACTTCACGACATTGCGGATGGTCGGGTGCGCGATTCCACGGCTGGAGGCGGCCCGGCTGCGCACCGAGGGCGATCTGCATCTGCCGCGCTGCCGGGTCGAGCGGGGCATCCGCCTCACGGACGCGCAGATCGGCACGGATCTGCTGATCAACCAGATCGACATCGGCCCCGACCGGCAGGGGCGGGCGTTCATCGGCGACGGGCTCGCCGTCGCGCAGGACCTCCAGGCCGAGATGATCGAGACGCTCGGCGAGCTGAGCCTGCGCGGGGCGAAGGTCGGCGGTTCGCTGAGCCTGCGCGGCAGCCGGCTCCGGGCCACGCAGGGGCTCCGGGCGCTGAACGCCCCGCAGCTGAGCGTGGAGCGGACGCTGTACATGAGCGAGGCGTGGGTCAGCGTGGACACCGGGAACCAGGGCAACACCCCCCCGTACGGGATCGTCACGTCCCCGACGCCTGCGCACGGCACCCGCGCGCAGGTCTTCCGGTGCCGGGGCGGGGTCCGGCTGGACGACGGACGGTTCGGTGACGCGGTCGATCTGCACAAGGCCGTCTTCGTCCTCGTCGGCCACGAGGAGCTGTCGCTGCGCCGGATAGTGGCTCCCGAACTGAGGTTCAACCCGGAACGCCCGGCCCAGGGCCGGGTGGTGCTGAACGGGGCGAAGATCGTCACGCTGATCGACGTGTCGACCAGCTGGCCCGGTCCGGGCGGCCTGGCGATGGGCGGATTCGTGTACGAGAACCTCGTCCCGTACGGGCACTTCCCGCTCTCCCGGCGCCTGGAGTGGGTGGCGGCGGCGACCCCGGAGTACGTGCCGGAGCCGTACGAGCGGCTGGCCGCCGTGCTGCGCAGCAGCGGCGAGGACGCGGACGCCCGCGAGGTGCTGCTCGCCAAGCAGCGGCGGCGCCGCGAGACCCTGCCGCCCGCGGCGAAGCTCTGGGGCTATCTCCAGGACTGGACGGTGGCGTACGGCTACCGGCCGGGGCGGGCCGCGGTGTGGATGGCGGTGCTGTGGGCGGCGGGAGCGGTGGCCTTCTCGCAGTACCGGCCGGCGGCGATCAAGGGGAGCGAGCATCCGGAGTGGAACCCCGCGCTGTACGCGCTGGATCTGCTGGTGCCGGTGATCAATCTCGGCCAGGACGGCTACTGGCTGATGGAGGGCGGCTGGCAGTGGGTGGCAGCCGCCCTGATCCTGCTGGGTTGGATACTGGCCACCACCGTCGCGGCAGGCGCCTCACGGCTGCTGCGCCGCAGCTGACCGCCGAGCGGCTCCACCCCGCCTCCGCAGCCGGCCTCCACCCGTTCCACGAACGGGTGGAGCGGTGTCCGAGCGCATACCCACCGCCCGGAGCACACCACGCCCCTCTACCCCCGGAACGACAGGAACAGGCCAGATTCCACGATTTCCTTTACTCTTTCTTGTCCATCCCCGGGGCAACCCATTCACTCGGCACCAAAGTTTCACAGCGCCCCTCTGGCGCCGCCCCGACCAGCGCTTTTCAATGGTCTGCACCATGCCTTTCCTCCGCGCTCTGCTCCGTACCGCGCGCATGATCCGGCACACCCCGGAACTGTCGGCCGGGTTGCCCGCGGACCATGCGGTGATGCTCGACGCCCCCGACGAGAAACTCTCGCCCGCGCTGGTCGCCGCCGCGCTCGGGGAGTACGAACCGGCCGCGAAGCTGCTGGCCACCACCCGGGACGCGGGCGAGTGGGAGTGCCGGGACCGCTATCTGCACCGGCTCGTCGCCTTCGCCCGCAGCCGGGACGGCTGGCTGGGCGACTGGCTGGCCGTCGCCCCGCACGACCCCGACGCGCTGCTCGTCAAGGCCCAGCTCGCCCTGTCGCGCGCCTGGGAGTCGCCCGCCCGCGCGGAGCAGCTGCGCGAGGTGGGGCCGATGATCACGGCCGCGGCGGAGTGCGATCCGCGCGATCCGGTGCCCTGGCGCCTCGCGCTCGACCACGCCCGCGGCACCCATGCCACGCACACGACGTTCGAGGCGCTGTGGGAGCAGGCCATACAGCGCTCCACGCACCACTACGGCTGCCATGTCGCCGCCCTCCAGTACCTCTCCGCCGCCTGGTACGGCTCGCACCGCGAGTGCTTCGACTTCGCCGAGCGCGCCGCCGAGGACTCGCTGCCCAGTTCCCTGGTGCAGGCACTGCCGCTGCGGGCGGCCTTCGCCGTGCTGACCGAGGGACCGGACGTGCGGACCACCTCGGTGCAGGTGGAACGGATCGACCGGGCTGCGGATCTGGCGATATCCCTCTCCGTCTCCTTCGAACCCAACGACCCCTGGCCGGCCGAGGTCCGCAATCTGCTCGCGTACGTGCTGGTCGTACGGGGACGCTGGGACGAGGCACTGGAACAGTTCCGGCGGATCGGACCCCACGCCGCCTCGTTCCCGTGGTCCTCGGTGTCCGACGATCCGCTCGGCAGGTTCCTCGACGCACGCGACGGCGCACGGCTCCAGGTGGCGTCCGTGACGCCCTTACGACACCGGGCCGACCGGGGACGGACCCGCGGCCATTACGCTTGACCGTTGTGACCACCGCCCGCCTGCCTCTGTTCCCGCTGAACGCGGTGCTGTTCCCCGGCCTCGTGCTGCCGCTTAACGTCTTCGAGGAGCGTTATCGCGCCATGATGCGCGAACTGCTGAAGACCGATGAGGACGAACCGCGCCGCTTCGCCGTGGTCGCGATCCGCGACGGCCGCGAGACCGCCCCGACGGCCGCCGGAATGCCGGACCCGGGGCGCGTTCCCGTCGAGCGCGGCCCGGCGGACGGTTTCGGCCCCGATCCCCTCCAGACGTTCCACCGGGTGGGCTGTATCGCCGACGCGGCGAAGATCCGGGAGCGGTCGGACGGCAGCTTCGAGGTCCTCGCGACCGGCACCACCCGTGTCCGGCTGCTCTCGGTGGACGCGAGCGGCCCCTGTCTGACGGCCGAGCTCGAAGAGCTGGAGGAGGATCCGGGCGAGGACGCGGGTGCGCTCGCCGAGGGCGTCCTGCGGGCCTTCCGCAGCTACCAGAAGCGGCTGGCGGGCGCGAGCGAACGCTCCCTCACCACCGGCGCGGACCTGCCCGACGACCCGTCCGTCGTCTCGTACCTGGTCGCCGCCGCGGCCGTGCTGGACATCCCCGCCAAGCAGCGTCTGCTCCAGGCCCCGGACACCGCGACCCGGCTCCGCGAGGAGCTGACGCTGCTGCGTGCCGAGACCGCCGTCATCCGGCATCTGCCGTCGCTGCCCGCGGTGGACCTGACCCGCGCCCCCACCTACCCCAACTGAGCGACCGGAGGGCCACTCCCCCGTGGCGAAGAAGGCGAAGAAGCAGCACCAGTCCGGCGGCACCCCGGCCACGGTCGCGCTGACCGCGGCCGGCACGCCGTTCACGGTGCACGCCTACGAGCACGACCCGGCGTCGGCCTCCTACGGCGAGGAGGCGGCCGAGGCGCTGGGCGTCTCCCCCGACCGGGTGTTCAAGACCCTGGTGGCCGACGTGGACGGCCACCTGACCGTCGCTGTCGTCCCGGTCGCCGGCTCCCTGGACCTGAAGGCCCTCGCCTCGGCGGTCGGCGGCAAGCGGGCGACCATGGCGGACCCGGCGGCGGCGGAACGGACCACGGGCTACGTCCGGGGCGGCATCTCCCCCCTGGGCCAGCGCAAGCGGCTTCCCACGGTGCTGGACGCGTCGGCGCGAACCCACGGGACGATCTGTGTCTCGGCGGGCCGCCGAGGCCTGGAGGTCGAGCTGTCCCCCGCGGATCTGGCGTCGCTGACCGGCGCGGTGTTCGCGGCGATCGGCCGCGGCTAGGAACTACGGAGGAGGGACACCCAAGCCCGTCCCCCGTTCGAGAACGATCCCTTCAGCCCGCCCGACGCTTGAGGGCGAGCCAACCCAGCCGTCCGGCGCTCGAGGCCGAGCCAACCCAGCCCTTCCGGCGTTCGAGGACAAGCCCTCCCAACCCGTCCGGCGTTCGAGGACAAGCCCTCCCA
>NZ_JAFMPZ010000603.1 GCF_017353455.1 Streptomyces laculatispora
CCGCCTGCTCCAGGTGCGGCTGAGCGCCACCGAGTGGACGGCCGTCGGCGTCGTCTGCGCGGGCCTGGGCATGCTGGGGCTCGCCTCCGGCGGCGAGGGGCACCTGCCCGGATCGGACGCGCTGCGCTGGTCGATGCTCGGCATCGCCCTCGGCATCCTGCTGATCGGCACGACGGCGGGGCGGCTGCCCGAACGGGCGCGAGCCCTGGTCCTGGGGCTCGGCGCGGGCTGCGGCTTCGGGGTGGTGGAGGTCGCGGTCCGGCTCATCGACGACGTCTCACCGGCTGCCCTGCTGTCCAACCCGGCCACGTACGCGCTGCTGGTGGGCGGCAGCTCGGCGTTCCTGCTGCTCACCTCGGCACTGCAACGCGGCTCGGTGACGACGGCGACCGCCGGAATGGTCCTGGGCGAGACGATCGGCCCCGCGCTGGTGGGCGTCATCTGGCTCGGGGACCGTACCCGCGAGGGGCTCGGCTGGCTGGCGGTCACCGGCTTCGCGGTGGCCGTGGCGGGCGCACTGGCCCTGGCCCGGTTCGGCGAGGCCCCGGCGGGGGACGCGGCTGCGGTGGGCCCGAGGTAGGGGCCCGGTGGCGGCGGCTTCCTCGCCGCGAGGGCCATGCCATCAAGGCCGTACTCGCGGCCGGTTCGGCCGGGACCGCCCACGGGGGCGTTCCCATCGCATCGCCTGGCGCCGACGCCGCGAGGACCGGACCCGTCTGCCGCAGAGACACCCACGCTGCGCCTGATCAGCGGGAACCCGGCGATCACCCTCGGAAGGACAACGGATCCTCGACGCATGAGTGGGCCCCCGGAGTTGTCCGGGGGCCCACTCATGCGTCGGCACGGTGTGTCAGTGGCCACGGCGGCCCTGGTTGTTCGTAAGGTTATGTCCGTTTCTGGGTGAGGCTGAGCAAGGTCGCTGGTGGAGGTTCCGTCGGCTATGGCTTCCTGGCGAAGTTGCCGGTGTCGGCCTCGGTGAGGATGCCGAGTTTGACCAGGCGTTTCAGCTTGGCGCGAGTGCCTTCGACGTTCTTCGGCAGCAGTTCGTGGCCGAGGGCTTCGCAGACGTTCTTGGCCCGTAGCGGCCCGGTCGCATGGTTGAAGGCGGCGAGGATGTGGGGGTAGTCCGGGTGCTCGGGCAGGTCTGGTGTGCAGGCCGGGAGCCGGTCGGCGAGGCCGGTGATGGTCTTGCGGGTGATCGCGAGATGCTCCAGGTGGGTCTCGGCCTCCCGCAGCCGGGTCTGCAGGTCGTCGATCTGTGCGTGGAGGTCGTCGGCCAGGGCCCGGGCGGCGTCTTCCTGGAGGTCCAGGGCGTCGAGGAGGGGCTGGATGTTCACGCTGCCACCGCCTGCGTCTCACGCCAGGTGGGGGCGTTCGCGCCGGTGAGGCGTCGGGTCATGATGTGGGTCATCGCCCAGTAGACGCGGGAGGCGGAGGCGGAGGAGGAGGGGCGGTGCTCGTAGTCGCGGACCAGGCGCCGGTGCAGTATCAGGATCCCGTAGGTCTGCTCGACCCTCCACCGCTTCGGCTGCGGCACGAACCCCTTGACCTGCGGGTTGCGTTCGGCGATCTCGACGTCGATGCCCAGGTCGGCGCCGTGCATGACGACCTGATTCTTGAAGCCCTGGTCGACCAGGGCTTTGCGCACGGTTCCGCCGGCGTGCTCGGCGACCTGGTCAGGCAGGACGACGCCCGCGGCGTTGTCGTGGGTGTTCGCGGCGCGCGTTCCCGAGTGACTTATCGGACGAGCAGTGGTCGTTGATCGAGCCGGTGATCATCGCGTGGAAGAACCGGCACCGCTCGGTCAGCGGTCATCAGGGCGCCTATGCGATGCGAGAGATCGTGACGCCGTCACACGATCAGGCGACAGCACATCCACTCAAAGACTCACGAACCGCCCACTCAGATCCTCAAGATCCACTATCTCGAGTGTCCAAGATCAGGGGTGAGGGCGCCCGGGCAACGCTGGAAGATTCAGCGGCAAAGATCGAATGCGACGGCCCTTCTACACCGCGGGGACTGCTCCCTGTACGAGGCGACGTTGGGGTTCCTCGACCATGGGGAGGCCTTGATCGCGTTGGCGGAGCCGGACATCGAGCCGTGCCATATCTGCAACCCGCAGACGGGTCTGCAGTCGCCGCAGTAGGAGGCGTCCGGGTCAGGTGATGTCGTCGGGGGCGAAGTCAGGGCGCAGCCGGTGCCAGGAGGAATGCCGCAGCAGTCCTGTCCGGGTCCGGCTCGTGTAGCGGACCTCGCCGACCAGGCGTGGCAGCACCCACCGCGCTCCGGTCACATCCGGCGTTCTCTCGAAGGGGCACTCGTCGATCGCAGCGACGCGGAGGAGGTCGGCGAGCGTGGTGCGTTCGGTGTCGCTCCACCCGGTTCCGACGCTGCCCACATACCGTAGCCCGCCTTCGCGTGCCTTTCCTACCAGCAGGGCGCCGCGCGTCCGGAATCCCGCCTCGGTGGCCTTGCGCTGCCCGTGCGTCCAGTCCGAGGCCGAGCATCCAGTTCAGCGCGAGCCACGCGGTCTGCAGGAGGAGAACAGCACCGGGTGTGTCCCTCCCCTAACCCCTAGGGGCCGGGAGACCCGCGCGCTGGTCCGACAAAGCCGTAAGACAGGAAGGCCGCGCCGGGTGGGCCGACGGGCTGGACTGGTCCGCCACCGTCGCTCCCGAGGAGCTCGCCGCCGACAAGAACATGGCCACCGATCGGGCGCTCGACCCGCGCCGGTCCACCCGCACCGCCGCCGGCGACACGGCCGAATCGATGCAGGCGATCTGGGCCGATCGCACCGGAGCGCTGCTGTCTGCGGGTGGGTGCGGACGGTGGCGAGGCTGCAACTGATCGACACTGCATTGTTGTTGGCCTCCGTCCGCCGGTTTGTGTGGCTGCGAAGAACGGCAGCCCGGTCGGGTTGGTGCGCAATGAGGTCGGCGTCGTCACCCAGCCGGCGGGTGCCGGTACACGGCAACCGTGTTGAGCCGTTCCCGCCCGGGCGCCGACGACACGGCGATGGGCCGCGCCGTCGGCGCTGCGCCCTCCCGTGCCGTCGAGGCGCTGCGGGTCGGGGTGTCGATGGCACGACTGTCGGCAGACGGCCGATCGGCCGCCCACCCTGATTGATGAACGACACGGAGCAGGACTTCAGCAGGACGTCGGTGTAGCCGTCCTACACCGCTAGGTGGATCATGAGTCCATCCCCGCGTCGCACGAGGTACGAGTGGGGCGGAACAGAGACTGGAGGCAATTCGAGACACTGATTCTGCACAGAGGACTGGCATGGCTCTACGAGGCGCCCGAACGATTTCCCTGCTCACGGTCGGCACGGTGACGACCGTGATGGCAGCGCTCACCCCCGTGACGGCGTTCGCGGCGGGGGATCCGCTCCAGCAGTACGCGCAGCAGAAACTCCGTTGGGAGCGCTGCGATACGGGCGGGCCGGCGGAGTTCGAGTGCGCGAAGGTCAAGGTGCCGCTGGACTACAACGACCCCGGGGGCCGGAAGATCGACCTCGCGATATCGCGGGTAAAGGCGAGCGGTGCGAAGGAGCGGCACGGCGTGCTGCTGATGAATCCCGGGGGACCGGGCGTTCCGGGGCTGACCATGCCCGTGGAGATGGAGCCGCTGCTGCCGGCGGAGGTACGAGAGCGGTTCGACCTGGTCGGCTTCGACCCGCGCGGGGTCGGGCAGAGCGCGCCGATCAGCTGCGGTCTGACGGGCGACGAACAGGCCGTCCAGCACCCCTACACCGCACGGACGTTCGCGAAGGACGTGGCCCTGGCCCGGACGGTGGCCGACAAGTGCTGGGCCAAGGCGGGCGACATGCTGCCGCACCTCACCACCCGCAACACGGCACGGGACATGGACGTAGTCCGGGCGGCACTGGGGGAAAAGAAGATCTCCTACTTCGGGTACTCGTACGGCACCTACCTGGGCGCCGTCTACACGCAGATGTTCCCCCGGCGCTCGGACCGGTTCGTGCTCGACAGCGCCCTCGATCCGACGCTCGCGTGGCGAGGGACGTTCCGGGGGTGGTCGGCCGGGGCCGAACTCGCCTTCACCCGCTGGACCGAGTGGGCCGCCGCCCGCAACGCCACCTACGGTCTGGGGCCGACTCCGGCGAAGGTCCGGAAGACGTACTGGGAGCTCATCGCCCGCGCCGACCGCATACCCGTCCCGACGAACGGTGGGGCGCTCAGCGGCGACGCCATCCGTTCCCAGTACGGTGCGTTCGTCGGCGTCAAGACCGTCACCCCGTGGATCGTCGCGTTGAAGGCTTCGGCCGCAGGCGGACCACCCGCGTCGGCCACGCCGACCGCGTCGGCCGAACAGGCTGTCCCCGACTCCGCCCCGGTCCGGTCCGCCGACGCGGGGGCGTTCGGTGCGGACGTTCCTGCCGACAACCAGTCTGCCGTCACCTGGGCCGCCTTCTGCGGCGACACCCGCAGCTGGCCGCGCAACCCCGAGCAGTACCGCCGGGACGTGATCCGAGACCGGGCCAAGTACCCGCTGGCCGGAGACCTGGGGGCCACCATTCAGCCGTGCGCGTTCTGGAAGTCGGCGGCAAGGGAGCCGGCCACCGTGGTGAGCAACGACGTCAACGCGCTGATCGTGCAGAACCAGTGGGATCCGCAGGCGACGCTGGCCATGGCGCAGGGCATGCGGCGGGCGCTGCACGGTGCGCGGATGGTCACGGTGGCCGGCGGTGAGGGCCACGGCGTGGTGGTGGCCGGACCGTCCTGCGCGGACGCCGGCGTCACGCGGTACCTGACCACGGGCCGACTGCCCGCGAAGGACCTGACCTGCGGTGGCCAGTGACCTGAATCGGAGACTCATGGGCGGTTCGCCCGGCTCCCGGAACTCCGCCGGGAGGCCGGCTGGCGCGCCGAAACGGGCGGAATCATTTTCGGAAAAGCGTTGCAAGGAAAAGGTAAAGCGATGCCTGTGCAAAGAACCTTGAGACCGCGTTTGAGATCTGACTGTTGGACAATCGATCGGTGACGCGCCCCTTGAATTGTGACCGCTCCATTGAAGAGCTTGAACGCGCCTTCTGGCCAGCCCCGTCTGTCGACGACACCCGTCTTGTCGCTACTGCACACGCCTTGCGGCGTCGACCGATCGGCCAGCTGACCGTCGAGGACATGCGCTGGCGCTGTCACGTTGTTGTGTGTGTGGGCGTCTGACGGTGTGTCGGGGGGGGGTGGGGCCTGTGCTCAGGCCGTGGTGGACAGACCGGCGGTGCCGGTGACCTGCTCCCAGGTGGTGAAGCGGTGCTGCATCCCGGTGCGGTAGTCGGGGGCGGTCATCAGGTGGCGGCGGGGCCGGAAGTGAGGTGAGATGCCGCTGAAGGCGGACAGGAATCTTTGGCCGGGTGGGCTGGTGCGAGTTCTCCGCCCGATTGTTGGCCCGCCTGCACTACCTGCCCCGGACCGGCCACAGCCGCAGGGCGGCCAGGGACGCCGGACTGACGGTGACCGACCGGACGTTGAAGGCGTGGCTGGAGGATCGGCGCCGGCCGTCGAACGCGAACCTGGAGCGCATCGAGGCCGCCTACCGTCAAGTGCGCCGCCAGAACGTGGCCCGGCACCTCCTGCGACGCCTGAATGCCGCCGGCGGGACGCGGGTGGAGATCCATCCGTTGAATCAGTCGCAGGTGCCGCGGCCGCTTCAGCGGGTGGTGGAGTGCCGCGCGATGAACGTCCGCCGCTGGGACCGCATCGTCGAGGCCTGGGCGGCCGGCGACCACCAGGCCCTGGGCGACGGTCGACCAGGGCTTTGCGCGCGGTTCCGCCGGCGTGCTCGGCGATCTGGTCAAGCAGGACGACGCCCGCGGCGTTGTCGTGGGTGTTCGCGGCGAGGACAACGACCGCGCTGACCAGGCCGAGGACGTCCACGGCCAGGCCGCGCTTGCGGCCGGGCACCCGCTTGGCCGGATCGTGGCCACTCGTAGAGGCGGGGACCCCGGCGGCCACGTGGACACTCTGGGTGTCCAGCACCACCAGGGTCGGGTCCTCTAATCGTCGGGCTCTCTCCCGGACCTGGCAGCGCAGGAGTTCATGAATGACCTGGTCGGTCCCGTCGTCCCGCCAGGCGGCGAAGTAGTAGTACGTCGCGCTCTTCTGCGGCAGGTCGTGCGGGAGATAGGCCCACTGGCAACCGGTCCGCCCCTGGTAGAGGATGGCGTTCACGATCTCTCGCATCGCATAGGCGCCCTGATGACCGCTGACCGAGCGGTGCCGGTTCTTCCACGCGATGATCACCGGCTCGATCGACGACCACTGCTCGTCCGATAAGTCACTCGGGTACGGCTTGCGTTCACTCACCCGGTCACATCACCAGATCACCAACCACGGACCGGCAGAGTCGCCCCGCCGTCACACGATCAGGCGACAGCACATCCACTCAAAGACTCACGAACCGCCCACGCAGACGGGTCCCTGAGTGTCATGTCGAGTTGGGCACGGCCTGCTTCACGGAGCGGAGCGCCTGGAGCCGGAGACAGTTCTCGTGCGACAGCCGCGCGAAGAGGGACCGTTCGACTGTGGCTGGCCCGGCACCGCTTGGCATCCGGAGGCTGATCCGAAGCTGATCGAACGAGCCCAGCAGCAGGACGAAGCACCTTGGCGCTGGACTCTCTTTGCGCGGCGGCGTCTGAACGAGCGTGGGGCGCGGTGCCACCAGGTCAGTCCTGGTGGCACCGCGCCCCAACGCTCGTTCAGACGCCGCCGAACTCTCCGGCCTTGACGCCCGCCACAAAGGAGGCGAACGAGCCGGTGAGGACGTTCAGAACCGGGCCGGCCGGGGTCTTGGAGTCACGAACCGGGACGATGCCGCGTGCGGCGACGAGGTTGGCTGCGACCTCAACGCAGTCGCCTCCGTTGGAGCTGTACGAGGACTTGAACCAACAGGGAGATTCGGTCGTCACGGAGTGCCCTTTCGTACCTCGTTGATCATGGCCACGGAACCCGCTTGAGACAGCGATGCGGCCTGTAGTTGATGGTAGCCCGTGAGCAGGGGCAGAACGGCAGCGCTCTCGCGGTCGACATGCCCCTGAGCATGAGACTCGGCGTACGCGACCATGGACCGGTCCGGCAGGGTGAGGAGGTTGACCGGAAGATTGAACGGTCGACGCTCACCTATATCGAAAGGTGCCACCTGGAGCACGCTGTTCGGCAACTCGGCGAACAGAGCCAGATGTTGCAATTGTTCGTCCATCACTTTGCGGCCGCCGATCGGGCGGCGGATACAACTTTCATCCATCACCACGAGCACCATGGGCGGGCGCTCCCGCAACAGGGCCGTTTGCCGTTCCGCCAGGAACGCAACGCGGTCGGCCGCTTGCTCGGCTGTGATGGCGCCGCGTCGCACATCGCCGTTTGCCAGGGCCTGCGCATACTCCGCGGTCTGCAACAGACCGGGGACGATCCCCACCTGAAACAGCCGGATCTCCACCGCCCGACCCTCATAGCCCACGTACTCCGGGAAGCCTTCCAGCAAGTTGCCGTGCTTGATCTCCCGCCATTCGCGCTCGAACGAATCGGCGGTGCCGGTCAAATTTAAGGCTGCGTCAGCTTTGTGCGAGAATGGCAGAGTTGGCGATTTGCGACCAGTTTCAATTGCCGAGATATGCCTGCCCGTGCAGCCAACCAGTGCGCCCAGGTGATCCTGGGTCCAGCCACGCTCCTCGCGCAGCCTGCGTAAACGCGCGCCGAAAGCCGCCTGGGCGCTTGCTTCGGGGTTCAACTCTTTACGGTTTACCAATGTGCCCTCCACCTGAGCCACGTTGAAGACAACCTCACCCTAGGCCACGCTGAACGCCCTTGGTAGTGGAATGACTACAGAGAGGTGCGGCGATGCCTGAGCAGAAGCACGTCCAACTCCCGCCCGCCGGGACACTCGTGGTGGATCGAGGCCGTAACGACCGGGTCGGGGAGTTCCGCGGAGTCTCCGGTCCGTACTGGTCTCTGCGGCCGGTCGGTGGGGGTCCCGAGTGGGAAGCCATCCCCGAATACGTCCGGCTCGCCACCCCCGACGAGCGCCTCCGCGCCCGTACCGCGTACGCGAACGCCAGGAGCCGGGGGGACGTGGCATGACCGACCACAGCACCGCCCCGCCTTCCGAGGCCGCCGAGTGCCGGGACTGCCAGGAACTCGACCTGGCCGAAGCCGTGGCCCGGGGCCAGAGGGACGAGAGCAGGGCGACCGACTGCCGTGTGCTGCGCAAGCGGCACCGGGTCGCCGTGCACGGGGAGCAGCCGTGAAGCACATCCCTGTTCGGCTCGTCCTCGCCGTGGGAACCCGGCAGCCGAACTCCGCGAGCGAACTGCCCGTCACGTGGGACCGCATCGACTCGGACACGGCGTCCCGCGCGCTGTTCCTCGCCGCGCTGGACGCAGCGATTGACCAGCGCATTGCCGAGCGCGCCGCCGAAGTGGCCGAGCTGGACATGTTCGTGGCCTTCGCCGAAGCGGCAGCCGCGACGGCGAAGGGCGTGGTCCATTCGCCGACCGGGGAGCGTGCCGCATGACCGGTGTGGGCTACGCGGCAGAGATCACCGTGACCGACGGACAGCGTGCCGTTTCGCTGGGCGAGGTCGTGGTGCGCAATCGCCGGCTCGCCCTCCGCTGGCTGCGGCGGCGTGCACTTCGGCTCGCGGAGGGGCTTGGTGTGCCGTCCGGTTCGGGGTGCTCCGGAGGGATGGACGTACGGGCGGCGGTCCTTCGGAGCGCCGCGGTGCTGAACGGGCTTCGGGCCTGGGCCGAGGACCAGGAGCGGCAGGACGAGGCGATGGCACGGCTGGAATCGGGGTGCCCCGACGCGTTCACCGTGGTCGACCCCGCCGCCGGACTGCTGGTGACACTCGCCGTACGGCGCGTCCGGTCGAGCCGGGCTCCAGCCGTGGGGCGGGCACCGACGGCGCGGGGCGGTGCCCCCGCGCACCTCACCTCACGACAGCACCCGCACGAGCGCGTCCAACGTACCGGCCCAGGCACTGTCGGTCGGGGTCCCGTAGCCGATGACCAGGGCCTCGCGGCGTGCCTCGGCGTCCGGGTGGCGGTAGAAGGACAGCCCCTCCACCACCAGCCCCTGCCAGGCAGCCGACCGGACGACGTCCGCCTCGCTGCCTTCCGGAAGTTCGAGTACGGCGTGCAGACCGGCGGCGATCCCGCTGATCCTGATGGACGGGGCCCGCTCCGCCAGCGCGGCGACAAGCTGGTCGCGGCGGTTGCGGTAGCGCAGCCGCATGGAGCGCACATGCCGGTCGTACGCGCCGGAGGCGATGAACTCGGCGAGCGTCAGCTGGTCCAGCGCGCTGGACGCCCAGTCGCTCAGCCCCTTGGCCGCGGTCACCTCGCCCACCAGCGCCTGTGGGACGACCATCCAGCCCAGCCGCAGTCCCGGTGCCAGGGACTTGCTGGCGGTGCCCAGGTAGACGACGTGTTCGGGGTCCAGTCCCTGGAGTGCGCCGACCGGCTGGCGGTCGTAGCGGAACTCTCCGTCGTAGTCGTCCTCCAGAATCAGGCCGCCGGTGCTCCGGGCCCAGTCGACCGCCGCGGCCCGCCGGTCGGGGTGGAGCGGTACCCCGGTCGGGAACTGGTGCGCGGGTGTCAGCAGCACCGCGCCCGCGCCGCGCATCGCGGACAGTTCGCCGGTACGGGAGCCGAGTTCGTCGAGCGGCAGGCAGGGGATGCGCAGCCCGGCCTCGGTGAGCAGGCGGGTGTGCACGTCCAGCCCGTACGACTCGACGGCCACCTCCCGCACGCGGCGCTCCCGCAGCACCTTCCCCATCATCATCAGTCCGTGCACGAAGCCGGAGCAGATGACGATGCGGTCGGGGTCCGCGTACACGCCGCGGGCCCGTGACAGGTAGTCGGCGAGCACGGTGCGCAGTTCGACGCGGCCGCGTGGATCGCCGTATCCGAGGGCGTCGTTGGGTGCCGCGGTGAGGGCGCGGCGGGCGGCCTTGAGCCATTCGGCGCGCGGGAACGTCGACAGGTCGGGCGAGCCGGGCTGCAGGCTGTAGGCGGGGCTGGTGCGGGGCGGCCGGGAGCGCGGCGCCCTGGCCGCCGCCCGGCGCGGCTCGGCGCGCTGCGCGACCCGGGTGCCGGAGCCCTGCCGGGCGGTGAGCCAGCCCTCGGCGACCAGTTCCGCGTAGGCGTCGGCGACGGTGTTGCGGGCGATGCCGAGGTCGGCCGCGAGGGTGCGGGACGACGGCAGCCGGGTCCCCGGTGCGAGGCGTCCCGTCCGGGCGGCCTCGCGCAGGGCGTCCATGAGCCCGGCCCGCAGTCCGGTGGCGCCGGCCGGGTCAATGTGCAGGTCCGCACCGAAAGTGGCCCAGGGATCTGTCATGAAAATGGACCATACCGCTACGCCACACCCCGCGTAGCGTCGTATCCATGACGACGAACGAGCACAGCCACGCAACGTCCGAGTACACCACCGAGCACACGCCCCGCATGCAGTGGGCCGAGCACGCCCCCGACGTCTACAAGGCGATGGCCCGGCTGGATGCCACGTCCCGCAAGGGGCTCGACCCGGTCGTGGCCGAGCTGGTGAAGATCCGGTCCTCGCAGCTCAACCACTGCGCGTTCTGCCTCGACATGCACACCAAGGACGCGCTCGCGGCGGGTGAGTCCATCCAGCGGATCGTGCAGCTCAGCGCGTGGGAGGAGTCGCAGCACTTCTACACGCCGAAGGAGATCGCGGCGATCGAGCTGACCGAGGCGGTGACCGTCCTGACCGACGGTTTCGTGCCGGACGAGGTGTACGCGAAGGCCGCGAAGCACTTCGACGAGGCGGAGCTCGCCCACCTCATCGCCGCGATCATCACGATCAACGCCTGGAACCGGTTCGCCGTGACCTGCCGCCTGGTCCCCGGCCACTACACGCCCGGCGACCACTGATCCAGGCACTCCCCTCCGCACCGCCCACCTCAGGAGCCCTCCGCCATGACCGCGTCCGACCTCCGTGCGCTGCACCTCGGCCGCACACCCGGCGATCCCCTGGTCCTGCCCGGTCCGTGGGACGCCGCGAGCGCCCGCGTCCTCGCCGACGCGGGATTCCCGGCCCTGGCCACGCCGAGCGCGGGGGTCGCGGCCTCGCTCGGGTACGAGGACGGGGCCACACCCGCGGCCGAGATGTTCGCGGCGGTGGCGCGGATCGCCCGCGCCGTCTCCGTACCCGTGTCGGCCGACATCGAGGCGGGCTACGGACTGGCGCCACGGGAGCTGGTGGAGCGGCTGCTCGCCGCCGGGGCCGTCGGCTGCAATCTGGAGGACACGGTGGACGGGGTCCTCGTGGATGCCCGGTGGCAGGCGGACCGGCTGGCGGAGGTGCGGGCGGCCGCCGGGGACGCGCTGTTCGTCAACGCCCGGGTGGACACGTACGTCACCGGCGTCCCGGAGGGCACGGACCAGGAGGCCGAGACCGTGCGCCGCGCGCTGCTGTACGTGGCCGCGGGCGCGGACTGCGTCTACCCGATCGGTGCCCCGGCCGAGTCGCTCCCCCGCCTGGCCGCCGCCGTACCCGCACCGCTCAACGCGCTGGCCCGGCCGGACGGTCCGGGTCCGCGCCGCCTCGGCGAACTGGGCGCCGGCCGCGTCACGTTCGGCCCCGGTATCCAGCGCCGGGCCATGGCGGCCCTGCGCGAGTTCGCCGACGGGCTCCGTGGGGCCTGAGGCCGGCCCCGTACGAGAAACGCCATCGCCCCCGGCAGCGGCTGACTGCTGCCGGGGGCGATGGCGTCCGCGGGTCCCCTGGGGGACGTACGGATCAGATGAGGCCGAGCTCGCGGACCGCGTCGCGCTCCTCGGTGAGCTCCTTCACCGACGCGTCGATGCGCGCACGGGAGAACTCGTTGATGTCCAGGCCCTGGACGATCTTGTACGTGCCGTTCTCCGTGGTGACCGGGAAGGACGAGATGATGCCCTCCGGAACGCCGTAGGAGCCGTCCGACGGGATACCCATGGAGGTCCAGTCGCCGGCGGCGGTGCCGTTGACCCAGGTGTGCACGTGGTCGATGGCGGCGTTCGCGGCGGAGGCGGCCGAGGACGCGCCACGGGCCTCGATGATCGCGGCGCCGCGCTTGGCGACGGTCGGGATGAAGGTGTCGCCCAGCCAGGCCTCGTCGTTGACGAGCTCGGCGGCGTTCTTGCCGGCGATCTCCGCGTGGAAGATGTCCGGGTACTGGGTGGCCGAGTGGTTGCCCCAGATCGTCAGCTTCTTGATGTCGGAGACGGCGGCACCGGTCTTGGCGGCCAGCTGCGAGATCGCGCGGTTGTGGTCCAGCCGGGTCATCGCGGTGAAGCGCTCGGCCGGTACGTCCGGGGCGGCGGCCTGCGCGATGAGCGCGTTGGTGTTGGCCGGGTTGCCGACGACGAGGACCTTGATGTCGTCCGCGGCGTTGTCGTTGATCGCCTTGCCCTGCGGCTTGAAGATGCCGCCGTTGGCGGAGAGCAGGTCGCCGCGCTCCATGCCCTTGGTGCGGGGGCGGGCGCCGACGAGCAGGGCGACGTTCGCGCCGGCGAAGCCGACATTGGCGTCGTCGGTGATCTCGATGTTGCGCAGCAGCGGGAAGGCGCAGTCGTCGAGCTCCATCGCGGTGCCCTCGGCGGCCTTCAGACCCTGCGGGATCTCCAGGAGACGCAGGTTGACCGGCACGTCCGGGCCGAGCAGGTGGCCGGAGGCGATGCGGAAGAGCAGCGCGTAGCCGATCTGGCCGGCTGCGCCGGTCACGGTGACATTCACGGGAGTGCGGGTCATGGCGATCTCCGTTAGACAGCTGGCGGTGGGGGCTCCTGGCCCCTGGTGCTGGACATCCCTGAATCTTGATGTGAAGAGATATCCAGCGATCAGGCTATCCGACCCGGAACCCCTCGGCCGCCCGGCCCCCTGTGGCACCGCACACAACCGGTCACTCCCCGCTCACCGCACCGCTCCCCGCTCACCCCGTCGCTTCGGCCGTGCACCCCTTCGTGCCGGTGGCGAGGGTGGCGCACGCCTTGACGTCGGCGACCCGCTTCACGGCGACCATCGGGGTGTACGTGTCAGCGGCGGCGGACACCGTGCCGTCCTGCCCCGCACCGCCCGCGCTGATCCGTACGGTGTCGCCGGTGGCCGCCTTGGTGATCCGGGCCCACGCCGCCCCGCAGGTCTTGCTGTAGCGCACCTCGACGACGCTTCCGCCGACGGTGGCGCTGGAGACCGTACGGACGTACTCGCCGCCGCAGCCCATGTCCTCGGGGTCCTGCCCGGCGCAGTCGGAGCCGCTGCACCCGACCCCGGCCGGCAGTTCCGGCGCACTGGTCGTGGGCGACGGGGAGGGGGCGGCGGCCTTGTCGGCGTCGGAGTCACCACCCGAACCGGTCAGCAGTACCGCACCGGTCACCACGAGCAGGACGCCCACCGCGGCCGCGGCGATCACGAGTTGTTTACGGCTGCCGCCGCCACGGCCCCGGCCACTCCCGCTGCCCCGGCCACTGCCGCGATGCGCGGGCGGCTGCCCGGGAGCGCCCTCGTGGGCGTTCGTCGCGGGCGGCAGACCGGGCCCCGCACCCATCGCCCGGTCCGGCCGGACCTGCGGCTGCTGCGGCACCTGCGGAACGCTCCCGCGCTGGGCCGGTACGGACGGGGAGCGGCCCCCGTCGCTCACGCCCGGTGCCGCACCCGTCCCGCCCCCGGCCATGCCGACACCAGGGGAGGGCCGGCTCCTGCCGTGGCCGCGCGACGGCTGCCCGGTCTCGCCGAGCGCCGCCCGCGCCTGGATTATCCGCATGCCCTCCATCGTCATGTCGTGGCGCATCTCGGCACGGCTCCAGGCCCGTTCCGTCAGCTCCCACATGGTGTTCAGGTGCGCGTGATTGGTGCCCGTCACCTCGGCCAGCGCGACGATGGCGCCCCTGGGGGCGAGCAGCCGCCCGTTCAGATACCGCTCCCACGACGTCTTGCTGTATCCCGTGCGGTCGGCCACGGCGGCGATGCTCAGGCCGCTGCGGTCGACGAGTCTGCGCAGTTGGCCGGCAAACTCCCGGACCTGTGGGTCGAGATCCTCCGGCAGCGCCTTCCAACGAGGCATTACTTCCCCCCTGCTTCCCACTTCACATCGTTTCGGCTTCCGCTGCCCCCGCACGCGGCCGGCTCCTCGCACACCGCTCTGGCCCCGTCCGGAGCCGGTGGTCTTCCGCTCCGGACTACCCAGATGGATGCGCGAACGCAGACTGCCAGTTCCTGGAGAGGGAGCGCATGGTTGCACTCGGAAGTCCGGCCACACACCCGCACGCGCCCCGGCCTCTGCCCGGCCCGCCTGCCGCCTGCCGCCTGCCGCCTGCCGCCTGCCGCCTGCCGCCTGCCGCCTGCCGGGCCAGTCTGCCATCGTTGCCTGACGATCACACCGTGGCGGAATGGTCACTTCCGTGCCACAGGCCACAGCCATCCCTTGAACAGTCCTCCCCCGACCACAAGGCTGGAGTCAGGACGGGGCAAGGCCGCTCAACTCGCCGGATTCCGGAGCTTTTCGCTCCGACACGCCCCGTCCCCGGCGTCCGTCCCTTCTCGGGGGAGGGGACGGGCGCCGGTCCGCGGCCCGGGGCGGCCGCGCGGATTCAGCGGATCGTGAAGTGGACCGCGTTCTCCAGGAACGGGATGTCCAGCCACGGCTTGGGCTGCGCCATCAGCGAGAGCATCACGATGAGGAAGCCCAGCAGCCCGTACGTCACCAGGTCCGTGAAGCGGGAACGCACCGCGAGCATGCCCACCGAGGGGATCACGAGGCGGAGTACCGCGCCCCCGATGAGCGCCACACCGATCAGTATCGTGCCGACCCGGAAGGCCTGCTCGAAGGGGTCGGAGGCCACGATCAGCAGGCCGATCGCGGCCGTGCCGAGCACCGCGAGCAACGGCCACTGACGGGCGGGGGCCGGAGCATCGCCGCCCGCCGCCCGGCCGCCGCCCTCGGGACGCGCGGTGTCCTGGGTGAGCGACGCCAACGCCCGCGACCGGCCCGTCGCGGGGGCCGCGGCGGGAACGGGCGCGGGGTGGCTGCCGGTGCGACCGTCCGCAGCAGCGTCCGCGCCGTCGTCCGCGGCACCGTCCGCGGTGTCGTCCGGTGCCGCTGCCGCGCTGTCGCCCGACGCGGGTGAAGCACCGTCGGCCGGGGCCGCCGGCCCGCCGTCAGCCGAGGAGTCGGCAGCGCCGCCGGCCGGAACACCGGCCGCGCCCTCGGACTGCTCGGCGACCGGCCCGTCCGCAGCGGCGGCGGCCCGGTCGGCCGGACTCGTACCAGCACCCATGGGGTTCCTTCCGGATCGGTTCAGCCCGCGGACGGGACGGAGTCGAGCTCGGCCGCCTCGACCACGTTGACGAGCAACTGGGCGCGGGTCATCGGGCCGACACCGCCCGGGTTCGGCGAGATCCACGCGGCGACCTCGGCCACGCCCGGGTGGACATCGCCGACGATCTTGCCCTCCCCGTCCCGGCTGACGCCGACGTCGAGCACGGCCGCGCCCGGCTTCACGTCCTCGGGCTTGATGATGTGCGCCACGCCCGCGGCCGCGACGATGATGTCGGCCTGTCGCAGGTGGGCGGAGAGATCACGCGTACCGGTGTGGCACTGGGTGACCGTGGCGTTCTCCGACTTACGGGTCAGCAGCAGCGGGATGGACCGGCCGATGGTGACACCGCGTCCGACGACCACGACATGCGCCCCGTTGATCTCCACACCGTGGTGGCGGAGCAGCTGCACGACACCCTGCGGGGTGCAGGGCAGCGGTCCCTTCTCGTTGAGCACGAGCCGGCCGAGACTCATCGGGTGCAGCCCGTCGGCATCCTTGGCCGGATCCATCAGTTCCAGAACGCGGTTCGTGTCGATCCCCTTGGGCAGGGGGAGCTGCACGATGTAACCCGTGCACTCGGGATCGGCGTTGAGCTCCCGTACGACGTCCTCGATCTCCTCCTGGGTGGCGGTGTCGGGGAGTTCGCGCTGGATGGAGCCGATGCCGACCTGCGCGCAGTCGCGGTGCTTGCCGTCCACGTACCACCTGCTGCCCGGGTCGTCACCCACCAGCAGGGTTCCCAGGCCGGGGGTGATACCCCGGGCCTTGAGGGCCGCCACGCGGACGGTGAGATCGGACTTGATCGCGGCTGCGGTGGCTTTGCCATCGAGAATCTGGGCAGTCATGGGGGCATTCTCGCGGATGACCCACCCGGGGACCAATTACAGGTACCGGCCGTGGACACAAGGTTGCACTTGGACAACTTCTCGTACCGCGGCTGGACAAACTTACTTCCCGCTTATAACGATGAAGGCCGCAGTGCCGCAGAAGTACCCGGGGGGCGGACCGCTGATGTTTTCTTTCCTCCGCGCGGCCGCATTCGTCCCCGTATGTCCGTTGGAGGAAACGCCCAGATGAGCTTCGGCGACCCGAACCCGAACAACCCTTACGGGCAGCAGCCCGGCCAGCAGCCCGGTCAGCCGCCGCAAGGCCAGCCGCCGCAGGGCCAGCCCGGCTACGGCTACCCGCAGCAGGCACCCCAGGGCGTGCCGCCGCAGGGCCAGCCCGGTTACGGCTACCCGCAGCAGCAGCCCGGCGTTCCGCCGCAGGGCCAGCCCGGCTACGGCTACCCGCAGCAGGCACCCGGCACGCTCCAGGCCAACAGCGGCTACATCAACATCCCGACGCTCGGCACGGTCGAGGTCGCCTCGATGGGCCGCCGCCTCGGCGCCCGTTGCATCGACGGCGTCGTCATCGGTGTGCTGTACGGCATCCTCAGCGCGATCGGCCTGGCGAGCGCCCTGGGCCTCGCGAAGAGCACCGACGACTGCGGCACCAGCCTGGACCCGGGCTACCAGTCCTGTGTCAACGACGCGAGCGTCAGCATCATCGCCACCATGTTCGGCGTGCTGGCCCTCTTCATCCTGATCACGCTGCTCTACGAGTGGCTGCTGATCTCGCTGATCGGCGCCACGCTGGGCAAGAAGGCGCTCGGCCTGAAGGTCGTCAAGGAGAACACCGGCATGGCCCCGGGTCTCGGTGCCGGGTTCATCCGCTGGATCATCCCGATCGTCGGCGCGTTCCTCTGCTACATCGGTGCCATCCTCACGTACCTGTCCCCGTTCTTCGACAACTCCGGGAAGCTGCAGGGCTGGCACGACCGCGCTGCCGGCACCCTGGTGATCAAGCAGTAACGCGGGCCGCACCACACGAAGGGCCGGTCGCCCCGAACTCGTTCGGGGCGACCGGCCCTTCGTCGTGGCCATGAGGCGTCAGGAGACGCCGGGAATCAGTGGAAGAAGTGGCGGGTGCCGGTGAAGTACATCGTCACGCCCGCCTTCTTCGCGGCCTCGACCACCAGCTCGTCCCGGACCGAACCACCCGGCTGGGCCACGGCCTTGATACCGGCCGCGGTCAGGATCTCCAGCCCGTCGGGGAAGGGGAAGAAGGCGTCGGAGGCCGCGTACGCGCCCCGGGCCCGCTCCTCGCCCGCCCGCTCGACGGCGAGCTTCGCGGAGTCGACACGGTTGACCTGGCCCATGCCGACACCGACCGAGGCGCCGTCCCTGGCGAGCAGGATCGCGTTGGACTTGACCGCGCGGCAGGCCTTCCACGCGAAGGAGAGCTCCCGCAGCTCGTCGGCTGAGAGCGCCTCGCCGGTGGCCAGCGTCCAGTTGGCCGGGTCGTCACCGTCCGCCTGGAGGCGGTCGGTGACCTGGAGCAGCGCGCCGCCGTCGATCGGCTTGACCTCGACCTCGGCCGACGGGGCCTCGGGGCAGCGCAGCACGCGGATGTTCTTCTTGCGGGACAGCACCTCGACCGCGCCGTCCTCGTACGCCGGGGCGACGATGACCTCGGTGAAGATCTCCGCGACCTGCTCGGCCATGGCGACGCTCACCGGACGGTTGACGGCGATGACACCGCCGTACGCCGACAGCGGGTCGCAGGCGTGCGCGTTGCGGTGCGCCTCGGCGATGTCGTCGGCGATCGCGATGCCGCACGGGTTGGCGTGCTTGATGATCGCGACGCACGGCTCGGCGTGGTCGTACGCGGCCCGGCGCGCGGCGTCGGTGTCCGTGTAGTTGTTGTACGACATCGCCTTGCCGTGCAGCTGCTCGGCACCGGCCAGGCCGCCGGCGCCGGAGGTGTAGAGCGCGGCGGGCTGGTGCGGGTTCTCGCCGTAGCGCAGGACGTCCTGGCGCTCGTACGTCGTACCGAAGAAGTCGGGGAAACCCGAGTCGTCGGCGGCGGCGTAGTCGTCCGCGAACCAGGAGGCGACGGCCACGTCGTACGCGGCGGTGTGCTGGAAGGCCTCGGCGGCGAGCCGCTTGCGGGCGGTCAGGTCGAAGCCGCCCGCCTTGACCGCGGTCAGGACGTCGGCGTACCGCTCGGGGCTGGTGACGACGGCCACCGACGGGTGGTTCTTGGCGGCGGCGCGGACCATCGAGGGGCCGCCGATGTCGATCTGCTCCACGCACTCGTCGGCCGAGGCGCCGGAGGCGACGGTCTCCTTGAACGGGTAGAGGTTGACGACCACCAGGTCGAACGGCTCCACGCCCAGCTCGGCGAGCTGCTCGCGGTGCGCGTCCAGCCGGAGGTCGGCCAGGATGCCGGCGTGGACGCGCGGGTGCAGGGTCTTGACGCGGCCGTCGAGGCACTCGGGGAAGCCGGTGAGCTCCTCGACCTTGGTGACCGGTACTCCGGCGGCCGCGATCCTCCCGGCGGTGGAGCCGGTGGAGACCAGCTCGACACCGGCCTCGTGCAGACCGCGGGCGAGGTCTTCGAGCCCGGTCTTGTCGTAGACACTGACCAGGGCGCGGCGGATGGGCTTATTCACCGACATGATCGAGATGAACCTTTCGTCCCTCAATGCGATAGCCGTCACGGGCGAGCCGCCCCACGGCCTCGACGAGCAGCTTGCGCTCGACTTCCTTGATGCGTTCATGGAGAGCTGCTTCGCCCTCCGGGGTGTCCTCTTCGGTCACCTCGACCACGCCCTGCGCGATGATCGGACCGGTGTCGACGCCGTCGTCGACGAAGTGGACGGTGCACCCGGTGACCTTCACGCCGTACGCGAGCGCGTCACGCACACCGTGGGCACCGGGAAAGCTGGGGAGCAGGGCGGGGTGGGTGTTGATGAACCGGCCGCCGAAGCCGGCGAGGAACTCCTTGCCCACGATCTTCATGAACCCCGCGGACACGACGAGGTCCGGGCGGTGCGCGGCGGTGGCCGCGGCGAGCGCGGCGTCCCACTCCGCGCGTGACGCGTGGTCCTTGACCCGGCACACGAACGTGGGGATCGCGGCCCGTTCGGCCCGCTCCAGACCGGCGATGCCGACGCGGTCCGCACCGACCGCCACGACCTGTGCGCCGTACCCCTCGGGGTCGTCACCGATCGCGTCGAGCAGGGCTTGGAGGTTCGTACCGGAACCGGAGACCAGCACGACCAGTCGGGCCGGGGCGGCGGAGGAGAGCGGGGAGGCCACGGTTGGGCCCTTTCTCGCGTGTGGAGCAGTTCGAAGCGGCCGCACCGTCTGCCGCATCTCGGGAGCAGCGGCACGGCGGCCATGCTGTTTGTGCGGTCGTACGAAAGAATCACGCCCCCCGATACGGGGAACTCTACGAACGAGCCGACCGTCAGCAACGATACCGGCACCTCGCGAGGCCCCCGCGTGACGGGGGTGAGGGACCGCTGGCGCTCCGGCTCGTACGACAGTGGGCGCTCCGGGCGGCAGCTGTCGGCCACCGCGCGCACGCCCAGCTTTCGGCCCCTCCTCGCCGGGAGGTAGCGTCAGGTGACAGCGAACCGTCCACAGGGCGGAAATGACGAGATGGGGAAGACGTTCACCATATGCCGGACCGACGCCGCCGCACCGCCTTCCGCCACCCGCTGCCCGAGCCGGCCCCCCTGCTGATGCGGGAGCGCCAGTCCCCTGCGCCGGGCTCCTCTTCTTCCCCTTCCTCCTCGTCGTCGGGGTCCTCCGGGTCCTCGGGGGCCCGTCCCGAGGACGACAACCCCTTCGCGCCGCCGCCGGAGAACCGCCCCGACCAGCCGTGGCAGCCGCGCTACCCGGCCAATGGCGGTACCAACGGCAACGGCGGGAACGACGGGGACGGCGAGAACAACGGGGACGGCGGGGACTCACCCGAGGGCGGCTCCCCCGACAACCGGCCCGTCTGGGGCAGCCAGTGGAGCAGCCACCAGCCCGGACGTCAGAGCGGCGGTTTCGGCGGGCAGCCCGCCGGACCCGCAGGACCGAACGGACAGGGGGGTGGCCGGGGCGGTCCGGAGGGCAAGTCCGGCGGCACCCGCTGGGACCCGACCGACCCCGTCCAGCGCCGGGCGCGCTACTCACTGCTCGCCGGTATGTGGGCCTTCTTCTTCGCCATCTTCGACCTCCCGGAGATCGCCCTGCTGCTGGGCGCGCTCGCGACCTACTGGTCGATCAGCGCGCTCCGGGCCAAGCCGAAGGACCCGTCGACGACCGGGGGGACGGCCGGATCGGCTGCGGCTCCGGGCGCGGTCGCCGGTGCACGTGCCGATGCCCAGGGGCAAGGCACCGGCCCCGGTACCGCTGCCGGCCCGGCCCACACGCCGGGGTCCGCGGCAGCGCCGGGTGCGCCGGGCACCGGCGTCCTCCAGCGGGGCAGCCGGCAGCAGACGACGGCCGCGGTCAGCGGTCTGGTGACGGCGCTGATCGCTCTGGCGATCGTCGCGACGTCGTTCACGGTGCAGTTGGTCTACCGGGACTACTACACCTGTGTGAACGACGCCCTCACCAAGTCGGGCCAGGTCGCCTGCAACGATCTGCTGCCGAAGCCGCTGGAACCCCTCTTCGGCGTCAAGAAGTAGCGTCCGACGAGTGGACCGATCCGGCCTCCGCCGGACGGTCCGCCCGTTCTCCGGCCGCCTTGGCGTGCCAGGGATCGGTCGGCAGGAAGTCGTACAACTCGCCGTCCTCGTCGTCCGGGCCTGCCGGGCCGGGCGACGAGGGCCCGGGCGATCCGGATGCGGATACGGGCACGAGCGCCGGTGCGGGCCTGGATGCCTGACCGTGGCCGGGTACCGGGTCCGTTCCGGTCTCCGCCGCATCCTCCGTATCCACCGCATCCGCCGCGTCCGCGTCCGTCTTTCGGTGGCCCCATCGCGGCCCCCACCCGCGGCCGGTG
>NZ_JAFMPZ010000604.1 GCF_017353455.1 Streptomyces laculatispora
CCGGTGCAGCCACGCGGGCCCGAGCGAGAGCCGGGCCCGCGTGCTGCACCGGCTGGCCGACGACCGGACACTGGGCCGGGAGGCCGCCCGCATCCTCGCGGCCTGGGGTCACGGACCGGGGGCCTGAGCGCCGGTCCCCGCCCCCGGGCCGGGGCCGCCGCACCGGCCGACATGTGGGGCATCGTTCATCGTTTCCCCGCAAAGGCTGCCCGGTGCGCGTGCGCCACTCGTGCCGGGCGGGGCCCCGAGACAACCTGATCACGATCCGGAACATCTCCTCTCACAAGTCCGCGCCCCCGCCGTGGACGGTGAACGAGGAGCTGAAGCATGGCCCGACGCCCCATCCGCCCGAAACGCCCTCGCGTGCGCCGAGTCGACTACCCCCGCCGGGGGAGAACCAACTGGCTCCGCTGGGCCCCTTCCTGGCGGCAGGTGCTGAGCGCGGCCCTGCTCGGACTCACGGCGCTTGCCGGGGTGTTCGCCGCTGTGTACGCGTCCGTCGACATCCCGGACGAGAACGCCGAGGCGCGCAAGCAGGGCACCGTCTACTACTGGGCGGACGGCAGCCAGTTGGTGAGCGTGGGCGCGGTCAACCGGCAGAACGTCACGCTCGCCGACATACCCGACTCGATGGAGCACGCGGTCATAGCCGCCGAGAACGAGACCTTCTACTCCGACGCGGGGGTATCGGTGAAGGGGATCGCCCGCGCGGCCGTCAGCATGGTCGAAGGCGGTGAGACCCAGGGCGGCTCCACCATCACCCAGCAGTACGTGAAGAACACCTACCTCAGCCAGGAGCAGTCGGCGAAAAGGAAGTTCAAGGAGTTCTTCATCTCGCTCAAGCTGAGCAACAAGCAGAGCAAGGCGGAGATCCTCCAGGGATATCTGAACACCAGCTGGTTCGGCCGCGGCGCCTACGGCATCCAGGCAGCGGCGGTCACGTACTACGGAATCCCCGCGAAGAACCTCGACCCCAGCCAGACCGCGATGCTCGCGTCCCTGCTCAAGGGGGCGGAGGAGTACGACCCCTCGGGCGGCAAGGGCAACCACCAGCGCGCCGTCGACCGCTGGGAGTGGATCCTGGACCGGCAGGTCGAGAACGGCATGATGACGAAGGCCGAGCGGGCCACGTACACGAAGTTCCCGGAGCCGCGGGACGCGGTCAAGCCGACCAGCCTCGGCGGCCAGACCGGCTACCTCGTGGACATCGCCAACAAGTACATCAAGAAGCGTTCGGGCCTCACCGCCAAGGACCTCGCCCGGGGCGGCTACCGGGTGCACACCACCTTCGAGAAGGACAGGGTGCAGCAGCTGGAGCGGGCCGTGCGCAGCGTGCGCAGGCACGACCTCGCCCCCAAGAAGCGCGCCGCGGACAAGTACGTCGAGGTCGGCGCCGCATCCGTCCGTCCCGAGGACGGGGCCGTGGTCGCGGTGTACGGCGGAGCCGACGCGACCACCCGTTTCGCCAACAACGCCGACACCGCGGGTGTCCCCGTCGGCTCGGCCTTCAAGCCCTTCGTGCTGGCCGCGGCCCTTCAGAAGGGCGGCGGAATCACCCTGGACAGCGGCTACAGCAGTACGGGGCGTCTGATCACGGGCGGCCCGCGCCCGGCGACGCCCACGGCCCCCTCGGGTGGCGGTGTCCTCCCGGTGCCGGTCCTGGTGCCGACGACCCTGCGCGACGCGCTGATCAGATCGGCGAACCTCACCTTCGAACGGCTCGGCAAGGACATCGGGCTGAAGAAGGTGAAGGAGATGGCGGTCGCGGCCGGGCTGCACGAGGAGAGCCTGGCCCGGCTGGACAAGTCCTTCCCCCTCGGCACGTCCACACCGAGCGCGGTCAGGATGGCGGACGCGTACGGCGCCTTCAGCAACGGCGGTATGCGGGCCGAGCCCTACTCGGTGACCGGGATGACCCGGGACGGCGAGGCCATCGAGGGCTTCGGGAAACCGGAGCCGCAGCGCGCGATGGACACCTCGGTGGCCAACGACGTGAAGGACACCCTGGGCATCGCGGCCTGGACGTCGCTGGCACAGGACAAGAAGTTCGACGCGTTCGCCGGTTCCGGGACCCTCGACGACCTCTCGGCGGGCGCGACCGATGGGGACGACCGGATGAAGTCGGCTTGGTTCATCGGCCACACCAAGGGGCTGACCACGGCCGTGACGATGTTCCGCAACAAGCCGGGAACCCCTCAACTGCTGGGAATGCAGGGCGTGGGCGGTGACGACTCGGAGCGCGGCAACGTCTTCCCGCTCCGGATCTGGACCGCCTACGCCACCGCGAAGTAGGCCCACCGGCCCGGTGGCGCCGTACGCGAAAGTCCCGCCCTGGTACCGGAGTTCCTCACCGGCCGGGCGGGACTTCCGCGTACCCGCTTCAGGAGCCGGCGCGCCCCAGCCGCTGCGCGACCTCCGTCGCCCAGTACGTCAGGATCATCTGCGCGCCCGCCCGCCGGATACCGGTCAGGCTCTCCATGATCGCCACGTCCCGGTCGATCCAGCCGCGCTCGGCGGCGGCCTCGATCATCGCGTACTCACCACTGATCTGGTACGCGGCGACCGGCACGTCCACCGACTCGGCGACCTTCGCCAGGATGTCCAGGTACGGTCCGGCCGGCTTGACCATGACCATGTCCGCGCCCTCGGCGAGGTCGAGCGCCAACTCGCGCAGCGACTCACGGGCGTTGGCCGGGTCCTGCTGGTACGTCTTGCGGTCACCCTGGAGCGAGGAGCCGACGGCCTCGCGGAACGGGCCGTAGAAGGCGGAGGAGTACTTCGCCGTGTACGCGAGGATCGAGACGTCCTCGTGTCCGGTCTGGTCCAGCGCGTCGCGGACCACCCCGACCTGGCCGTCCATCATGCCGCTGGGGCCGACCACATGGGCGCCCGCGTCGGCCTGGACCTGGGCCATCTCGGCGTACCGCTCCAGCGTCGCGTCGTTGTCGACCTGGCCGTCCTCGGTCAGCACACCGCAGTGGCCGTGGTCGGTGTACTCGTCCAGACAGAGGTCGGACATGACGACGAGATCGTCACCGACCTCCTCACGCACCGCGCGCAGACCGGCCTGGAGGATGCCCTCGGGGTCGGTGCCCGCCGTGCCCCGGGCGTCCTTTTTCTCGTCCAGCGGCACACCGAACAGCATGATCCCGCTGACCCCGGCCGAGACCGCGTCGACCGCGGCCTTGCGCAGGGTGTCCAGGGTGTGCTGCCGCACCCCGGGCATGGCCGAGATGGCGACCGGGGCGTCGATGCCCTCGCGCACGAACGCGGGCAGGATCAGATTCGCCGGGTCGAGCCGTGTCTCGGCGACCATCCGCCGCATCGCGGGGGTCGTCCGCAGCCGTCGGGGGCGAGAGCCGGGGAAGTTTCCGTACACAGTCATCCTTCGAGACTAGACCCGCACACATCACCGTCTTACCGACACCCGTGCCGGGAAAAGCGGACGGGGCCCGGACCGCCGAAGCGGACCGGACCCCGTACATCCGTTACAACGGATCAGGTCGTCGTACGACGCCGCCGCGCACCCGGACGGCGCTCGCTCGGCCGCGTCACCGGGTCACCGGCCTCCTTCGCCGCGTCCCGGCGCTGCGCACCGAAGGCGGCGAGCGCCTCGGCAAGCTTGTGCACGGACGGCTCCGGCGACAGGACGTCGACGCGCAGACCGTGCTCCTCGGCGGTCTTCGCCGTGGCCGGGCCGATACACGCGATGACGGTCACGTTGTGCGGCTTGCCGGCGATGCCCACCAGGTTGCGCACCGTCGAGGACGAGGTGAAGAGCACCGCGTCGAACCCGCCGCCCTTGATGGCCTCACGCGTGTCGGCGGGCGGCGGCGAGGCGCGGACCGTGCGGTACGCGGTGACGTCGTCGACCTCCCAGCCCAGCTCGATGAGACCGGCCACCAGCGTCTCGGTGGCGATGTCGGCACGCGGCAGGAAGACGCGGTCGATCGGGTCGAAGACCGGGTCGTACGGCGGCCAGTCCTCCAGCAGACCGGCGGCGGACTGCTCACCGGACGGCACCAGGTCCGGCTTCACACCGAAGTCGACGAGCGCGGCGGCGGTCTGCTCGCCGACGGCCGCGACCTTGATCCCGGCGAAGGCACGGGCGTCGAGCCCGTACTCCTCGAACTTCTCCCGGACGGCCTTCACCGCGTTGACGCTGGTGAACGCGATCCACTCGTAGCGGCCGGTGACCAGGCCCTTGACCGCGCGCTCCATCTGCTGGGGCGTACGCGGCGGCTCGACGGCGATCGTCGGGACCTCGTGCGGCACCGCGCCGTAAGAACGCAACTGGTCGGAGAGCGACGCCGCCTGCTCCTTCGTACGCGGCACGAGCACCTTCCAGCCGAACATCGGCTTGGACTCGAACCACGCGAGCTGGTCGCGCTGGGCGGCGGAGCTGCGCTCCCCGACCACGGCTATGACAGGCCGGTGCCCCTCCGGCGACGGAAGGACCTTCGCCTGCTTGAAGAGCTGGGCGATGGTGCCCAGCGTCGCCGTCCAGGTGCGCTGCCGGGTCGTCGTGCCGCCGACCGTCACCGTCAGCGGGGTGTCGGGCTTGCGGCCCGCCGATACCAGCTCACCGGCGGCCGCGGCCACCGCGTCGAGCGTCGTCGAGATGACACACGTGGCATCGCTCGCGCCGACCTCGCTCCAGCAGCGGTCCGAGGCGGTACGGGCGTCGACGAACCGGACGTCCGCGCCCTGCGCGTCACGCAGCGGCACCCCGGCGTACGCGGGCACCCCCACGACATTGGCGACACCCGGTACGACCTCGAAGGGAATACCGGCGGCCGCGCAGGCCAGCATCTCGCCGCCCGCGTGACCGTCCAGGCCCGGGTCACCGGCGACGGCACGGACGACCCGCCTGCCGCCCTTCGCGGCCTCCATGACAAGATTGGCCGCATCCCTGAGAACGGGAACACCGACGGCTGTTGACTGCGCGTCAACAACCGTCAGCTCAGGCGTGCTTACGCCTGCCCGCGCATGGCAGCGAACGACGCCGAGAACGTCCGGCTCGGCGACAAGAACGTCCGCGCTCGCAAGCGCCTCGACGGCGCGCAGAGTCAGCAGTCCCGGGTCGCCGGGACCGGCGCCGAGGAAGGTGACGTGCCCTGCGGACAGGACAGGGAAATCGGATGCGGCGGGGCCGGTGGGGCTCAAAGTGCTCGCTCCCCCATAAGACCGGCCGCACCCTTGGCGAGCATCTCGGCCGCGAGTTCGCGACCGAGGGCCGCCGCGTCGTCGTGCGACGTGGGGACGGGACCGGTGGTGGACAGCTGCACCAGCGAGGAACCGTCGGTGGACCCGACGACCCCGCGCAGGCGCAGTTCGTTGACAGCCTGACCGTCGGCCAGGAGGTCGGCCAGCGCACCCACAGGTGCGGAGCAGCCGGCCTCCAGGGCGGCGAGCAGGGCACGCTCGGCGGTCACGGCGGCCCGCGTGTACGGGTCGTCGAGTTCGGCGAGCGCGGCGGCGAGGTCAGCGCTGCTGGCAGCGCATTCGATCGCCAGTGCTCCCTGGCCGGGAGCGGGCAGAACGGTGTCGACCGACAGGAAATCGGTCACCTCACCGGTCCGGCCGAGACGGCTGAGTCCGGCCGCGGCGAGTACCACCGCGTCCAGTTCACCGCTTCGTACAAAACCAATACGCGTATCGACGTTGCCGCGGATCGGCACGGTCTCGATGCCGAGGCCGTGAGCGCGGGCGTACGCGTTGAGCTGCGCCATGCGACGCGGCGAGCCGGTGCCGATCCGGGAACCGGGCGGCAGCTGCCCGAGGGTCAGCCCGTCCCGCGCCACCAGCACGTCACGCGGGTCCTCGCGCACCGGCACCGCGGCCAGCACCAGACCCTCGGGCTGAGCGGTCGGCAGGTCCTTCAGCGAGTGGACGGCGAAGTCCACCTCGCCGCGGAGCAGGGCTTCGCGCAGCGCGGCGACGAACACGCCGGTCCCGCCGATCTGCGAGAGCTGCTCCTTGGAGATGTCCCCGTACGTGGTGATCTCGACGAGCTCGACGGCCCGCCCGGTCACCTCGCTGACGGCCTCGGCCACCAGGCCGGACTGCGCCATGGCGAGCTTGCTGCGCCGGGTCCCCAGCCGCAGCGGCTTGGTGGCCCCCGCGCCCAGGGGTGAGTTGTCGGTCATGACCGCCCTCGATTCGGGTCGTTCAGGTCTGCCCGGGAGACGGCGGCGACCGTCTGCGGGTCGAGGTCGAAGAGTTCCCGCAGCGCATCGGCGTACCCGGCGCCGCCGGGCTCGCTGGCGAGCTGCTTGACCCGCACGGTGGGCGCGTGCAGGAGCTTGTCGACGACGCGGCGCACGGTCTGCGAGATCTCGGCGCGCTGCTTTTCGTCCAGGTCGGGGAGGCGTCCGTCCAGCCGTGCGATCTCGCCCGCGACCACTCCGGCGGCCATCGTGCGCAGGGCGACGACGGTGGGAGTGATGTGGGCGGCGCGCTGGGCGGCACCGAAGGCGGCGACCTCGTCGGCGACGATGGTGCGCACCTGGTCCACATCGGCGGCCATCGGGGCGTCGGCGGACGCCTCGGCGAGCGACTCGATGTCAACGAGGCGCACACCGTCGAGGCGGGCGGCGTCGCCGTCGATGTCACGGGGCATCGCGAGGTCCAGCAGGGCGAGGCGGACCGGCCCGGTGGACTGGGCGGGCACGGTGACCCGGCGGACGGCCTGCGCCTGCGCGGTCGCGGTGGCGGAACCGTTCTCCACCCACACGGCGTGCTGGTCCGGCTCGGCGGGCGGCGCGGCGACGGGCACGGCGGGTGCCTCGCGCGCGTCGAAGTCCAGCCCGAGCGCACCGGCGACGGCCTCGGCGCTCAGCACCAGACCGGTCGCACCGGTGCAGGAGACGACGACATCGGCACGTGTCAGTTCGTCGGAGACCATGGCCATCTCCACCGCGTGGGCCGCCACCGAGGCACCGGCGGCCTGGTTGAGGATCTCGACCAGCCGGTCGGCGCGAGCACGGGTGCGGTTGGCGACGACGATCTCGGCGACACCGGTACGGGCCAGCGTCGCGGCGGCCAGCGAGGACATCGAGCCCGCGCCGATCACCAGGGCGCGCTTGCCCTTCGCCCAGACACCAGGGTCGCGGCCCTCGGCGAGCTGCTCCAGACCGAACGTGACGAGCGACTGCCCGGCCCGGTCGATCCCGGTCTCGCTGTGGGCGCGCTTGCCGACCCGCAGGGCCTGCTGGAAGAGGTCGTTCAGCAGCCGGCCGGCGGTGTGGAGCTCCTGCCCCAGCGCCAGCGCGTCCTTGATCTGACCGAGGATCTGGCCCTCGCCCACGACCATCGAGTCGAGTCCGCAGGCCACCGAGAAGAGGTGGTGGACGGCCCGGTCCTCGTAGTGCACATAGAGATACGGAGTGAGCTCGTCCAGACCGACGCCGCTGTGCCGGGCGAGCAGGGTGGACAGCTCGGCGACGCCCGCGTGGAACTTGTCCACGTCGGCGTACAGCTCGATGCGGTTGCAGGTGGCGAGGACGGCGGCCTCGACCGCGGGCTCCGCGGCGAGGGTGTCGCGCAACAGCGCGGCCTGGGTACCGGCGGCCAGCGAGGCCCGCTCCAGCACGGAGACGGGGGCGCTGCGGTGGCTCAGCCCTACGACAAGGAGACTCATGCCGGCATCACGGCGGGCATGTCCCCGTCGGGTCCCTTCCGGCTGGTGGTCGTGGCGCGCACGGGCGGTGCGGCCGGGTCGGGGGCACTGTCCGCGGCGGCGTCCTCGCCGGCCTTGCGCTGCTCGTGGAAGGCGAGGATCTGGAGCTCGATGGAGAGGTCGACCTTGCGCACGTCGACGCCGTCGGGCACCGAGAGCACGGTCGGGGCGAAGTTGAGGATGGAGGTGACACCCGCGGCCACGAGCCGGTCGCAGACCTGCTGCGCCGCGCCGGGCGGGGTGGTGATCACACCGATCGACACGCCGTTCTCACTGATGATCCGGTCCAGGTCGTCGGCGTGCTGGACGGGGATACCCGCGACGGGCGTTCCGGCCATCGCGGGGTCGGCGTCGATCAGCGCGGCGACCCGGAACCCGCGGGAGGCGAAACCGCCGTAGTTGGCGAGCGCGGCTCCGAGGTTACCGATGCCGACGATCGCGACCGGCCAGTCCTGGGTGAGGCCGAGCTCACGGGAGATCTGGTAGACGAGATACTCGACGTCGTAGCCGACGCCGCGCGTCCCGTACGAACCGAGGTAGCTGAAGTCCTTCCGCAGCTTGGCGGAGTTGACTCCCGCCGCCGCGGCGAGCTCCTCGGAGGAGACCGTGGGCACCGAGCGCTCGGAGAGCGCGGTCAGCGCACGGAGATACAACGGAAGTCGGGCGACGGTGGCCTCGGGAATTCCTCGGCTACGGGTCGCCGGTCGGTGGTTTCGGCCAGTTGCCACGGTGCTCCTGCGGGATGAGCGGGGCTGCAGGCGGCCGCATGTCCCATGGCCGCCCCGTCGAATGCAGGCTATGTCTTTGTGAACGCGTGCACAAAGATAGTGTCCGATTTGTCCGGTCAAAGTGACCGGGGTCACGCACATTCGTCGCGCGATCCAGGAACCGCCGATCGCATCAGCCCGTTGCAGGCCCGAAGGGGGCAAGGTGGTACACACTCCTCACGACTACGCCCCCGGGACCACTCAAAACGCCCATGATGGTAACCGGGTTTCACTCAGGAAAGCAGCGCGCTGCGTAGTCTTACCGGGTCCACCCGCCAGAACGTGTGCTGTTCGTTATCAATGAGGACCACGGGGATCTGCTCCCAGTACTCCCGGTACAGCTGCTCGTCCCGGGTGATGTCCTTCTCCTCCCACGACGCGCCGGTCTCCTCGCAGACTTCCCGCACCACCAGCCTGGCATCGTCACAGAGGTGACACCCGGGTTTCCCGACCAGGGTCACCACCCGGTCCGCGGGCTTCTTCTTCGTACGACGCAACAGGGCACTCATGCCCTCCATTCTGCGCCGCGGACGGAGCCGCCCGGCCCCTCGTCCCCTACGCCCGGAATCACCCGATTAACAATTCGGTTCCCGAGAGTTCACGCCACCGCATCCCGGCAGGTCGGGAAGGGCCGAACCAACTGGCTATGCTCACGGCATGGCCGCTCTTGGATGGCTCACACCCCGTAGGCGTTCCGCGACAGCACGGAGCGTGCTGGCAGGCGAGGCAGCAGCAGAAGCAGCGCGGAAATCGTCGCTCGACGCCGAGCGGTCCGCGGACACCGAAGCCGATGCCGGCGCCACGCCCGGCACGGAGGCCGAGGAACCCGAGTTCCCCGTCGTCGGCGACGACCGGGCCGCCGCCTTCTTCGACCTCGACAACACCGTGATGCAGGGCGCCGCGATCTTCCACTTCGGTCGCGGCCTGTACAAGCGGAAGTTCTTCGAGCGCCGCGAACTGACCCGGTTCGCCTGGCAGCAGGCCTGGTTCAGGCTGGCCGGCGTCGAGGACCCCGAACACATGCAGGACGCGCGCGACAGCGCCCTGTCCATCGTGAAGGGCCACCGCGTCTCCGAGCTGATGTCCATCGGCGAGGAGATCTACGACGAGTACATGGCCGACCGCATCTGGCCCGGCACCCGCGCCCTCGCCCAGGCCCACCTCGACGCCGGACAGAAGGTCTGGCTGGTCACCGCCGCCCCGGTGGAGACCGCCACGATCATCGCCCGCCGCCTCGGCCTGACCGGCGCGCTCGGCACGGTCGCCGAATCCGTCGACGGGGTCTACACCGGGCGCCTGGTCGGCGAACCCCTGCACGGCCCCGCGAAGGCCGAGGCGGTACGCGCCCTGGCCGCGGCGGAGGGCCTGGACCTGGCGCGCTGCGCCGCGTACAGCGACTCGCACAACGACATCCCGATGCTGTCCCTGGTCGGACACCCGTACGCGATCAACCCCGACACCAAGCTCCGCAAGTACGCCCGCGCCCGCGACTGGCGGCTGCGCGACTACCGGACGGGCCGCAAGGCGGCCAAGGTCGGCATCCCGGCCGCGGCCGGGGTGGGCGCCCTCGCGGGCGGCACCGCCGCCGCCGTCGCCCTGCACCGCCGCCGCCGCTGACCCCGGCCGCGCCCACCGGCCGGGGCACCCCCGCGCGACCACAACCTGTCGCGACAGCTGACAGATCCCGAAATAATTCGATCAATAATCGGTCACGATGTGCTACTTAATGTGTCGAATAGTCGCTACAGAAGCGACGTAACCGGTGATTTGAGCAACTGGGTGTAGCACTGCCTGTACGAAGCGTTATTCTCCTCAGACGCATTCCGGAACCCACCACTCACTACGACGAGTGACGGTTCCGCACTGCACGTGATGGAAGCTCTGCCTCTGGGAGTCCCGTGTACCCACACGTCGGGGTTGACGCCTCGGGCCTGGCTACGCTGCGCGCAACGGTCGCCGACCGCTTGCGCGGCTTCGTCCCCACCGCGTACGCCGTACCCGCCTTTGCCACCCCTGCACCTGCCGGCCCTTGCTACGCCCTGGCCGAACGCGGTGCGGCGGTCGGAAGACGCAGCAACCGCGGCGCAACGACCACGTCCACCGTTCGTCGGCCGACGGCCGACAGCGACAGCGCGCGCATGATGGATCTCGTCGAGCGCGCACAGGCCGGTGAGGCTGACGCCTTCGGCCGCCTCTATGACCAGTACAGCGACACCGTGTACCGCTACATCTACTACCGCGTGGGCGGCAAGGCGACGGCGGAGGACCTCACCAGTGAGACCTTCCTGCGCGCCCTGCGGCGTATCTCCACGTTCACCTGGCAGGGCCGCGACTTCGGCGCCTGGCTGGTCACAATCGCCCGCAACCTGGTCGCCGACCACTTCAAATCCAGTCGGTTCCGGCTGGAAGTGACCACCGGCGAAATGCTCGACGCCAACGAGGTCCAGCGCAGCCCCGAGGACTCCGTCCTGGAGTCCCTCTCCAATGCCGCACTGCTGCAAGCCGTGCGCCGACTCAACCCCCAGCAGCAGGAGTGCGTGACCCTGCGCTTCCTGCAAGGGCTCTCGGTCGCCGAGACCGCCCGGGTGATGGGCAAGAACGAGGGCGCGATCAAGACCCTGCAGTACCGCGCCGTCCGCACCCTTGCCCGGCTCCTTCCGGACGATGCCCGCTGACCCCACCCCGGACCGAATCACTCTCTGCAATACGATCATCACCCACTGGTCCGATCATCTTTCGTGCGTAACCCAAGTGCCGCGCCACTCGTTGTGCCGGTTGCAGGCCCCCTGTCGTCACTCCATGTCCGCAGACACTCACTCAATCGTGTGGATGCGCTCAAGGTGTGCAACCTTCCGGACCCTCAGGGGAGTCGACCGTCATGACGAGAGGAGGTGCCGCCAGTGATCGCGAACGTCTCGGCACACCGGCGGGCGAACGCCTTCGCCCAGGCCGTGGAGGAGCAGTCGCTCCGCGGTGCGGCGGCCGTACAGCCCGAGGACCCGGCCGAACCGGCCGACCGCGGAACGCTGTTGGCCCTGGCGAACGGCCTCGGTGAGCTACCGAAGCCGGCGTTGGATCCCGAGGTCAAAGTGGTGCAGCGAGCCCAGCTCGTCGCCGCCATGGAGGCCATGTTCGCCGCGGGCGGTGCGTCCGCGGCCACTACAGTGCCCGAACAACGGGGCAAGGGGGCCCACCGGGCATCCCCGCTCCGCAAACTGCGCCCCAGATCGCGCTGGACGAAGGGCCTCGCGGCCGGCGGACTCACCGTCGGTGTGGCCGCGGGTGCCTTCGGCGGAGTGGCCGCCGCCAGCTCCGACGCCCTCCCGGGTGATTCGCTCTACGGGCTGAAGCGCGGCATGGAGGACATCCACCTCAACCTGGCCGGCAGCGACACCGACCGCGGCGAGGTCTACTTGGACCAGGCGTCGACGCGGCTCAGCGAAGCCCGCAGACTGATGGAACGCGGCCGCGCGGGCGACCTGGACCACGAACAGCTCGGCGAGGTCAGACGCACGCTCAACGGCATGACCCACGACGCCACCGAGGGCCACCGCCTGCTCCACGCGGCCTACCAGCGGGACGGCGCCATCGGCCCGATCCAGACCCTGGACTCCTTCTCCCGCTCGCACCGCGAGAGCTGGACCAGCCTCCGCGACCGGCTGCCCGTCCAGCTGACCGAGCTCGGCGACCAGGTGAGCTCGGTCTTCGCCGCCATAGACGAAGAAGTCGCGCCGCTGCAGTCGCTGTTCCCCCGTACCCCGGAGAAGAACGGCGGATCGCAGCGGTCCGGCTCCACCGACACCGGTACGGCGCCCTCCTCGCACCAGCCCTCCCCCGCGTCCTCCTCACCCGCCGACGCGCACGACGGCCACCAGGGCAGCAGCTCCTCGCCCCGCCCGTCGGACTCGGGCAGCACCCCGGCGGACGGCCTGATCGGGGGCGGCACGGACGACCTCTTCGACCCGCCGTCGCCGGACGCCACCGAACCGTCGAAGGACACCCCGAGCACGGCGCCCACGCCGGACATCACCCTGCCCCCGCTGATCCCCGGCCTGATCGGAGGCCTCGGGATCGACAGCAGAAACGAATCCTGACCCGATCGCCGGACGGGCAGCACCAAGCCCGTCCGGCGATCGCGGACAGCACGCCCGCCCGGACGCACCGGGCACCTCAGAAGAACACCGACCGCCGCTGCACCAGCAGCTTGTACAGCGTGTGCTGGATCTGCTCCCGCACCTGATCCGTCAGATTGAACATCAGCATCGGATCCTCCGCCGCCTCCACCGGATACCCGTCCGTGGAAATCGGTTCACCGAACTGGATCGTCCACTTCGTCGGCAACGGCACCGCCCCCAGCGGCCCCAGCCACGGAAACGTCGGCGTGATCGGGAAGTACGGCGTACCCAGCAGCCGCGCCAGCGTCTTGGAGTTGCCGATCATCGGGTAGATCTCCTCCGCCCCCACGATCGAGCACGGCACGATCGGCACCCCGGCCCGCAGGGCCGTCGACACGAAGCCGCCCCGCCCGAAGCGCTGGAGCTTGTACCGCTCGCCGAACGGCTTGCCGATGCCCTTGAAGCCCTCCGGCATCACCCCGACGACCTCGCCCTGCCGCAGCAGCCGCTCCGCGTCCTCCGCACACGCCAGCGTGTGCCCGGCCTTGCGGGCCAGCTCGTTGACGACCGGCAGCATGAAGACCAGGTCCGCGGCGAGCAGCCGCAGATGCCGCCCCGCCGGGTGGTTGTCGTGCACCGCGACCTGGAGCATCAGCCCGTCCAGCGGCAGCGTCCCGGAGTGGTTGGACACGATGAGCGCCCCGCCGTCCGACGGAATGTTCTCGATGCCCTTCACCTCGACCCGGAAGTACTTCTCGTACACGGGCCGCAGCACCGACATCAGCACCTGGTCGGTGAGTTCCTTGTCGTAGCCGAACTCGTCGACGTCGTACTCACCCGTGACCCGCCGCCGCAGAAACGCGAGCCCGCCCGCGATCCGCCGGTCCCAGCCACCCCGTTCCACGTCCTCAGGAGCCACCGTAGCCTCCTCCAGCTCCTCCGGCGGCAGCCCGCCGTCCAACTGCCCCGGCAGGGCGCTCACGGACCCGTTGCCGCGTCCGGGGGAGCGCCGCCGCGCAGCACGCGGCGAGCCCCCCGCCCGCGAACGGTCGTCATCGAACGGAATGACCTTGGCATCCGCCATCGTCGGTGCGCTCCTCTACCTGCCGCTCGGAGTCGGGTGTGTGTCGCCGCCGGCCCCGGTCGTCCCCGGAG
>NZ_JAFMPZ010000297.1 GCF_017353455.1 Streptomyces laculatispora
GGCAGAGCGGTACAGCTGTGGAGCATCACCCGGTAGCCGCTCGGAACACCGGCGTGGCCGGACCCGGCGACACACCGGGGGTCGAGTCCTGTCGGGTGACGTCGCCTGGTCCGGCGCCCGGGGCCTGCCAAGGCCGGGGCTGCCGCTGGGGTCTTTCGTTTGGATCAGGCTGGATCAGGGAGCGGGGTCCGGTGCGTGCGGATGCAAGGCGGAGGAGGGAGTCAATGCGGAGCATTGGCGACCGACGACAACACGGCAGGTGCGCGTGCCGGAACCCGCGAGCCCGGCATGATCCAAACGAGAGGCCCTAGCCCTTCGACGCCGCGGCCACGTCCCGCAGGAGATGGGTGAACGCGCTCTCCTCCAGGATCGGGGTGCCGAACGACTTGGCCTTCACCGTCTTGGACGTCGCCGCGTCCGGGTCGTTGGTGACGAGCAGACTGGTCAGCCGGGAGACGCTGGTCGCCACATGCAGCCCGGCCTCCACCGCCCGGTCCTCCAGCAGTTCGCGGTCGATCGAGGTGTCCCCGGAGAACGCCACCCGCATGCCCTGCATGAGAGGTTTGTCCTTCTCGTACCGCCCCGGATTCGGATACGGGCAGGCCGGACGCTTGCGCGAGGGGCGCCAGCTGGTCTGGCCGCCGTACGAGGCCTGGTGGCCGACCCGCGGGGTGACGGGGGAGTCCGACCACTCGGTCAGCGGCCGGCATTCCAGCAGCGGCAGCCGCAGCCCGCCGTCCGCCGCCGCGTGCAGACTCGGGCGGAACGCCTCGGCCAGCACCCGGGCATCGTCCAGCGCGTGGTGCGCGCGCTGCTGCACGACCCCGAAGTGCGCGGCCAGCGACTCCAGCTTGTGGTTGGGCAGCGGCAGCCGCAGCTCCTTGGAGAGCGCGATGGTGCACAGCCGCTGCTGGACCGGGGCGATCACCGAGGCCCGCGCGTACTCCCGGGCGAGCATCGACCAGTCGAAGGCGGCGTTGTGCGCGACCAGCACGCGGTCGGCGAGCCGCTCGGAGAGCTGGGCGGCGACCTCCGGGAAGAGCGGGGCGCCTTCGAGGACATCACTGGTCAGCCCGTGAATCCACACGGGGCCGGGGTCCCGCTCCGGGTTGACCAGGGTGTACCAGTGGTCCTCGACGTTTCCCTGTGCGTCCAGGCGGTAGACGGCGGCGGAGATGATCCGGTCGTCCCGTGCGAGTCCGGTGGTCTCCACGTCGACGACCGCGTACCCCTGCGGGTAGGCGGTCGGCCAAGGTGCTGCGGTCTGGCGGTCGTCGAGCATGGTCACAGAGAATACGGGCCGCGACCGACAGTCCCCTATTCGGCCGTCACCCCCGGGCCCTGTCCTGGGGATCGGCGCTCCTGCGAGGAGCCTGCCAGCAGCCCGTCCACCAGTGCCCGTACGGAGGTGGCGAACAGCCGGTCCGGGTCGGCGGGCCGGGTCAGCGCCCGGGCCAGTGCCGGATCGCCGCCGGCCGTCGACTCGCTCCACAGATCGCCCTCGGCCGGTGACTGGACGGGGGAGCGTTCCCGGTTGCGCTCCACGAGCAGGAAGCCGACGGTGTGGAACTGCACCGAGCGGACCGCGGCCGCCGCCCGTGCGCCGCGGAGCCCGGCGGCGTGCACCTCGTGGACCAGCGCCTGCTGCGCCGGCAGGAACATCCGTTCCGTCAGTCCCCGTTCGTGGACCATCGCGATCAGGTGCGGGCGGGCGCGCAGTTCGCGGCGCAGCCCGCGGGCCACGGAGACGATCCGGGCGGCCGGGGCCCGGCCGGTGGGGCGCAGGGTGCCCATCTCCTGGACGGTGCGCTCGACGAGGGCGTCCAGCAGGGACTCGCGGTTGCCCACGTGCCAGTAGATCGAGGTGACGGCGGTGCCCAGTCCGGCGGCCAGCTTGCGCATGGTGAGGGTCTGCGGACCGTGCTGCCGCACCAGTGCGGCGGCGGTCGCGAGGACCTCCTCGCGGGTCAGCGCCGATCGCGCCACAGCTCCTCCAGTTTCCAGAACTCCGTTACACGCATGCCTATTTACCCTTCATCGTCTCCGGTGTAACTGTGTTACAGAGCCCGGCGGAGAGCCGGGACACGGACGACCGAGAAGGGTGGCACCGCATGGCACGGGTACGGTACGGCGCGCGCACCGAGGCCGAGATCGCGGCATCCCGCGAGGCCCGCTCCAGGCTCCCCGACATCTGGTCCACCGGCGTCACCGCCGTCTGGGAGAGCGACCCCGACGCGGTGGCGGCCGTCCTCCCGCCGCCCCTGAAACCCTCCGGACGCCCGCTCGTCCGGGCCAGCGTCAGCAAGGTCGATCTGCCCGGCTATCCGCTCGGCGCGGGCTCCGTCGCCGTCTCCGCCGTCCATGACGGGCAGGAGGGCTGGTATCCGCTGGTCATGCCGATGACCCACGAACGGGCGCTGACCGGCGGCCGCGAGGTGTTCGGCGAACCGAAGAAGCTCGGCGAGGTGAGCGTCGAACGCGAGGGTCTCGTCGTCCGGGCCCGCCTGGTCCGCCACGGCATCGCCTTCGTCGAGATCCGCGGCGCGGTCGACGGACCGCTGCCGCTGCCCGAACCGGTCACGAAGCTCGACTTCTACTTCAAGTTCCTGCCCGCCGTGGACGGCGAGGGCTTCGACTCCGGCCCCGTACTGATCCACTGCACCCGCAACGAGAAGGTCCGCAGGCTGGAGCGGATCACCGGCGACGTGGTGCTGCGCGAGTCGATGTACGACCCGGTCGCCGACCTCCCCGTCCGCAGGCTGATCGACCTCACCATCGGCGAGAAGACCAGCGACCAGCAGGGACGGGCCGTGGAGCGGGTCAGCGCCGACGCGCTGCTGCCGTACGTCCACCAGCGCTACGACGATCCGCAGCAGATCCACGACGGCCCGCCCGAGGGGAGCGTCCGATGAGGCTGGAGGAGGGCCAGACCGCCGTCGTCACCGGCGCCGCGAGCGGCATCGGCCTCGCGATGGCCCGCCGGTTCGCGGCCGAGGGGATGAACGTCGTGCTCGCCGACGTGGAGGAGGGCGCGCTCGACAAGGCCGCCGGTGAACTGCGCGAGGACGGGGCGCGGGTGCTGGCCCGGGCCGTCGACGTCAGCGAACGGGACTCCGTACAGGCGCTGGCCGAGGCCGCCTACGACGCCTTCGGCGCCGTGCACGTGCTGTGCAACAACGCCGGCGTCGGATCGGGCGCCGAGGGCCGGATGTGGGAGCACGAGCCGAACGACTGGAAGTGGGCCTTCGCGGTCAATGTGTGGGGTGTCTTCCACGGCATCCAGGCCTTCGTGCCGCGCATGCTCGCGGGCGGCGCCCCCGGCCATGTCGTCAACACCTCCTCCGGCGACGGCGGGATCGCCCCGCTGCCCACCGCCTCCGTGTACGCGGTCACCAAGTCCGCCGTCGTCACCATGACCGAGTCGCTCTACGCGCACCTGCGGGCGGAGGACGCGGAGGTCGGCGCCTCGGTCCTCTTCCCCGGCCCGCACATGCTCCGCACCGGACTGTGGGAGTCGCACCGCAACCGCCCCGAGCGGTACGCCAAGGAGCGGCCGCGCAGGACCCCGTACCGCAGCCTCGGCCAGTGGGAGGCGGCCATGAGGTCGGCCGGCCACGACGTGGAGTTCACGCCGGTGGAGGAGGTCGCGCAGACCGTCGTGGACGGCATCCTCGCCGACCGCTTCTGGATGCTGCCGGACAGCGAGCACAGCGACCGGCAGATCCGCGCCAGGTCGCAGTCGATGCTCGACCGGGCCAACCCGTCGTACCTGGAAAGTTTCGTACTCGACTGAGGACTCAGCGATGACCGACGATCCTTACCTGATCATCTCCTCCGACTGCCACGCCGGACTGCCCACCGAGGAGTACCGGCCCTACCTCGACAGCCGCTTCCACCGGGAGTTCGACGACTTCCTCGCCGGCCGCGACCGCCGCCGCGAGGAGATGACCCGCCTCGGGGTCCGCAACGAGGCCTTCGCCGACAAGTGGTTCCAGGACAACGAGGAAGGCCTCAGGGGCGGCTGGGACAGTACGCAGCGGCTCAAGGAACTCGACGGCGACGGGGTGGCGGCCGAGGTCGTCTTCCCCGACGCGGACGCCGTGGACAGCCGCACCGCGGCCCCCTTCGGCGTCGGCCTCGGCCTCTCCGGCGACCAGGACCCGGAGCTGGGCATGGCCGGCGCGCAGGCCCACAACCGCTGGCTCGCCGACTTCGTCTCGCAGCACCCCGAACGCCACTGCGGCGTCGCCCTGCTGCCCGTCACGGGCGAGACCGACCGGGTCGTCGCCGAGATCCACCGGGCGAAGGAGTCGGGCCTCGGCGCCCTGATGATCCCCTCCATGTGGGTGGACAAGGCCCCGTACCACGACCGCCGCTACGACCCCGTCTGGGCGGCCGCCGCCGAGACCGGGATGCCGATC
>NZ_JAFMPZ010000605.1 GCF_017353455.1 Streptomyces laculatispora
GGTGGACCCCGCCCGTACGCGCGACCTGTACGCGCAGCTGATCGCGGCCCTGGCCGAGGTGCGCAAGCAGGAGATCGAGCGGGGCGTGACGCTGGTCGGCCCGCACCGCGACGATCTGGTGCTGGGGCTGCGGGGAATGCCGGCCAAGGGATATGCGAGCCACGGGGAGTCGTGGTCGTACGCGCTGGCCCTGCGGCTGGCCTCGTACGATCTGCTGCGCTCGGAGGGCAACGAGCCGGTGCTGGTTCTGGACGATGTCTTCGCCGAGCTGGACGCGCGTCGCCGTGAGCGGCTGGCCGAGCTGGTGGCTCCGGGCGAGCAGGTGCTGGTGACGGCCGCGGTGGACGACGACGTCCCCGGGGTGCTCGCAGGTACGCGGTACGCGGTGTCGGCCGGTGAGGTGGAACGGCTGTGAGCGGCCGTACGGACGGCCCGGAGCCGTTGCCGGAGGGGCCGGCCGGCTCACCGCGCGAACCGTCCTCCGCAGCGGCGAAGCCGCCGGAGCCCTCGGGGGTGGACCTGGCGCGGGTGGCCCTGCGTGCGGCGAAGGAGCAGGCGCGGGCGCGCGGTGCGGCGGCGCAGCAGAAGAAGCAGGCCCGGCGGGGCGGCGGGCTGCGGTCCGGGGCGCGGGCGGACGGCCGCGATCCGCTGCCGCTGGGTGCGGCGATCAACCGGCTGATCACCGAACGCGGCTGGGAGGCGCCCGCGGCGGTGGGCGGTGTGATGGGCCGCTGGCCGCAGATCGTAGGTGATGATCTGGCCAATCATTGTGTGCCGTTGCGTTACGACGAGGATCCCGCGGAGCGGGTGCTGACGGTGCAGTGCGATTCGACGGCGTGGGCGACCCAGCTGCGGCTGCTGGCGCCCCAGCTGGTGGCCCGGCTGAACGCGGATCTGGGGCACGGCACCGTGCGGATGATCAAGGTGCTGGGGCCGGGAGGGCCGCAGCGCAGGTTCGGTCCGCTGCGCGCTCCGGGGAGCAAGGGTCCGGGCGACACCTACGGCTGAGCTGGCCTTTTACCCGTTTCCGAGGCCGGTGTGCCGACTCTGCCGGAGGGTGCCGCTGTGCGGTGCGCCCCGGTTGTCCCCGATGCCTGCGGACTCCGTGTTGTGCGGGTGTGCGGTGGTTGAAACCGTACGTCGTCGAGCGGGCGTCCCTCACGGTAGCGGGAGGTTGACAGGCCGAAGCGCTCAACGCCCGTGTGAGCCTCTTGAGGCCCCTTCCCGAATATGGGGAGTCGTCAGCCGCTCATTCAGGGCGGCACATGCGGACTCAGGTACCGGCAAACCCCCATTCGGGTCGGCGCTACCGGTAGACTGGTGGACAATCCCGCGTCCTTGCGGGATTCGTCGATACAAGCCGAACGACGCAGCCGCTCCCGCCTGCCCGGAGAACGGCCTGTGCTGTGCCAGAAAGGGCGCTTCGTGGCCGATTCCGGCAACCCCAACGAGAACATTCCGTCCACCCCCGGTGAGAGCGGCGCCGCTTCCGCCTCGAACGAGGTGACAGCCTCGTACGACGCCAGCGCGATCACCGTCCTGGAGGGCCTGGACGCGGTCCGCAAGCGGCCCGGCATGTACATCGGCTCGACCGGTGAGCGAGGCCTGCACCACCTGGTGCAGGAGGTCGTCGACAACTCGGTCGACGAGGCGCTGGCCGGCCACGCCGACACGATCGATGTCACGATCCTCGCCGACGGCGCGGTCCGGGTGATCGACAACGGCCGGGGCATCCCGGTCGACATCGTGCCGTCGGAGGGCAAGCCGGCCGTCGAGGTCGTACTGACGGTGCTGCACGCCGGCGGCAAGTTCGGCGGCGGCGGCTATGCCGTCTCCGGCGGTCTGCACGGTGTCGGTGTCTCCGTGGTCAACGCGCTGTCGGCGCGGGTCGCGGTCGAGGTCAGGCGGGACGGCTACCGCTGGACCCAGGACTACAAGCTCGGTGTGCCGACGGCGCCGCTGGCCCGTAACGAGGCCACCGAAGAGACCGGTACGACCGTCACCTTCTGGGTCGACGGGGACATCTTCGAGACGACCGAGTACTCCTTCGAGACCCTGTCGCGCCGCTTCCAGGAGATGGCGTTCCTCAACAAGGGTCTGACGATCAAGCTCACCGACGAGCGTGAGTCGGCGAAGGCGACGGCGGGCGCGGATGTCGCCGAGGTGGCCGAGGTCGCCGAGGAGGAGCAGGCGCGCACGGTCACGTACCACTACGAGGGCGGCATCGTCGACTTCGTGAAGTACCTGAACTCGCGCAAGGGCGACGTCATCCATGATTCGGTGATCGACATCGAGGCCGAGGACAAGGAGCGTCTCCTCTCGGCCGAGATCGCCATGCAGTGGAACACGCAGTACAGCGAGAGTGTCTACTCCTTCGCGAACACGATCCACACGCATGAGGGCGGTACGCACGAGGAGGGTTTCCGTGCGGCGATGACCTCGCTGGTCAACCGGTACGCGCGGGACAAGAAGCTGCTGCGCGAGAAGGACGACAACCTCACCGGCGAGGACGTCCGCGAGGGTCTGACGGCGATCATCTCGGTGAAGCTGGGTGAGCCGCAGTTCGAGGGCCAGACGAAGACCAAGCTGGGCAACACCGAGGCGAAGACCTTCGTCCAGAAGGTGGTCCATGAGCAGCTGACGGACTGGTTCGACCGCAACCCGAACGAGGCGGCCGACATCATCCGCAAGGGCATCGCGGCCGCCACGGCCCGGGTCGCGGCCCGCAAGGCCCGCGACCTGACCCGGCGCAAGGGGCTCCTGGAGAGCGCCTCGCTGCCGGGCAAGCTGTCGGACTGCCAGTCCAACGACCCGACGAAGTGCGAGATCTTCATCGTCGAGGGTGACTCGGCCGGTGGTTCGGCGAAGTCC
>NZ_JAFMPZ010000298.1 GCF_017353455.1 Streptomyces laculatispora
CCCACCCCTCTTCGGCCGCAGCGCCTCCCGTGCGAGTCCGTCCGGATCAACAGCGCCCCGATCCGGGGCACTTGAACCCCAGGGGTAACAGGATGTCCTACGTCACGCAGGCAAGCAGGTAGGGCGCGGCATCCCCCGTCGCCGGAAAATCACGGGCGGCCGGGCCGTGGCTCCGGATACGGTCCGGCGCATGACTGTCATCGTGCGCGACTTTCGGCCCGCCGACGCCGAGGACTGGGTACGGGTGCGCCGCGCGGCACTCCCGTTCTTGGTGACCACACCGGAAGCGGTCGTCTTCAGCCTGGCGACCGCCCATCCCGACAAGCGGTACCGCCTGCTGGTCGCGGAGGAGGACGGCGAGATCATCGGAACGGCCCAGGCCGGTCTGGCCCATGAGAGCCCCAGGCCCGGTCAGTCGTCCTGCAATCCGCACGTCCATCCGGAGCGAACCGGCCGGGGCGCGGGCACACTGCTGCTGCGCACGGCCGAGGAGCATCTGGCTCTGTCCGGTGCGACCGAGGTCTACAGCTGGGTGCTGGACACCCCCGGCGACCGGGCGTTCGCCGAACGGCGCGGCTACGCCCCGAGCCGGCCGGCGCACTTCATGCATCTGGATCTGGCGGGTGGCACGCTGCCGCCCCGTCAGGAGCTCCCGGCCGGTGTCGAGCTACGGACCGGCGCCGATTTCGACGACGACCCGCGACCGCTCTTCGAGGCGGACGCCGAGACCACCGCGGACGAGCCCAGTGACACACCGGCCCAGCCGTCGGACTACGAGAGGTGGCTCGCCGAGACCTGGCGCAGTCCCGCGCTCGACCACCGGCTGACCTCGGTGGCGGTGGTCGACGGCGAGGTCGCGGCGTTCAGCGCGGCGGAGTGCGACGGCGCGGGCCGCTACTGGTCGGGAATGACCGGCACCCGGCGGGCGTACCGCGGCCGCGGGCTGGCGAAGCTCGCCAAGAACGACTCGCTGCACCGGGCGCGCGCCGCCGGGTACACCGACGCGTACACCGGCAATGACGCCGACAACGGTCCGATGCTGGCGATCAACCGCTGGTTCGGCTACGAGATCTGTGCCACGGAGGTACGTCATGTCCGCCGCCTCGGCTGAAGCCGGACTGACCGTCGTCCTGGTCAAGGCCGGAAAGACCAAGATCAGCTACCCGGCCGCCCTGCTCGCCGACAACGGCACCCGGGTGACGGTACGGGCGCCCTGGGCCTCCGCCCGGGTCCGTGACTTCGGCTTCGTACGCTTCGAGCCGGGTGATGTGCTCACCGAGCACTACTGGCGCGACGCCTGGTTCGCGGTGAAGGAGGTCCGCAGCGGCGCGGGCGAACTCAAGGGCTGGTACTGCGATGTGACCCGCCCGGCCGTGCTGCGGGACGGCGAGCTGGTCGTGGAGGACCTGGACCTCGATCTGTGGGTGTCGGCGGACCGTTCCGGCGTACTGCGGCTGGACGAGGACGAGTTCGAGGAGAGCGGACTGGCCGATCGTGACCCGGAGGCGGCGCGTGCCGCCGTCGAGGCGCTGGACGAGCTGGAACGCCTCGCCCGTACCCCGGAGGGTTTCGCCGGCCTGCTGGGCTGAGCGCCCCGCACCGCCGGGCCCGGCGGAGCCCCCGCACCGCCCGGCCCGGCCGAGGGCCCCTCAGCCGGCCACCAGCTCCACCTCGTACCCCGCCGCGTCCTCCAGGTAGGCGGCCTCGTGTCCGTCGCCGCCCGCGTGAGGGTGACGGTCCGTGAAGAGCAGCCGCCAGCCGTGCTCAGGAGCGCGGGCCACCAGTGCGTCGAGGGCTGCCCGGTCCGCCACGTGGAACGCCAGGTGGTTGAGGCCGGGACGGCACCGCTCGTGCGCTCCGGGGACCAGGTCGGGCGACTGCTCGATCACGACGTAGCTGTCACCCCGCCGCCAGCTGCGCCCGTGCGCCCACCGCTGGTACGGGACATGGCCCAGCTCGCCGAGGAGCCAGCCCCACCCCGTCTCGGCCGCCGCCAGATCGGGCACCCACAGCTCGATGTGGTGGACCCGTCCGGTGCGGACCCCGCCGCTCGGCAGCGGGACCGCACGGCGCGGTCCGCGCGGTTCGTACGCGACGGTGTCGCCGTCCTCGTGCCAGTGGATCAGGAAGCGCTCCCCCGCCCGGTAGCCGTCGAGTCCGGCCCGGCAGTACGCGACCATGTCGTCCGGAAGGGCGGCCAGCGGAAACCACGCCAGCTCCGAGCACTTGTCCGGTTCGCGGTTGCACGGCGGCCGGGCCGGGTCGTACTCCGCCTCGAAGAACCAGCCGGTCCGGGGAGTGCCGCCGGGCCCCCGGTGCTGCATGACGAGGGCCACCCGCAACTCCTCCGGCTCGAGGGCGATCCCGGTCTCCTCGGCCGCCTCGCGGATCATGCCCTCGCGAACGTCCTCGCCGTCCTCGACATGTCCGGACGGGGCGTGCAGCAGCCCGTCCGCGTACCCCGTACCGGCCCGGCGGGCGAGCAGGACGTCGGAGCCGCGCCGCAGGATCAGATGCACGTCCACGACCTCGGTGTGTCGGCGCGGCGGTTCGGCACGGGCGACCAGGGCGTAGCGCTCGTCGTCGACGTCCTTGCCCCAGAGATCACGGTCGCCGGAGAGCCGCTCGTGGTGGATGCGCTCGGTGAACGGGGCGAGCAGCGCGGTGAGCTGCCCGGCGGACAGCCCGACCCCGTTCCACACGCCCTCGATCAGCACCAGCCTGCCGCCGGGCCGCAACAGGCCGAACCAGTGCCGCAGGACCGCCGCCGGATCGGGCAGCAGCCACACCACGTGCCGGGCCAGGATCACATCGAACCGCTGCTTGCCGACGGGCGGCGCGGCGGCGTCCCCGGCCAGTACCTCGGTGCCCGTCCCGGCCAGCTTGACGCGGGCCTGCTCCACCATGCGCGGCGAGCGGTCCACCGCGGTGACCCGGTGCCCCTGCCCGGCGACGAGCAGCGCCAGGCTTCCGGTGCCGCACCCCAGGTCGAGAACCTCGGCACGCTCCCGGGGCAGCCAGCTCTCCAGCCGCTGCGCCCAGGCGTGCCGGACCACGGGGTCGAGCAGACCGTGGTCGGGCTCCTCGTCGAAGGAATCGGCGGCGGAGTCCCAGTCGATCGTCGTCATGCACCGATCGTGCCATCTGCCGCTGACAGCGGCTGAATTCGGTCCGGGGCGATCGGGGACCGCGATCCGGACCGGGTCGTTCTTAATCGATTCTGAGGGGCTCCTCAAGACCGTCATAACGATCGCCACCAGGCCCGTTCCGAGGCCGGTCCGGGGTCTGGCGGCAGCTAGCTTGCACACACCAGACGTGGACCGCCGAAGGAGTACCACCACCATGGCCGTCATCACCACCGCCCGTCGCAGGGCCGCCGGTATCGCCGTGCTCGGTGCGGCACCGCTCGCGCTGACCGTTCTGGCCGCGGCCCCGGCCTCGGCGCACGGCTCGCTGTCGGACCCGGTCAGCCGGGTCTCGGCCTGTTTCGCCGAAGGGCCCGAACACCCGCGGTCCGCGGCCTGCGTGGCGGCGGTCGCGGCGGCCGGCACCCAGGCGCTGTACGACTGGAACGGCGTCAACATCGCCAACGCGGCGGGCAAGCACCGGCAGTTGATCCCGGACGGCAAGCTGTGCAGCGCGGGCAACGACAAGTTCAGGGGGCTCGATCTGCCGCGCGCGGACTGGCCGGCGACGAAGCTGGCGGCGGGCAGCCACACCTTCCGCTTCCGGGCCACCGCCCCGCACAAGGGCTCCTTCGCGCTGTATCTCACCACGGCCGGCTACGACCCGGCGAAGCCGCTGAAGTGGTCGGACCTGGAGGAGAGGCCGTTCGCCGGAGCGACCGACCCGAAGCTGGTGGACGGGTCGTACGTCTTCGACGGCACCGTGCCGAAGCGCGCGGGCCGGCAGCTGATCTACACCGTCTGGCAGCGCTCCGACTCCCCGGAAGCGTTCTACGCCTGCTCCGACGTGGTCTTCGGCGGTGCGGACAAGGGCGCTGCGGGCAGCGGCGACGCAGGCGGAAGCGGGTCGGTCGCCGCGGTTCCGGCCCCGTCCGCGTCCGCCCCGTCCGAGCAGGAGATCACCGGGGCCGAGGCCAAGTCGTCCGTGGAGCACGGCGGCCACGGTGACGACGACGCCGATACGGGCGCGGCGGTCACGGAGGCGGCCGGCACGCCCAGTGCGGCGGCCAACGCCCCCGAGCCGGACAGCGCCTCCGCCGCACCCGCCACGGGCGGCCCCGGCCTCGCCGAGACGGGTGGCGGCAGCGGCACGTCGTACCTGACGATCGGCGGCGCGGCCGCGCTCGCCGTGGGCGCGGCCGCACTGTTCGCCTCGGTCAGGCGCCGGGCCGTCCCCAGCGCACGGCACGGCCGCTGAGCGGGCGGACGGCCCCGGGCGCTCCCGGGGCCGTCCGGTCCCGGCCCGATCCGGGCGAAAGGCCCTATCCGACGACCGAGGCGCACGTGGTCCGGGTGGCGTGCGCCGGGTCCAGGGCGTTCGCCACCTCGTGGTAGGCGACCCGGTCCACGGTCCCGATCGCGACGTGCTCGGACAGGTCGGCCGGGCACAGGTCCTGGAGCAGGACGTTGTGCACGTCGGGCCCGTCCAGGAACTGCGTCCGGTACGGGGTCACGACCTCGTCGTACCTGGTCGAGATGACGGTGTAGTGCACGCCGGGCACGGTGTCGCCGCCCGCGTTGAGCTTGGTGACGAAGGGGGATCCGGCCACCTGGTCGGCGAGTCCGGGCGTGCCGGCGTTGAGCAGGTCCCCGGCGCCGGGGAAGTACGGGAGCAGCTCGGTCAGGCCCAGGAGGGTGGTGCCGTGGTTGTCGGGCGCGAGCCCGATCATGGCGTTCACCTTGGCCCCCCCGCCGAGGAACTTCAGGTAGTAGTTCGGCATCATGCCGCCTTGGGAGTGGCCGACGATGTCCGCCTTGGGCGCCCCGGTGGAGGCGAGCACCTTGTCGACGAAGACCGCGAGCTGCCCGGCCGACTTGTCGATCGGGCCCAGGCCGTTGAAGAGCGGCACACCGGGGAGCTGCCCGTAGTCGAGCGAGTAGACGCAGTAGCCCCGGTTCACCAGGTAGGGGGCGAGGACGAGCCAGTTGTCGACCGAGTTCCCGAAGGTTCCGTGGACCAGGACGACCGGCCGGGGGTGGGCTGCGGAGGGTTTGCAGGAGTAGTCGTTCCAGCCACGCGAGGTGGCCGTGGCGGCGGCGGGGGTGGCCGCAGCGGCAGTGGCCGTGGAGGTGGCGACCGCGGCGACTGCGAGGAGCAGTGCGGCGAGGGTTCTGCGCGCTCGTGGGGTGCGCGGCGCACGGGTCCAGGGCAGCATCGTGTGTTCTCCTTGCGGCTCAAGGGAGTTGCGATGTCTGTGCACCCTGCGGCCCGGACCACAAGTTCTGACGGTTTTCTGCGTGCTCATGCCAACTTACGCACGAGTAAGGTTGCCTGGGAAGTTACGCGTCGGTAAAAACTGACGCGGTGGTAACCGTAGCTTCAGGACACTCCGCGGCCCGCGGTTCAGGCCGCGAGTCGCCCCGGCATCACGGCCTGCGGTCCGAATCTGGCCCGCAGCCGGTCCGCCACCGCCTCGATCCGCCGCGCCCGTTCGTCCACCGGATCGAACGTCAGCTGGTGCGCGGCCCGCCCGGCGTCACCGAGCCCCTCGGCGCGCAGGGCGATCCCCCGCACCCGGGCCCGCTGCAGGGCGAACGAGTCATGGATCCGGTACGCGAGCGCGGTGAGCTCCGCGGAGTGGGCGGTGGGCTCGCGGAGCGTACGGCTGCGGGTCAGCGTCGAGTAACCGGTCCGGTCGGCATAGCGCACGGAGACCGCGAGCGAGCGGCACACCTGCCCCTCGCCGCGCATCCTCGCCCCCAGTTCCTCGGTGAGCGACATGAGCGCGCGCCGCTGCCGCTCCCGGCCCAGCTCGTCGCGCGGGAAGGTGCGTTCGGCGGCGACCGACCGGGCGGCGTCGTTCGGCACCACCGCCGTACGGTCGATGCCCCGCGACCGCTCCCACAGCTCGCGCCCGGTCCGCACCCCGGTGATCCGCTGGAGGGTGCCGAGCGGGGCGGCCGCGATCCGGCCGACGGAGTCGAGCCCGTATCCGCACAGGGTGCGGGCCGTCGCGGCCCCGACGCCGTCCAGTGCGGCGGCCGGCCGGTCCGCGAGGAAGGCGGCGGCCCCGCCGACGGGCACCACGAAGGTCGTCCCGGGCACGGCCCGCCGCGCCGCCATCCGCGCCAGCATCGGGTTCTCGGCGGCCCCGATCGCGCAGTCCACCCCGTGCAGGGCCAGCGCGCGGACCCGGACCACCGCGGCCAGGCCGGCCGCGTCCCGCCCGAAGTAGCGCAGCGCGCCCCGCACATCGGCGAGCGCCCCGTCGGGCGGCGCCGCCTCCACCGCCGGGGTGAACGAACCGAGCAGGGCCAGCAGCCCCGCGTAGCCGGCCCCGTCCGGAGCGCCGCCGCCGACCCGGCGAAACCGCAGACAGAGGATTGCGGGCTGGAGGGTTTCGGGCTGCTCGCTCATCCCGCGCTCCCCGGGCTCTGGTGCCACAGCTTCCGTCCGGTGGGCGTCCCCTCGCCGGGCGGCTGGAGGTCCGCCCAGGGGTTCATCTCGTAACCGGTGGGCATCCGGATGCGGCGGCCGTCGCCGTCGGCGGGCGCCTCCCCCTCCGGGCCGGCCGCCTCCGGCGCGGGCTCCTGCGCCAGCCGGGCCGCGACCGCGTCGAGCCCGCCGGTGCGCCGCAGTTCGGCCAGCTCGGCCAGATTCCAGGCGGCGGCGCCGACCACGCTCAGGCTCCGCGGCCCGCGCCGCTGCACCACCCCGCGCACCAGCAGCAGCCAGGAGTGGAAGACGGTGTACGCACAGGCGGCGTGACTGTCGTCGAAGAACGCCAGGTCGACCAGGCCCGTACCGTCGTCCAGGGTGGTGAAGACGACCCGGCGCCCGGAGCGGACCGGCGGGGTCTGGGTGGCCGCTTTGGCGCCCGCGACCAGCACGGTCTCCCCGTGCCGTGCCTCGCGCAGCCGCTTGGCGGAGATCGCTCCGAGCTCCTCCAGGAAGGCGTGGTGATCGCTCATCAGATGGCGTGAGACATCCATGCTCAGCACGCCCAGCTCGGCACTGAGCCGCTCCGCCTCGTTGAGGTCGGGCAGGCCGATGGAGCCGGTCCGGTGCCCGCCGCCGAGCGGGAGCTGCGCGCCCGCGCCGCCGGAACCCGCGCCCCGCTGGGCGCGGTGCAGCTCGGACAGATGCAGCAGCAGATCACGGCGGTTGGCGCCGAACGCGTCCAACGCGCCGACCTGGGCCAGCCGTTCGGCGGCCGGCTTGCCCGGACGGGCCCGCTGCCAGAAGTCCAGCAGCGAGGTGTAGGGCTGTCCGGCCTCGATCCGGGCGACCTCGGCCGCGCTGATGCCGTGGACGTCCGAGAGCGCCAGCCGCAGACCCCAGACCTCCCTCTCCGCCTCATCGTCAGACGCCAGTTCGATTCGATGGGCGGCCGCCGACCGGTTCACGTCCAGCGGCAGCACCGGCACCCCGCGCCGTCGCGCGTCGGCGAGCAGCAGCCGCTTCGGGTACATCCCGGGGTCGTGGGTGAGCAGCCCGGCGTAGAAGGCCGCCGGGTGGTGCGCCTTCAGCCATGCCGACTGGTACGTCGGCACCGCGAAGGCGACCGCGTGCGCCTTGCAGAAGCCGTAGCTGCCGAACGCCTCGATGATCTCCCAGGCGCGGGCGATCACTTCGGCGCCGTATTTCCGGGCCGCCGCGTGCTGTGCGAACCAGAGCCTGATCCGGCCCTGCGACTCGGGGTCGGAGAGTCCGCGCCGGACCCGGTCGGCCTCGTCCCGGCCGCAGCCGGTCATGATGTCGACCATCTCGATGATCTGCTCGTGGAAGACCACCACCCCGTAGGTCTCGCGCAGCGGTCCCTCCAGGTCGGGGTGCGGATAGCGGACGGGTGCCCGGCCGTGCCGGGCCTCGATGAACGGCCGCACCATATCGGCTGCGACCGGACCGGGCCGGAAGAGCGATATGTCGACGACCAGGTCGTGGAAGCCGGCCGGCTGGAGCCTGCCGATCAGATCGCGCTGGCCGGGCGACTCGATCTGGAAGCAGCCCAGCGTCTCGGCGGTCCTGATCAGCCGGTACGTCTCCGGATCACCCGGCGGCACGGCGTCCAGGTCCACCTCCCGCCCCGAGGCCCGCTTCACCTCCGTGACCGCGTGCGCCATCGCCGACTGCATCCGTACGCCCAGCACATCGAGCTTGAGCAGCCCGAGGTCCTCCACGTCCTCCTTGTCGAACTGCGCCATCGGGAAGCCCTCGCCGCTGGTGGGCATGACGGGGGTGCGGCGCAGCAGCGAGGCGTCGGAGAGGAGGACCCCGCACGGGTGCATGGCGATACCGCGCGGCAGCCCGTCCAGTGCCTCCACCAGTTCCCACAGCCGCCCGTACTTCTCCTGCGCCCTCGCCACCTCGCGCAGTTCGGGCAGTTCCTCCATGGCCGCGCGGGCGTCGCGGGCCCGGATGTGCGGGAAGGCCTTGGCGAGCCGGTCGGTCTCGGCCGGGTTCATCGAGAGCGCGGCGCCGACGTCCCGGATGGCGTGACGCACCCGGTAGGTCTCGGGCATGGCGACGGTGGCGACCCGTTCGGCGCCGAAGCGGCCGATGATCGCGCGGTAGACGTCGAGGCGGCGGGCCGACTCGACGTCGATGTCGATGTCGGGCAGCACGAAGCGGCGCTTGGACAGGAAGCGCTCCATCAGCAGCCCGTGCTCGACCGGGTCGGCGTGGGCGATGCCGAGGAGGTGGTTGACCAGGGAGCCCGCCCCGGAGCCGCGGGCGGCCACCCGTACCTTCATCTCCCTCACGTCGTCGACCACTCGGGCGACGGTCAGGAAGTACGAGGCGAAGCCGTGGTGGGCGATGATGTCCAGCTCGTGGTGCATCCGGTCCCAGTAGCCGGGCCTGCGGTCGTAGCCGCGCAGCACCATGCCGGCGGCGGCACGGGAGGCCAGCACCCGCTGGGCGGTGCGGCGGCCGGCGCCGACGAGATGCGGTTCGGGGAAGTGGACGGAGCCGAGGCCGATGTCGCCCTCGGGATCGACGGCGCAGGCGTCGGCGGTGTGCCGGGTCTCCGCGAGCAGCCGGGCCCCCGCGCCGGGGCCGAGTCCGGCGGCGGAGGTGATCCGCTCGGCGGCCTCGGCCATCGCGCGGGCGCCCTTGAGCCAGCGCTCACCGCTGTCGAGCGGGGCGCGGCGCGGGTCGACGGGGACGAGCCCGCGGGCCGAGTCGAGCACATCGGCGACCGGGCCCTGCCCCGCGTCGGCGTACCGGACGGCGTTGGTCAGCACGGCCCGTATCCCCTGTTCGGCGGCGAAGCCGACGGTACGGGCGGCGAGCCGCAGTGAACCGGGTCCGGCGCCGTCCCGGCCGTGGTGGACGGCTTCGAGCCGCAGGCCGTCGCCGTACATCTCCCGCCAGGGGGCGAGCAGGACGGCGGCCCGGTCGGGACGGCCCGCGGCCAGCGCCCTGCCCACCTCGGAGGCCGGGCCGAGTAGCACGGTGAGCCCTTCGGCGGGCAGCGAGGACCGGTCGAGCAGGGGCCGGCCACCGTCGGGGACGGCGGCGTGGGAGGCGGTGACGAGGCGGCACAGTTCGGCCCAGCCCTGCGCTCCGTCGCGGGCGAGAAAGGTGACCCGAGGGGCGGATTCATCGACAAAGGCACCACCGCGGACCGGGGTCCGCAGCCGGTGCGTACGTCCGTCGCCCTGCGCACGTCCGGCGGGGGCGACCGCGAGCTCCACCCCGAAGAGCGGCCGCACACCTGCCCGCTCGCAGGCCTTGGCGAACCGGACCGTGCCCGCGAGGGTGTCGCGGTCGGTCAGCGCGAGAGCGTCCATCCCCCGCTCGGCGGCGCGCTCCGCCAGCCGCTCCGGGTGCGAGGCCCCGTACCGCAGGGAGAACCCGGAAACGGTATGCAGATGCGTGAACCCTGACACCCGCACCTCCTGGACCGATCCGTAACCCACCACCCCCTCGCTCTCCACCATAGACCACGTTCGAACATTCGTGCGATATCCGAGAGGTGAGCCACCCCTCGGCCCATCCACCAGCCGTCCCCTAAGCCATTCGGCCCGGCCCCGACTGCACGAACGACGGGCACCCAGGACGGTGGGGTCATGACTTTCGCTGATGAGGTGAAGAACGCCGTCACTCCGCGGGCCGCGCTGCTCGTCATCGGCGTACTGGCGCTGCAACTGCTGTTCATCGCGTCCTACGTCGGAGCGCTGCACAAGCCGAAGCCGACGGACGTCCCCTTCGGGGTCGTCGCACCCCAGCGGATCTCCGCCCGGCTCCTCACCGAACTCAAGGACCTCCCCGGCGGCCCACTGGACCCCCGCGCGGTCAGCGACGCGGCCACCGCCCGCCAACAGATCCTCAACCGCGACATCGACGGCGCCCTGATCGTCAGCCCTCGGAGCACCACCGACACCGTGCTGGTCGCCTCCGGCGGGGGCGCCGTGCTGGCCGAATCGCTGACGAAGATCATCACGAAGGCCGAACTCTCCCAGCGGCGCACGGTCCGCTCCGTGGACGTGGCCCCGGCCTCGGACGAGGACTTCGACGGGCTCTCGTCCTTCTACCTGGTGGTGGGCTGGTGCGTCGGCGGATACCTCTGCGCCTCGATCCTGGCGATCAGCGCCGGCAGCCGCCCCGCCAACCGTCAGCGCGCCACGATCAGGACCGGGGTCATGGCCCTGTACTCGATCGCGGGCGGAATCGGCGGCGCGGTGATCATCGGGCCGATCCTCGGCGCGCTCCCCGGAAGCTTCTGGGGACTGTCGGGCCTGGGCGCGCTGACCGTCTTCTCCGTCGGCATGATCACGCTCGCCCTGCAGGCGCTCACCGGCATCGTCGGCATCGGACTGGCCGTCCTGCTCGTGGTGATCGCGGGCAACCCGAGCGCGGGCGGCGCCTTCCCGCTCCCGATGCTGCCGGACTTCTGGCGGGCGATCGGCCCCGCGCTGCCGCCGGGGGCCGGGACCTGGGTGGCGCGCTCGATCGCGTACTTCAACGGCAACGCGGTGGCCGGTCCGCTGCTGGTGCTGTCCGCGTGGGCGGTGGTCGGCACGGTCGCCACCCTGCTGCTGGCCCTGCGCAGGAAACCGGAGGCGGCGGACGACGCCCCGCTCACGGGGACGGCGGGCGGCGGCTCGACGGCGAGGTAGCGGACGGGGAGGCCTGCGGCGGGGGCGACACCGACACGGTCACCGGGTTGGAGACGACCCGGTGACCGCCGATCGTGGCCCGGGCCGTGATGACGGTCCGCCCGGTACCGACCGCCGTGACCAGACCGCGGCTGTCGACCGTGGCGACGGAGGGGTCCGAGCCGGTGTACGTGAGCGTCACGGGTGCGCTGGTGATGTTGTCGGCGTTCAGGGCCAGACCGTCACCGATGACCGTGACTTCCGAGGGGGCCATGGCGTCGGTGTCGACGCGCTTGTTGAAGCCGTTGCCGTAGCTGTTGCCGGCGATGGTGACGCCTTCGGCACCGGTGAAGGTGAACAGCGGCGCGGTGCTGCCGGCGGGCGGCGCGTCCGTGGAGAGCGTCGCGGTGCCCCCGATGCGCAGCGGTCGGTCCGGCCCGGTGAGACGCAGGTGTGCGTAGCGCTGGATTCTGTTGCCGTGGAAGGTCAGGTCACCGACACCGCGGCCGGCGACCACCGTCGCGGAGGTGAGGTTGAACCGGTTGTCCTCGATGAGGACATGGCGGTGCACCGGCTGTCCGGCGACGAAGTCCTGGTTGGTGGGGTCGAAGGAGATGACCGGGCTCGCCGGGCGGTCGAAGACGTTGCCACGGATGACGACGTCCCGTACGGGTCCGGACTCGTACCAGGAGCGCGCGTCGGACGAGATGGAGTGATGTCCTCGCTGAACCGGCCGACCATCCCGAAACCGATGAGTCGTGCGGGCCGCGCGGAACAACGGGCCCGCCCGCGTCACTTGAGGTGATGCGGGCGGGCCCGTTGTCATGCCGACGCCCCGGAAGGGTCGCCGCCTCCGCCCTCGGACGTCAGGAAGCGATCGCCATGTCGAAGATGTGGACATTCGCGTTCGCGGGCAGGACCACGAACGCCACCGTTCTGGACGCGTCCAGCGGGACCGAGTTGGCGAACACGCTGTACTTCACCGTGGCGTTGCCGTACCCGTCGGGCCGATTGCGGCCGTCGGTGGACTTGACCAGCGTCGCACCATGCGCCGTGACCGGGTCGAACGACCAGTTGGGGAAGCCGAACGACCCCGTGTCGGATGTGCCGTCGGTGTAGAAGACGGTGGCGCTGCCCGTGGCCCCGCTGCCGACACCGGAGCCGAGGAACACCAGCTCGGTGCCCTTGCCGGTCAGCTCGACGGCCTGCCCGGAACTCGCCACGTTGTCCTTCGAGCCGGCCGGCACGTCCGGCCAGGTCAGTCTCGCGCCCAGGGCCTCGACGGTCGCCCCGGGAGTGAGGCCGACCGCGGCGAGCTTCTGCGCCGAGAAGGTGTTGCCCTCGCCGTCGTAGTCGCCGGCCGTCGTGGCGGACTCGTCGGTGACGGCCACACCGTTGTACGCCGCCGCCAGGTTCGCCTGAGGCGATCCGGAGCGCTCGGACCGGGTGCCGGTGGCCGTTCCGCGGCCGTCCCCGCCCTGGTAGACCGCGGTCGCCGTGAACGTACGGAGCACAAAGCCGGAACGCTTCTCCGGGACCTGGATCCGGAACGTCGCGGAGGCGGAGGCGCCTGTCGCGAGGGAGCCGTCCACGCTGCGTACGGACGGCTGTACCGCCCACCCGACAGGCCCGGCGAACGACACCTTGAGGGAACGCAGCCGCTGCGGGGCGGTGTTCTTGACGGTGACCTCCACCGCCGAGATGGCCGGTCCGTCGAGATCCACGGGAGAGACGGTCACTTCGGTCCGCGCGTCGGAAGCGGCCGCCTGCTGCGTGGCCGCGGCCGGCTCGGCGGGCGCGGCCGTGGCCGCCTGCACGGGAACGAGCATGATCGCCGCCGTCACGGCGACGGCTCTGAGCGGGTTGATCAGTCGGGCCGGTCTCATGACGTGCTCCTTGGTGAGGGAGGTCTTCAGACGACGGGGGGCATCTCGGTGGTGCGCGAGTCGAGGCCGGTGCGCAGGTTGACCCAGGAGCCGCGGGTGAAGTCCGGGATGTCGACGGGACGGCCCTTGGCCGCGAGGGACTTGACGCTCAGCGGAACCGGCGCGCACCACGACGCGGAGTCGTACACGTCGATGTCGGGGACCAGTCCGGCCCGCATCAGCTGGACCGTGCGCCACTGGAGGATGTAGTCCATGCCCCCGTGGCCGCCGTTCTCGGCCTCGTCACCGAGCTCCTTCCACAGCCAGTGGTCGAACTCCTTGCGGTACGCGTCGAAGTCGCGCCACGTGTCGCCGCCGTGATCCGGCTCGACGTAGATGCGTCCACCGGTGGGCGAGGTGCCCGCGTAGTCCTCGAAGATGCCCCGGCTGCCCACGAGTGAGTTGATCCTGCTGTACGGGCGGGGTGAGCTGACCGCGTGCTCGGCCCGGATCATCCGGCCCTTCGCCGTCTCGATCTGGCAGGTGACGAGGTCACCGTTGATGTACGTCTCGTTCCAGGACGGGTGGGACTTGGGCATGAAGCGCTCGCGGTAGTCGGCGAGTCCCTTCGGAGCGGTCGCGGTGGCCTTCAGCGTGGTCATCCGGTCGCCGCGGTTGATGTCCATGGCCGCCGCGATGGGGGCGAGACCGTGCATGGCGTAGAAGGACGCGGTGGAGCGGGTGTGCCAGAGGCGACGCCAGGAGTCGGTGTAGTACGTGTCCGAGAAGAGCAGCGAACGCAGGTCGTGCATGTAGCCGCCGTGCCCGTTGGTGACATCGCCGAACAGGCCCTCGTGGGCCATCTTGAGCATGGCCAGCTCGTTGCGGCCGTAACTGCAGTTCTCGGACAGCATCAGGTTCCTGCGGGTGCGTTCCGAGGTGTCCACGAGGTCCCACAGCTCCTCGAGCCGGGTCGCGATGGGCAGCTCGACGACGACGTGCTTGCCGGACAGGAGCGCGGCCCTGCCCTGCTCGTAGTGGAATTCCCAGGGCGTCGCGATGTACACGAGATCGATGTCGTCGCGCTTGAGCATCTGCGCGTAGGAGTCGGCGGAGCCGCCGAACTCCGCCGGACGCGCCTTTCCGGCGGCGACGAGCTGGTCCGCGGTGCGCTTCGCACGGTCGGCGCGGATGTCGCAGACCGCCGCCACGACGCAGCCGGGGATGACGGACCAGCCCGTGGTCATCCCGGAGCCCCGGTTGCCGAGCCCGATGACACCGACGCGGACCGTCTTGTGAGGCTCGAAGGGGACGTTGACCATGGACTTCTGACCGGCCCGGCGCCGGGGCCCGGAGGCCCCTGCGAGTGCGGAAGCGGAAGCCGTTCCGGATTCGGACGCGGGAGCCGCCGAGGCGCTCCCGACGGATCCGATCCCTGCGGCGAGGGCCCCTGCGGCCAGTGTTCCTCCCAGGACCAAACGGCGTGAGACTTCGGGGGTTTCGGGCATGCGACAACGCTCCTCGATACTCGACCGGCATCACTGGCGTGGACGACTCTCGCGGGAATGTCCGCGACATGTCAAGAGTTGTTCATCGCCATCGCGTTTCGAGCATTAGCGAGCATGTTCCTTCAGGGGGGCAAACCACCCGTCGGCGCCCTTCTCCCCCTCACACCCGTCTTCACGTCCGCGCGATGGCTCTGGCCCGCTTGTACGGGTGCGGGAGCAGGGACGCCTCCGCCGAGAGGAGGCCGGGCAGTCCGCACCAGGTGCCGCACCGCGGGCTCGGTGAGCAGGCGCAGACGCGGGGGGCCCTCGTTGACCGCGCCTCGCACCCGTGGGAACACAGAGGAATGGCCCCCGGCGCCGCCGGGGGCCATTCGCCACTGCGGGAAGAGCTGTCAGCCGATCTCCGCCCCGAAGGCCGCCAACGCCTCCGGCACCGGCTGGAAGAACGTCTCGCCGCCCGAGGAGCAGTCGCCGCTGCCGCCCGAGGTCAGTCCGATCGCCGTGTCACCGGCGAAGAGCGAGCCGCCGCTGTCGCCGGGCTCGGCGCAGACCGTCGTCTGGATCAGCCCGTTGACGATGTCGCCGTTGCCGTAGTTGACCGTGGCGTCCAGCCCCGTCACCTGGCCGTCGTGCACCTGGGTGGTGGAACCGCTGCGTGTCACCGTCATCCCGACGGTCGCCTCGCCCGCCTTGGTAATCGGCTGGGTGGAGCCGTTGTAGAGGTCGACCTCGCTGGGGTGCGCGGTGCCCGAGGTGTACTTCACCAGCCCGAAGTCGTTGTCCGGGAACTCCGAGCCCGCGTTGGTGCCGATCTCCCCGCCGCCCTGCGAGTCCGACCAGCTGGAGATCGCCTCGGTGCAGTGCCCGGCGGTCAGGAAGTACGGTTCGCCGCCCTTGACCACGTTGAAGCCGAGCGAGCAGCGCCCGCCGTCGCCCCAGATCGCGTCGCCGCCCGCGATGAGCGGCTTGAACTCCCCGGCGGACTTCTTGAGCCGGGCCTTGCCGCCCAGCCCCTCGACCACCGAGCTGAGCCGGCTCAGCTCGGCGCCCTTGACCGTACGGTCGGCGGTGACGACGACCTTGTTGCTGACCGGGTCGACGGCCCATGAGGTGCCGGGGATCGCGGCCTTGCCGGCCAGGGTCTGCCGGGCCGACTTCAGCTCGGCGAGCGAGTTCTGCACGACTCTGGCCCGGCCGCCCGCCTGCCGCACCTGCTCGGCGGCGGCCCGGTCGACCACGTTCATCACCAGGTTCTTCGACTTGGCGTCGTAGTACGAACCCGCCGCGTCGCCGCCCAGGTCCTTCCCCAGACCGGTGGCGAGCTTTCCGGCCGCGTCGGCCGTCAGTGTCCGCGCGGTGATCTCAGGCGTTCCTTCACTGGCGTTCGCACTCTGGAACGTCGCTCCCGCTGCGACCAGGGCGACCACCGCCGAACCCGCCAGCGCTGCACGCTTCCTGGATATGCGTCGATGCTTCAACTTCGACCTCCTGTGGGGCCGCGCACGGGTGATGTGGGGTCGCCCGTACACGGAGGATGGGGCGCCCACTATTCCGACGGAGCAGATAGCACACAAGGCCGACTTCAGGACGCACACATGACAACACCCCTTCGGTCTCGTCACGTTCACTTACCGGAGGTCAGGCCTCGCCGATCCCTTCTGCGAACACCCGGTGCGATCGTCCGTTCAGCAGCGGGTGAGGACTAGTCCTGTCCGGTATTCACCCCTGCGGGTCCGGTTGTCGACGCGTCCGGCGAAACCGCGCCCGCGCGCCCCCTCGACGCGCCCCGTATTCGTTCAACGCGCAGTCCCAATAAGAGCTTTGATGGTCCATCATCGAATCATTGCGGGGAAAGCCGGGCACGTCGTGCCCGCACGGACACAAGGAGGCGCGGAGTGCGCAGTCGCGTGCGCGCAACCGACGGACGGCAACTGGTGGTGGAACGGCTGGGGGATCCTCGTGGCAGACCGGTCTTCCTGCTGCACGGAATGCCCGGCAGCAGGCTCGGGCCGGCTCCGCGCGGCATGGTGCTCTACCAGCGCAAGACGCAGCTGATCACCTACGACCGGCCGGGATACGGCGATTCCGACCGGCAGCCGGGCCGCTGTGTCGCCGACGCGGTGGAGGACGTCCGGGCCATCGCGGACCATATCGGGATCGAACAGTTCGCCGTCGTGGGCCGGTCCGGCGGCGCCTCTCACGCCCTGGCCTGCGCCGCGCTGATGCCCGAACGGGTCACCCGTACCGCGGCCCTGGTGGGCCTGGCCCCCTGGGACGCCGTCGGCCTCGACTGGTTCGACGGGATGGCCGCCTCCAATGTGGAGGCGTACACCACTGCGGCCGACGATCCGGACGGGCTCGCGGAGTCGTTCATCTCACGGTCCGCGGTGATCAGAAGGGATCCGGTCCGGCTCATCGACGATCTGCGCCGGGAGCTGACCGACTCCGACCGGATGGTGGTCAACGACGCCGGCGTCCGCACCATGCTGTTGCGGAACTACCGTGAGGGATTGCGCACTTCGGCGTACGGCTGGATCGACGACGCGCTCGCGTTCAGCCGTCCCTGGGGGTTCGACCCGGCCGACATCACCGGTCCGGTGCTGTTGTGGCACGGCGAGAAGGACGTCTTCTCACCGGTCGGGCACACCCGCTGGCTGGCGAGCCGCATTCCGGGCGCCACCGTCGTGGTGGAGCCGGCGGCAGCGCATTTCGACGCGCTGCACGCGCTCCCCCGGATCCTCACCTGGCTGCTGGACACGACGGAGCGGTGAGCAGCGGGGGCGGGAGCGTCCGGCGACGGCCGGACGCTCCCGCTTCCTCATACCGCGAGCGGTTCCAGTTCACGCTGGAACCGGCGCTCGTCCCGGGCGATCCGGGTGAGCGGATGTTCGTCGCCGAGCTGCCGGGTCAGCTCCTCGACCGTCTCCACCCTGATCTGGAGCGCCTCGTCCTTGCGCCCCATGGCGTCGAGCGTGACCGCCATGTTCGACTTCATGGCCAGTGTCTCCGGGTGATGCGCCCCCAGGGCCACCCGGAACTGTCCGGCCAGCCGCCGCTCGGTCTCCAGCACCAGGTCCAGATCGCCCCGGTCCGCGGTGGTGTTGGCCAGGTTCATCACGCTGAACAGCGTGTTGGGGTGCTCCCGCCCGTACACCTCCCGCATCGAGGCGACCACCCGGGTCAGCACCAGCTCCGACTCCTCGGCCTCACCGGCCCCCAGGAGGTAGACGCCCAGGTTGTTCAGCGCGGCCAGAGTGTACGGATGCTTCTCTCCCGGCACCTTCATGTACTGGTCGACGACCTCCCGGGCGGTGTCCCTGGCCTCGCCCGCCTCTCCGGCCGCGAACAGGTCGGCCGCCAGATTGAGGTCGCAGGCCAGCGACTCCGGGTTGGCGGAGGTGTACTTGGCCCGGTACCGGGCCCGGGTCGCCACCGTGAGCCGGCGGGCGTCCTCCAGCCGCCCCGCCCGGCGCAGCGACACGGCCAGGGCCTTCGCCGCGCTGAGGGTGCCGGGGAAGGACCGGCCGAGGGTGGCCTTGTAGCTGTCGTACGTACGGCTCAGCAGGCCCACCGAGTCCTCGTACCGGCCGACGTCACGCAGGTCGCGGGCCAGGCTCATGGCCGAGGAGAGGCTGTAGGGGTGTTCCTCGCCGAGCACCTCCCGGCGCCGGTCGAAGACGTCCTGGTCGATCTCGCGTGCCTTGGCGTACTGGCCGATGGACCGCAGGGTGAACGCCAGGTTGTTGGCCGCGGCCAGGGCCCTGGGGTGCGAGTCGTGGAAGATCTGGTTGAACCCGTCGGTCGCCTCGGTCGCCAGCTCGATCGCCCGGGTGTACTCCCCGAGCGTCCCGAGGTCCGTCGCCAGGCTGCTGGTGCTCATGTACGTGTGCGGATGCTCCGGGCCCAGCACCTCCCGCTGGGTCGCCAGGGTGATCTCGTCGAGCTCCCTGGCCTCCACGTAACGGCCGCGCGAGCGGTAGATGTTGGACAGGTGGAAGCAGAGGTAGAGGTACTGGATGTCCCGCTCCCCCAGCGTCTCGCGCCAGATCTCGCGCAGCTCCTCGCAGAGCGTGGTGGCCGTCCTGAAGTCACCGCGCTTCCACAGGTAGCGGACCCGGTCGATCAGCAGCCTGCGGGCTTCCGGCTCCTTGCAGTTGCGCGCGTCGGACGGGCCGAGGTGCGGCCATATGGTCGCGAACTGAGGCCAGTTGGCCGGGTTGTCGATCGGCTCGTCGTCATCGGGCCGGGCACCCGCCAGGATGCGGTGGACGGCGTGCCGGGCGTCCCGCTGCTCCTCCTGACTGAGCTGCGCCCGGATGACGGCCTGGACAAGCCGGTGCACCTGGATGGAGTTGGAGACCTGGTCGACCTTGGCGAGGGCGAACCGGCCGATCTCCCGGATGACCCGGCCCAGTACCAGCTTCTCCTGGAGCGAGGCGTCGTACGGCTTCAGCGCCTCGATCATCTCCTTGCTGTACAGCAGGTTCCCCGAGATCGGCTCGGGGGCGAAGAAGGCGCAGAGCTGGAGCAGCCGCACCGCGGCGGGCGAGCGCTCCTTGAGGCGTTCGATGGAGATGTTCCAGGTCGCGGCGACCGGCTCCGGGTAGCCGGCCGGCTGGTTGAGCGCCAGGACCTCCGGCGCCTGCTGGGCCAGCTGTTCCAGATAGGTGTCGATCGGGGTGGCGGTCTCCGCGATCCAGGCCGCGGCCTGTTCGACGGCGAGCGGCAGGTCCCCCACCGCGGTGGCCACCTGGGCGGCGTCCTCGTCGCTCAGCCCCGGTGCCCGGCGCTGGAGGTGTTCGATGGACTCCTCACGCATGAAGACGTCGACGGGCAGTGCGTCGCCGTGCTGGGACCAGGCCTGGTTGCGGGAGGTGACCAGGATGTGCCCGGAGCCGCCCTGCGGGAAGTAGCGGCGGAGCCGTTCCGGGTCGTCGGCGTTGTCGAAGACCAGCAGCCAGCGGTCCGACGGCACCCCGCGCCGCAGCAGGTCGACCGCCTCCTGGGAGGCGGCCGCCATGTCGTCGCCACCCTGGGCACCGAGCCGGACGGCGAGTTCGGCGAGACCGGCGACCACGTCGTCGGTCTGCTCGGACGATATCCACCAGACCAGGTCGTAGTCGGCCATGAACCGGTGCACGTACTCCAGGGCGACCTGGGTCTTGCCGACACCGCCGAGCCCGTACAGCGTCTGCGGCTGCGGCAGCACGACGGCCATGCCGCCGCCGAGCTGGTCGCGCATCCGCTCCAGGACCATGGAGCGGCCGGTGAATCCGGGGTTGCGCGGCGGTGCGTTCCAGATCCGCGGGACGGTTCCGGGGAAGCGCGGTCCGGGCGAGACCCCGTCGGTGACCTGCACGGGCCGGTCCAGGGCCCGTAACAGGGCGGCGGTGGCGTGCACCTCGTCGAGCCGGAAGAGGTCGACGGGGTTGCGGTCGATGTAGGGCGCGGACAGCCGTACGTCACCGACCCTGAGCGGCACGAGATGGCGCCGCCCGCCGCCCGGGTCCTCGGCGACGGCCCGGTCCCACAGGCTCACCGCACGCTGCGACTTGAGGTAGGCGCTGGAGAGCAGCACCACGGTCCGGGCCGCGTTCTCGGCGGTGACGGCCGCGGGTTCCTGCGGCCCCCGCTCGGCGGACACATCACGCGGCACGACCCGGAAACCGGCCCGGGTGAGCGCGGACTCGATCCAGTCGGCCCACATCCGGTTCTCCGCCACGTAGCAGAGGAAGAGATCGGCGGGCAGGGCGGGCCGGCGCCGCGTGAACGCGTCGCGGATGCGCAGCCGTACCTCCTCGCCGATCGGGGGCATCGAGGTGATCTGCCGGTCGGTGATGACGGAGGTGAGCCGTTCGAAGGCGGAGAGCAGCGAGTTGGTGAGCCCCGCCTCGTCCCCGAAGGTGGCGAGTGTCTCCTCGTACGCGTAGTAGGGGCGGTACGGAATCTCCACCGCGCCCCAGTAGGCGGTGAGTTCGTCGCCGGACAGATCGCGCGGCAGCCGGTCGAACTTCAGCCGGGCCAGGGCCCGTCCGGCGTCCGCCTTCTCCTTCTCGCCCTCGTCGATGCGCATCGGGACGGGGAAGATGGAGATCTGGCGGCCGGTGTACCGCTCGGAGATCTGCCGGGCGACCGAGGCGGCGCCGTCGATGGACTGGTCGCTGAGGGTGAAGCAGTCGACGAGCACGTCGGGCAGATGGACCGTGCAGATGTCGGCGATGTCGCTGAGACCGGTGCGGCTGTCGATGAGGACGTAGTCGTAGTTGGCCTTCATGTCGTCGCGCAGCGCGTCGAAGAAGTGGCCGCCGCCGAGGCGGTCGTAGAAGTTGTCCCAGTCGAAGGTGGAGACGGTCGCCGAGTATTCGCGGTTCTGCCGTCCGGCGGAGACGAAGTCGAGCGTTCCGCCCTGCGGGAACTCCCAGCCGAGCGCCTCGGGAGTGAGGGAGACCGCGTGCGGCTGGATCCGGGCGTACTCCCGGTGCCAGTCGTCGGCCCGCTGCACCGGGCTGGTCGCGGCCCAGGCGTACTCGGTGATCAGATCGATGACGCCGGTGGTGGCACCGAGGGTCGAGGGGTCGAGGAACGGGTGGAAGAACCGGTGGAGGCCGGGCGCCTCCAGGTCCCAGTCGACAGCCAGTACCCGTTTGCCGTTGGCGGCGAGAATCCAGGCGGTGTTGGCCAGGGCCATGGTGCGCCCGGTGCCGCCCTTGTACGAGTAGAAGGTGACGATGCGCCCGTCACGACTGGCCGTCATCCGTGTCCTCCGCATCCGTCGCAGCGTCATGTGTCTCAGGGATGTACTGGGTCTGCGCCATGGGTCCCATCAGCCGCGTCCGTTCGGTGTGACCTCCGCCGCCGGTGGCGGGCAGGTAGACGGCCGCATGTCTCAGGTACTGCTGGGCGGCCACCTCGACCACCTGCGGCAGGATCTGGCCGAAGGCCTCCATGCTCGGTACCCCCTTGGCCGCGGCGCGGCAGTAGGCCCGCCCCTGGCGCATCTTGGTCGGCATGGTCCGTTCGAGCTTCGCGGTCAGCTCCGCCTCGGCGGCTCTGCTCTCGTGGTCGTCGCGGTTCCACGGGACGACCATCGTCACCCAGGGGCGGTTCTCCGCGTCGAAGGCGGCGAGCCGGCGGCACCGGTCCTCGTCCTGGAGCGCCCAGCGGTCGACGAGCAGGATCTCCGGCGTGGTCGGGGGCTGTTTGCCTCCCTGGTGGCCGGGTTCCTCGTCGAAGGACGCGACGGTGGCCTGGTAGTTGAGGGAGCGCACCAGGTCCTCGGCGACATAGGCCAGGGGACGTGCGGCGTCCGGATGGTAGGGGTTCCAGTCCTGCGGGTTGTCGCCGTAGTAGTCGGCGTTGCGCCCCTCGGGCAGGTCGTGGCGGGTGGCGGCGGCGATGGTGACCTGCATCGGGCGGGGGCCGCCGGCTCCGCTGCCCGTCGAGCCGAAGGCGCTGGGGGCGAGCCGGTAGTCGACGGGCCGGCCGGTGCCGATCCGTACCGTGTCGGCGACGCTGACGATGCGCTTGGCGAGTTCGTACACCGCGCGCTCGTAGTCCTCGGCGAAGAGCCTGAGCTTGATCAGCCCGTACAGCCCGTCGCTGACGTAACGGTCTCCGAAATCACGGTGGTTGAACTGTAATCGCTCGGCCGGTCCGGGGAGCTGGCTGGGCGGTACCGGCACCCAGAGCGCCGGGACGATCGCCTCGGCCGACTGGTTGGAGCGGGCCCGGTAGTGGATGGCGCGCTGGGCGAAGGCGTACCACTCCTTGCCGCACATCTCGCTGGCGAAGTAGCGCGGCGAGAACAGCGGGACGAACACCCGGCAGGTGGCGAGCACCTCACCGAGCCGTTCCGACCAGCCCTCGCCGGAACGTATCTCGCGGTCGATGAACCCCGCCGGCGCGCCGGCGGGCAGATCGGTCATGGCCATCACATGGCCGCAGAGATCCTGGAAGAGCCGTTCGACCCACATGTCGGGGTCCGTTCCACCGCCGTACCCCGGTGTGTGGGCGTAGCTCAAGAAGAAGTACGGCCGATGGTCCGCCGCTCGCTGCTGCGTCGTCGCGTGCACACGACCCCCGTCCTGTGTGAGCACCCGCACTCGATGCGTGAAGAGAATGCGAGCGAATTCATCATTCCGGAGCGGACCTTGCTCCACCCCCATGGCGTTCGGTCATTCAACGCCACTTTTCAGTCATCTGTGCCCAGCCTCTATCGATCACACCCGTGATCGAATTCGGTCTGCGCCCGTTCCTCCCAGTTGTCCCGACTCCGCGGGCGATCTTCCTCGAACCGGAATCCGGTCTTCAGAATTCCTTTCGCATCAGGGTCAGCAGCTGTTTCCCGCCGATGGTGAGTTCGGCCGCCCCCTCCAGCGTGTCGAGTGCCTGCGGCACTCCGTCCCGATACCTGGGGTCGAATGCCGCGAGTGCCAGCCGTTCATATGCACCCGCCAACAACCGGGAAAACGGAACCAATTCCTCCCCCCAGGGCATTCGATGTTCCCAGGAGCCGTCCGCCGCGTAAAGATCCGTGACGTCCACAAGTGCGCGGAATCCGGCCCGCCGCACTCCGCGCACCAGCGCGAGGGCGAGCGTTCCCGCCTCGTCGTCCGCTCCGATGCCCAGCGCACCGTGCCCGTGCCGCCCCACGGAGGCTTCGCCCGGCTTCAGGCCGGTCAGCGGAGTGAGCGTCAGCGGTCCGCCGGCGGAGCGCGCTCCGTACTCGGGAGCCCGTTCCTCGATCAGCGCCCAGGCCCCGGTGAGCGCGGCGGCCAGCCGGCCGGCCGCTGACGCGTCGAGCGCGGCCGCGGCGGGCTCGGCGAAGCAGTCGCGGTACGGATCGAGGTCGTCGATCACAAAGCCGGGCCCGCTCCCGGGCAGGGCGTACCCGCGCACCGGAAGCCAGCCGGGGACCGCCGGTGCGGGCCACTCGATCCGCCGCTCGCCCGATCCGCCGTCCCGCCCGATCAGGAAGCCGCCCTCGACAGCGCGCACCCGGGCCGTGCCGTGCTCCCCCGCACCGTCGACGGCCACCCGGCCCAGGGTGGGCAGGACCAGCCCACCGTCCCGGTAGGGCACCGGCACCCGGACGTCGAGCCCCGCCCGCACGACGGCGGCCGCGAGACGGGCCGGCAGGCCGTCCGCGGCATCCGAGGCGGCCCCCGGCCGGTCCTCGTGCAAGGCGTCCAGCGCGTCGAGCAGCCAGGTGCGGGTGTACGGGTGGGCGAGCACGTGGTCCAGGGCGCCGGAACCCTGCTCCGAGCCGTCCAGAACGGCCGCCAGCTCCCACGCCGCCGCCCACCGCTCGCCGCCCCGGCCGTCCAGGTCTCCGTTGAGCCGGGCCAGCAGCGTGCGGGTGAGGTCCTCCTGGGCCGCGAGCAGTTCGCCGCGATCGGCCACCGCGGGCGCGACCGAGTCCGCCGGCGTACGGGCCTCGATGCCGCGCACCAGAGCCGCGAGATCGTGGCAGTACACGGACGGGTTGTCGAACCCCTCGTCCGGACCCGCGGAGCTGTAGCGGTGGGTGTACAGGCCGCCACCGCACGAGCGCACGACGGGGCAGCGGCGGCACGTCTCGCTGACGCCCTCCAGCCCCAGCTGCCTGGCCCGCACCCCGGGATGCGCCGCAACCTCGTCGAAGGCATGCGTGAAGACGTCGAACCCGGTGGCCGCCGCGCCTTCGTAGGCGCTCTTGAGCGAGTCGACCTGTTCCAGGCTCCCGTCGGTCTCGACGACGACGAGGTCCGTGGGGGCCAGGCCCAGGGACTCGGTGAGGCTCGGTCCGCCGTTCAGCGTGGAGAGGACCGAGGAGAAGATCCGCACCGGAACCGGCCGCCCCAGCTCCTGCCAGCGGTCATGGACCGCGAGGAGCCAGTCGGCGTAGGCGGTGGGCGATCCGTCCGGACGCGGCGGCGGGTCGTCCCAGGTGGCGTGGGGAAGCAGGAAGTCGATGTGCGGCGGTTCGAGTGCGGTGAGGGCGTCGAGGACCGCGCGCGGGTCGTTCTCGATGTCGATGGTGCACAGGAGACCGAGGTTGAGATGGCGGTAGCGCTCCTGCCGGAGCAGTTCGACGGCCTTGAGCACCAGGGGGTGGCTGCTGCGTCCGTCGGCGAAGCGGCGGTGGCGGTCGTTGGCCGCGCGGTCGCCGTCGAGGGAGATGCCGACCTTGACGTCGTACTCGCTGAAGAGGTCGAGATAGCGCGGGCTGAGCTGCAGACCGTTGGTGTGGATCCGGAGATCGAGCGCGGCGACACCGTCGAAGGCGGAACTCAGCTCTTCGCAGATGAGCCGCAGCCGGGCGGGGCCGGCGAGCAGAGGCTCCCCTCCGTGCAGGATTACTGACACGGAGGGCAGTGCGTGTGTCTTGGCATGCTCAGCCAGGCGCTGAGCAGTCCGGAAAATGACTCCATCAGAGATTGTTTTCGGACGGGTTCGCCAGCTCTGATCGGCATGTTCGTAGACATAGCAATGGTCACAGGCGAGGTCGCACCTGCTGTGAACCTTGAGAACTACTTCACGGAAAGGGACCAGGGGTCCTGTCATTCCCTCAGTCTAGCCAGCCCGGAAGGGGTGATCCGGCAACCGGCCGCACCGGAGGAGTGATCCGTTGTACGGGGTCAGAGGGCGGAGTTGAAGGTGGCTGCCTGGAGGGAGCGACCGGCGGAGGCGACATGCACCCGTCCGAGCTTCCTGGCAGCTTCGCCACCACGCGCGTCGATCGCGGTGAGCGGCACACGGCTCTTCTTCGCAACGGCGAAGGAGAGGGAGGATTCAGAGGTCTTCACGGCCGTCCTTGAGGGGGTTCGTTCCAATGGAATGGTTCCGGACAGGAAACCAGCGTTGGTACCTGCACCATTGCAGTGTCCGGCGGCACGACTTTACTCTCATGGCCTCGGTTGGCAACTGAGGACGGCTACTTGGAACAAGAGCGTCACACGGGACCTGCCCCGATCAAGCGGAACTACAGGTTCCGCCATCGGAGTGACAACATAACCGCAGACGGGAGTGAACATGACGGCGATTCCCGGACCACTGCAGAGCATGGTCTTCAGGAACGCTGATCTGCCCGAGCTCTTTCACCACACGGATGCCATTGCGGTCGCACGCCAGCGGGAGGCCGTGAATACCACCCGCTGGCAGCTGATACTGCTGGTCGCGGGCACCGTACCGGCCGCGCTCCCCTGGCGCGCCGAGGTCACAGGCGGGCTCCAACTCAGCGACTGCGCGGCAGCGTTGGCCTACCTGGGTGTCCTGATCGCGACCTACCTCACCTCTCGGCGGAAAGCAAAGTCGCATTGGCAACTTAATCGCTCCGCGGCGGAGTTCATCAAATCGATGTGCTGGCGTTACTCCGTGCACGGCTCACCTTTCGACACCGGCACCCAGCACCCGGAGGCGGTGTTCGCCAATCGCCTCGAAGAGGGCCTCCAGGAGCTCCGCAAGGTGGGCTGGTCCGATCCCCGGGACCGGACCGCCGATTCCGGAGGTCTCATCACCGATTCCATGCACGCATTACGGGACAAGGCATTCACCGTGCGCAAGGAGACCTATGTACGGGACCGGCTGATCGAACAGCGCAGTTGGTACCGCAGGCGCCAGGAGGTGTCCCGCCGGGCCACCGTGGTCTGGTCGACCACCATCGCCGCCCTGACGGCTCTCGCCCTGGTCCTCGCCCTGTTCAGGGCGTTCTCCGTGGGCCAGTCCTTTGCGCTGACCGGGGTGCTGTCCGCCGCCGCGGCGGCCTGTCTGGCCTGGGCCGAGATGCGCCGCCACCACCCGCTCATCTCGGCCCACTCCCTGGTGGAGAAGGATCTCGAGTCGATGCAGGTCGCCATGGAGACCACACTGAACGAGCGCCAGTGGCCGCGGGCGGTGTTCGAGACCGAGCGCATCGTCTCCCCCCAGCACACCGACTGGCTGGCCCGGCACCAGATGTGACGGACCGAGCGGCCGCCCCGGTCAGGTCAGGCGCGTACGACCCCGTCGCGCCAGATCACCGTGACCGGGCGGCCGAGCTCGCGGGCGTAGGTCACGATGTCGCCCGTGCCGCCGAGGCCGCGGGCGGGCAGTCCGTCCCAGACGGCGAGCAGCCGGTCGCAGTGGTCGGCGATATAGGCGCCGGCCGCGTAGTACGCCTCGTCGGTGGAGTGCGGGTAGTCCAGCCGGACCTCCCGCGCGGCGCGGGCCTTGAGGCTCCGGTAGCGGGCCAGTTCGGCGCCGTCGGCGAAGCAGGCCTCGTAGTCGCCGCTGGGGATGACCGCGGTCAGTTCGGCGCCGTGGGCGAGCGCGAGGTCGGCGAAGAGCTGGTCCGCCCCCACGGCCAGGCTGGACAGGGCCTCCACCGAGCCGTCGAAGGCGCTGAGCGCCGCACGCATCGCGGCCAGCACATGGTCGTGCACCTCTCGCGGAATGCTGCGGTGGCCGGTCACTCCGATGCGATTCACGGACCTGGATCCCCCTGGGGTCTCTGCCGGGGGTTCCCGGAGGGCATCCCTCCGGGAGGCACAGTGTCCGCCCCCGTTGTTCCTGCGCGACCGTCCTGTGCCACATCCTCTCAAAAGCCGCGGGGTCAGCGGGAGCCCCCGCCCGGAATTCGGGCGGGGGCTCGGCGTGTTCGACTTGCCCTTTCGAGGCAGGGGCCGGTCCCGGGGGACGGAACCGGCCGCCCGGGTGTCAGTAGACGCTGACGCCGTACGCGCTGAGCGCCTCGGTGACCGGCTGGAAGAACGTCGTGCCGCCCGAGGAGCAGTTGCCGCTGCCGCCCGAGGTGAGGCCGATCGCCTTGGAGCCGGAGTAGAGCGGACCGCCGGAGTCACCGGGCTCCGCACACACGTTGGTCTGGATCATGCCGTACACGATCTCGCCGTTGCCGTAGTTGACCGTGGCGTTGAGCGCGGAGACCTTACCGCTGTGGATGCCGGTGGTGGAGCCCCGGCGGGTGACGGACATGCCGACCGTGGCATTGGCCGCGCTGGTGATGTCGACGCTGCCCACGGTGCCCTCGTGGGAGACCGAGGCGTTGTCGTAGCGCACCAGACCGTAGTCGTTGGTCGGGAAGCTGGAGCCGACCGTCGGGCCGATGCTGGTGCTGCCCGAGGAGTTGGTGTACCAGGGAGGGTTGCCGTCGGTGCAGTGACCGGCGGTCAGGAAGTAGTACGTGCTGCCGCTGCGGACGTTGAATCCGAGGGAGCAGCGCCAGCCGGGTGCGTAGATGGCGTCGCCACCGGAGAGCAGCTTGCTGAACTTTCCGGAGGTGTGCTTGATGCTCAGGGCGCCCGCGTTGGTGCCCGCGGAGTCCTTGATCTGCTGGATCTCCGCCGCGGAGACCGTGCTGTCGACCGTGACCACGAGCTTCTTGGTCGCGGGGTCGACGGTCCAGGCGGTGCCGGCCACGTCGGCGCCGAGGACGGCGTCGGCTGCGGCGGAGAGCTGGTTCGCGCTGTACGTTCCGGGGGAGCTGGCCTGTGCGCTGGGGACGGCGAGCGCGGCGACCGCTATGAGACCTGCGGCAATGGCAACAGCCCTGCTGCGTCTCGCGGTACCGCTGAGGGGGGTGGTGCGCTTGATCCTCACTTGTCATTCCTCCCGAGGGGGGTTGGGGGTCCGCCCGTGGGGTGGTCGGACCCGTGAGGCGCAGTCAGCCGCACGGCAGGCTGTCCGTAATCCGAACCTGCCGTGCTCCTGACAAGCGCTGCTCGGGAGTATTCAAGGCGTCAACTTCATGCGCAAGAGGGCCTCTTGGCCTGAGCTTCGCTCCGCACCCATGCGTCCGGCCCCGGCGGATGACGGATACCGGGGCCGGACGTCCACCGAACGGAGGCGGTGATTCAGCTGTCGATCCGGTTGCGCTCCCCCGCCTCGACGGCGACGGGGAGGGTGTTGCCGGGCGGCGGGAAGGGGCAGATGAAGTGGTCCGCGAAGGCGCAGGGCGGCAGCAGCGCACGGTTGAGGTCGACCGTCACGGTGCCGTCGGCGGCCGGGGCGGCGGGCCGCAGGAACCGGAAGCGGTAGCTACTGTTCCCGCTGGTGGCGTCGGCGAAGACCGCCCAGAGCGAGCCGTCGTGCTCCACGGCGACCTGGAGCGTCCGCTCGACGCCGTCCAGCTCGAAGGCGATCTCCCCGCCGAGGCCGAGTCCGCGCTCGACGCCGTCGGCGTTCTCGACCCGGACACTGCGAGAGGTGTCGTACGGGCGGAAGGTGCCGGGCAGCGCCCAGCGCGGGTCGTACCGCGTGGCCTGGATCGCGCGGAAGGCCCGCCGCGCCGCGGAGTCCGGGTCGAAGTCCCGTACCGCCCAGAGCCCTTCTCGGCTCAGCACGAACAGCCGCCGCTCGCCGTGGGCGACCCGGGACCCGCCGATCGGACCGCGGTCGGCGCCGAGCCGGACCTGTCCGGTGAACGGCTTCCCGTCGACGGTCAGCCCGTCCTCGGGACCGGCGGTGAGCTCCAGTTCGTCGCCGTCCTCCCGCCACTGCCCCTCAATGGCCGGAATTCGGCCTTCCGGGTAGTCGGAGAGCCAGTGCGTGCCGGTGAGTGAGAGCGGTCCGTACGGTGCCGAGACCGTGGCGGTGCGCTCCTCGTGCCAGTGGTCCCAGTCCCGCGCTGCCTGCTGCTGTGCGTCCGTGCTCATGGGCTCAACCTTTCCATACGGGCTCCGCGAGCCCGAGGTGCGACCGGAGTGTGGAGCCGGTGTACGCGGTGCGGAAGACCCCGCGCTCCTGGAGGAGCGGGACGACCTCGTCGACGAAGTCGTCGAGTCCGCCCGGGGTGAGGTGCGGTACGAGGACGAAGCCGTCGGCGGCTTCGGTGGCGACGTATCCGGCCAGCTCCGCCGCGACGGTCCGCGGGCTGCCGATGAACGACCGCCGGCCCGTCGCCTCGATGACCGTCTGCCGGATGGAGAGCCCCTTCTCCCGGGACAGCGCGCGCCAGCGGGCCGCGACCGCGAGGGGGTCGCCGGTCCTGACCCGGCCCTGGACCGGCGCCGCATCGGGGACCGGGTCGCTCTCGGGGAGCGGCCCGTCCGGATCGTACGAGGAGAGGTCCTGGCCCCAGACCTGCTCCAGGGCCAGCATCGCGCTCTGCGGCGAGATCTGCTGACGGCGTATCTCGGACGCCTTCTCCTGCGCCTCGGCGTCGCTGTCGCCGAGCACGAAGCCGACGCCGGGCATGATCTTCAGCTCGTCGGGCTCCCGGCCGTACTTCGCCAGTCGTGCCTTGACGTCCGCGTAGAAGGTGCGGCCCGCCTCCAGGGTGCCGTGCCGGGTGAAGATGATGTCGGCGGCGGACGCGGCGAACTCCCGGCCCTCCGGGGAGTCCCCGGCCTGGATGACGACGGGGTGGCCCTGCGGGGGGCGCGGGACGGTGAACTCGCCCTCGACGCGGAAGTACTCGCCGCGGTGGGCGAAGCGGCGCGGGGTGCCGTCGGGTGTCCAGGAGTCCCACAGCCCGCGGGCGGCGGCGACGAATTCGGCGGCGCGGGTGAGGGGGTTCCCCCCTGTTCGAGCGGAGCCGAGGGCTTGGGAGAGGCCGGCCCGGTTCAGACAGCCGCCGCGGCGGAAGTTCTCAGCGGTGAAGGCGTCGGACGAGGTGACGACGTTCCACCCGGCCCGGCCGGCGCTGAGGTGGTCGAGGGTGGCGAGCCTGCGGGCCAGTTCGTAGGGCTCGTTGAAGGTGGCGTTGACGGTCGCGGCGAGGCCGAGCCGGTCGGTGACGGCGGCCAGCGCGGCCAGCACGGTGAGGGGCTCGGGGCGGCCGGCCACGTCCAGTTCGTGGATCAGCCCGTTGTGCTCACGCAGGCGCAGCCCCTCGGCGAGGAAGAAGAAGTCGAACAGGCCGCGTTCGGCCGTACGCGCGAGATGCTCGAAGGAGGAGAAGTCGATCTGGCTGCGGGACCGGGGGTCCGTCCAGACGGTGGTGTTGTTCACACCCGGGAAGTGGGCGGCGAGATGCAGCTGTTTCGGGGCGGTCGTCATGCCCGTTCTCCTTGGAGGACACGGCCCGGGGCGTACCGGCTGGCCGGACGGGCCAGGCCCAGGTGCTCGCGGAGGGTTCCGCCGGGGTGGAAGGTGCGGAAGAGGCTGCGGTGCTGGAGCAGGGCCACCGTGCCGTTGACGATCCGTTCGAGATCGCGTTCGGGGGTGATCGGTGTGAGGTGGAAGCCGTCCACGGCCCCGGCGCGGTGCCACTGGGTGATCAGATCGGCGAGGTCGACCGGGCCGCCCCGGTAGTACGTGCCGTGCGCGGCGAGCGGTGGCCCGCTCTCCAGTCCTGGTTCCGGGGCGGATTCGGCGTCGCCGAGGTCGACGGTGAGCGCGGCGAGCACCCGGAGGGTGTCGGGGTCGCGCCCGTGGGCGGCGGCGCGGCGGCGCACATCGGCGCGGATACCGGCGGTCCGCTCGGGTGTGGTGGCCCGTACGAGCACGACGTCGGCATGGCGGGCGGCGGTCTCCCGGGCCGGGTCCGCCGTGCCGTCGACGACGGTGACCGGGCGGCCCTGCGGGGGCCGGGGCACGATGGCCGGTCCGCGGACGCTGAACGTGGTCCCCTCGAAGTCGACATGGTGCAGCTTGTCGCGGTCGATGAAGCGACCGGATGCGGTGTCCCGGATCTCGGCGTCGTCCTCCCAGCTGTCCCAGAGCCGCGCACCGGCGTCCGCCACCTCGCCGGCCTCACGCCACAGCTCGGCGGCGGGTGCGGCCGGGCGGCGGCCGAACAGCCGGGCCTCGGCCCCGGTCGTCGACACGTCCACCTGCCAGCCCGCGCGGCCGCGGCTCACCCAGTCCAGGGTGGCCACGGCGGACGACACATGGAACGGCTCGGTGTGCGTGGTGGTGACCGTTGGCACGAGCCCGATCCGGCGCGTGGCCGGCGCCACCCGGGACAGCACCGCGAGCGCGTCGGGTCCCGGCCGGGCGAACGAGTCGCCGAGGGTGACGAAGTCGAGGGCGCCGCGCTCGGCGAGCCGGGCCAGGGCGGTGTAGTGCCCGGGGTCGTAGCGGGGCGCCCTCGAC
>NZ_JAFMPZ010000299.1 GCF_017353455.1 Streptomyces laculatispora
AGCGCTCCACGGACCGTGAGCGCTCACCCCGTACGGTCGTACCGCTCCAGCCAGGCGTCCTCCGCCGCGTAGTCGAAGAGCCCCGTGCCGTACGACCGCACCATGGCGGGGTAGGCGTCCGTCCAGTCGCGCCCCGCCAACCGCGCGGTGATCCACTCGACGGACTCCGGGAGCGACTCGGCATAGCCCGTCACCGGCCGGTAGCCGAGCTCTCGTTCGGCGGCCGTCAGGTCGTACACGATGGGGTGCGGGGCGCCCCAGGGCGACAGGCCGACCCCGTCGGGCGCGGCGGCGCCCGGCATCAGCACGGTCTCGGTCTCCCGTCCCAGCACCGCGTCGACCGCCTCGCCGATCTCCGCGACCGTGGGCGCCTGCGGATCGGCGGCGTTGAGCACCCGGGAGCCGGGCCGCAGGGCGGCCAGCCGGATCAGCTCGGCGGCGTTGGCGGAATGGAGCGGATGGAAGCGCGACCTTCCCCCGTAGGCCAGCACGCGCCGGGCGCGGCCGTCCAGAGCGCGTTTCACGAAGTAGAGCTCGCGCGGTGAGCGGCAGTACGGACCATGGACCGCACCCGCCCGCAACAGCGTGACGGGCAGCGCGTCGCCGGCCGCGAGGAGCTCCTGTTCCAGCCGGATCTTCCGGGTCCCGTACGTGGCCTCGCCCGGCGGGACGGTGGGCTGCGACTCCGGGATCGGTACCGGGTAGCAGGGCGACCCGTCGGGTTCGCCCTGCGTATCGAAACTGCGGCCGCGGTCGTCCTCGTACACCGCACCGCTGGAGACGACCACGGCCGACCCGATCCGGTCCGCGAGGTCCGTCAGCTGCCGGGCGTGCTGCCGCCCGTACGCCACCATGTCGACCAGTACGTCGCAGCCGTCGCCGAGCGCCGCCGCGAGCGCGCCCTCCTCGTCGCGGTCCAGTGCCGCCGTGCGTACCCCCTCGTCCCAGCGCTCGTCACGGCCGCCGCCGCGTGAGGCCGCGGTCACCGTCCAGCCGTCCTCGACGAGTGAGCGCACCGCGGCCCGTCCGATCTGGCCCGTCGCTCCCAGCACCCATGCGTGTCCCTTGCTCATGAACCGCACGCTAGGGGGAGTGCGGAGCCCGGACCAGCGGGGTTCACCGACCGCGAATCCGCCCTCAGCGTCGCAGTTTCGGGAACTTTCCCGGGCGTTCCGCCTGCTCGGCGGCCTTCACCTTGGCCGCGTACTCGTCGACGTACTCCTGTCCGGAGAGGCGGAGGATCGCGTACATGATCTCGTCGGTGACCGCCCGGACCGCCGCCTTCTCGTTCTCCAGCCCGGCGTAGCGGGAGAAGTCCAGCGGCTCGCCGAAGCGGATGGTGACCTGCTTGATCCGCGGGACGACCTTGCCGGGTGGCTGGATCTCGAACGTGCCGACCATGGCGCACGGCACCACCGGCACCTGTGCCCTGATCGCCATGACCGCGACCCCGACCTTGCCCTTGTAGAGCCGTCCGTCGTGCGACCGGGTGCCCTCCGGGTAGATGCCCAGCAGCTCGCCCCTGCTCAGCACCCCGAGCCCTTCGCGGATCGCCGCCTGCCCCGCCTCCTTGCCGGACCGGTCGACCGGGATCTGGCCGGCGCTCCGGAAGAACGCGGCGGTCAGCCTGCCCTTCACACCGGGGCCGGTGAAGTACTCCGCCTTCGCGAGGAAGGTGATACGCCGTTTGATGATCGCGGGCATCAGGAAGTGGTCGGAGAACGACAGATGATTACCGGCGACGATGGCCGCACCGTCCGCCGGAATGTGCTCCGTGCCCTCGATGACGGGGCGGAAGAACAGCCGCAGCAGCGGCCCCAGGACGACGTACTTGAGCAGGTAATAGAACACGGGGCGGCTCCCAGTTCGGCCGGATCGGCTCCACAGCTGCGTTTTGCCAGGTCAGCGGAGACCTCAGCAGAGGACACCTTATGTGCAGCCGTCGTCCCGTCTACCCGTGCTCGGGCGGGTCGATGCCGCCCCTGTGCCGGCTTTGCCGACCGGACCCCGATCGAGCCGGGCCCTGCGGGGCGCTTCCGGCGGGGCCCGGGGCCGGTTCGCCGACGGGTCCGTCGCCGCCGGGGTGCGCCGACGCGATGACGTCGTGGAGATACCGCACAGCGAGTTCCTCGGCGTGGCGGTGGCGCCCGATCGTCGCGCCGGTGTCGCGGTCGTGACCGCGGACAGTGGCCATGAGGTCGAGTGCCGCGTCCGGCGCGATGGATTCGAGGCGGCGGACACCGCGGGGCGGGGCGCCCACCCGGGGCCGTACCGGCGGTCAGGCGGAGCGGCGCTGTTCGTGGACGGCCTTCATGAGGTCCTCGATGGCGGACCGGGCCTCGACGTCGCGCTCTTCGTCGATCGCTTCGAGCGCGGCGGCCGCGGCCTCGCGGATGTGGTGCGGGAGGTTGTCGGCGGCCGTGAGCCGGTACGCGGCCCGGCGGCGCGCCGTGCGCTCGGCGGGGTGCACCGCGTCGGGGCCGGAGAGAGGGAAGACGGAGACCCCGTAGGCGGATATCCCCAGCACCACCATCTCCCCGACTGCGTCGGCGTACCGACGCAGTCGGGGAGATGG
>NZ_JAFMPZ010000300.1 GCF_017353455.1 Streptomyces laculatispora
GACTCCCTCCTCCGCCTTGCATCTGCACGCACCGGACCCCGCTCCCTGATCCAGCCTGGTCCAAACGAAAGACCTAGACTCTGTCGCCGTCCCGGCGTCCGTGCCGCTCCCGCCCCCGGGAAGACGCCGGGGGCTCCCAGCCCGGACCCGGGCGGTCGGCGAGCCGCCGGGTGAACCCGTACACCCCGCGGACGCCGGTACCGGCGGCGACCAGGGCCAGGCACCAGGACAACGCGTCGGGTCCCAGGCCGCGTTCGGCGACGACCAGGGCGAGGAGCGTCACCGCGGCCATGGCCAGCGCGTACCTGTGCACATCGGGGCGGTAGAGGGACGCACGCGGGGCCCGGCGCACGCGCCGGGGTGCCGTGGGGTGGGAGTGCTCCGGCGCGTACGCCGCCTCGGCGACATGGCGGTCGGTGGACCCCCAGACCACGTAGCCGTCGTCGGTGACCAGCGCGGCGCCCATCTGCTCCACCGGATCGCCCCAGGAACCGCCGGCAGCCGCCCAGCACAGCCATCCCTCACGGCCCTCCAGGACAGCGGCCGACTCCAGGTCCAGCCACGGGAACCGGGCGCTCTCCTCGTCCGCGGTCCGCAGGGCGATCTGCCTGTCCTCGGCCGACACCATCAGCCGGCGCGACGCACTCCAGCGCCCGTCGCCCTCACCGGTCCACACGGCGCGCCCCACCCGTACCCGGCGGGCGGCGACAGCCCCGGCGGCGGCGTCCCTGCGCAACTCGGCCGGCCCGGAGCGGTCCGACCCGCCGATCAGACCGCCCAGCCAACCGCGCAGCAGGAACAGTGAGATCAGGGCGGCGACGGCGAGGAACAGCGGCATCACGGGTTCCAGCGGACCGGCGTGGGCGCCGATCGTGCGCACCACGACGAGCGGGAGCACGGCCATGAACAGCGAGGGCAGGAGGGTCGCCCGTGTCATCCGGCGACGGGGCAGCCGTTCGGGGACGGGGGCGGAGCCCGGACCGTCCGAGAGCGCCGGGGCGGTCAGCGGCGGGGCGAGCAGCGCGCCGGCCCACCACAGCACGGTCAGCAGCGCCGTCAGGACCGCGTAGATGACCGAACTGTCGCCCAGGAGCCGGTTCTCCGGGGCCGGGAAGAGCAGATTCAGTGCGGTGACAGCACCTGTCACCAGCGCCGCGGTGCCGGTGACGCGGCACCACCCGGTCGCACGTCTCAGCCGTACCGCATCGTCCTTGTGTGCCATGGTTCCCCCTTCGGGCCGCGTACGGGGCGGTGTGTGCGGAACCCGGAGGGACCGGTCCCGAGCCGCGCCCCTTGCCCCCCTCGGCCCGGTGACGCGCACCGACCCCACCACGGCGTTCCCAGAATCGATTCGCCCGGATACTACGCCGGGACCCGTATGCGGCGAACGGCGTTTCGAAGGGTGACGGCACGCACGCCGGCGATCCGACCGGGCCTGCCCGCCGTGCCTCACGCCAGGTGGAACACCTCGATGAGCGGCACCATCGCGTCGTCCGCCGCCTCCGGCTGCTCGAAGAAGTCCGCCATGTCCCGCTGCCACCGCTCGTTCACCTCGGTGGCGGCCATCGCCTCACGTGCCGCGTCGAAGTCCTCCGTCTCCAGATAGCCGACGAGCAGCCCGTCCTCGCGCAGGAAGAGCGAGTAGTTGTGCCAGCCCGCCGCGGAGAGCGCGGCGAGCATGTCGGGCCAGACCGAGGCGTGGCGCTCGCGGTACTCGCCGATCCGGTCCTCGCGTACGTTCAGCAGGAAGCAGACACGCTGCATGACGGGGTCTCCCGGTAGGCGGAGCGGTCGGCGATCAGGGCTGCGGCTGCTCAGAAGTCGAACGTGTCGATGTTCTTCTTGTCGAAGACGGTCGGCTTGCCGAGGATGACCTCGCCGTCCTTGCCGATCGTGTACTCGCCGAGCTTGCCCGCCTTGAACTTCTCGCCCTGCGCGCCGGTGATCTGACCGGACGCCAGCGCCGCGGCGGCGTACGAACCGAGGTACCCCAGCTCCTCCGGGTTCCACAGCGAGAACTGCTCGACCGTGTCGTCCTTGACGTACTTGCGCATCTGGTTCGGCGTGCCCAGGCCGTTCAGCACGACCTTGCCCTTGTACGAGGAGTCGCTCAGGTAGCGGGCGGCCGCCGCGATGCCGACGGTGGTGGGCGAGATGATGCCCTTCAGGTCGGGGTAGGCCTGCATCAGGCCCTGGGTCTGCTGGAACGACTTCTGGTCCGCGTCGTCCCCGTACGCCACCTTCACCAGTTTCATGTCCTTGTACTTGGGCAGCTTCAGCTCGTCCTTCATGAACTCGATCCAGGTGTTCTGGTTCGTCGCGTTCTGGGTGGCCGAGAGGATCGCGATCTTGCCCTGGTAGCCGATCTGCTCACCGAGGTGCTGGACCAGGCTGCGGCCGATCTCCTCGGAGCTCGCCTGGTTGATGAAGAGCTGGCGGCACTCCTTCGCGGTGTCGGAGTCGTACGCCACGACCTTGATGTTCTTCTTCATGGCCTGCTTCAGCGGACCGCACACCGCGTTCGGGTCGTTGGCGGCGACCAGGATCGCGTCCTGGCGCTGCTGGATCAGCGTGTTGATGTAGCTGACCTGCGAGGAGGCGCTGGCGTCGGACGGGCCGACCTCCTTGCCCGTGCCGCCGTACTCCTTGGCCGCCTCGATCCCCGCGTCGTCGACGATCTTCTCGTACGGGTTGTTGATCTGCTTGGGCAGGAAGGCGAGCTTCAGCCCCTTCTTCAGCGCCGCACCCGGATCGGCCTTCGCCGTGGCCCCGGCCTTCGTGGACTCCTTGTCGGAACTGTCCTTCGTGGTGCCGGAACAGGCGCTGAGGGCGAGGGCGAGCGAGAGCGCGGTGGCGGCGGTGGCGACGGCGCGGCGCCCGGCGGCATTGCGGAGCATCATGGCGGCGGTGTGCCTTTCGAGGAGTGCGGACGAGGACGGAGCAGGGGGGATCAGGGGCGGGCGCCGGCGGCGCGCCGGTGGCGTCGTTCGACCACGGCCGCGATGACGCGTGGGGTGAGGACGGACGCCACGAGCAGCAGACCGGTCACGATGACCTGCACCTCGTTGGCGATGTCGTTGAGGGTCAGCAGGTTCTTCAGGACACCGATGAGCAGCACCCCGGCGACCGCGCCGAAGAGCGTGCCCTTCCCGCCGTCGAAGTCGATGCCGCCGAGCAGTACGGAGGCGATGACGAGCATCTCGAAGCCGAGCCCGTTGTCGGCGCGGGCACTTCCGTAGCGGAGCGTGAAGACGATCCCCGCGAAGGCGGAGAACAGCCCGGTGGCGACGAACAGCAGCAGCTTGATCCGCTTGACCCGGATGCCCGCGAAGTACGCGGCCTCCTCCTGCGCCCCGATCGCGAACAGGGAACGCCCCAGGCCGGTCGCGTGCAGCACGATCGCGGTGATCACGGCGAGCACGATGAACAGCAGGACGGGGTACGTGAGGAAGGTGCCGGGCACCGTGGTCGTGTCGACGGCCCAGTCGGCGTACGTCTGGGGGAAGTCGGTCACCGCGTCGCTGCCGAGCGCCACCGAGGCCAGGCCCCGGTAGAGCGCGAGGGTGCCGATGGTGACGGCCAGCGACGGCAGTCCGACCCGGGTGACCAGCCAGCCGTTGAGCAGCCCTCCGGCGACGCCCGCCAGCAGCACCACCGGCACGATCGTCTCGAACGCCCACCCCGCGTCCCACAGCGCACCGGTCAGCGCACTGCCCAGGCCCAGCATCGAGGCGACCGACAGGTCGACCTGTCCGGCGACCACCAGAAGCGTCATCGGCAGGGCGATGAGGGCGACTTCGGCGATGTCATTGAAGGCGAACGCGAGGTTCTCGCCCGAGCCGAAGCCGTCGGTGGTGCCGAGTCCGGCCACGACGACCGCCACCAGGAGCGCCCCGACCGCGGTGTCCCAGCGCAGTGCCAGGCCGCGCAGCGAACCCTTCGTCCTGGCGGACCCCTGCGGAGCGGTGGGCACCGCCTTGCCGGTCTCAGGCGCCATTGCCATGCCGGGCGCTCCTCTTCCTCAGTGCGGCGGTCATCCGCAGGTTGACGATTCGGTCGATGCTGATGGCCAGGAGCAGCAGCGCGCCGGTGATGGCGCCCTGCCAGAACGAGTCGACCTTCAGGACCACCAGCACGCTGCCGATGGTGGTGAGCAGCAGGGCGCCCAGCGCGGCGCCCCAGACCGTTCCCGTGCCGCCGGTGATGGCGACACCACCGACGACGACGGCGCTGACGACCGTCAGCTCCCAGCCGTGCGCGTTGTCCGCGACGACCGTGCCGAACCGGGCGAGCCACAGGGTGCCGGCGAAACCGGCGACGGCCCCCGAGAAGGCGTACGCGGCCAGGATCCGGCGCCGGATCGGCACCCCGGCGAGCACGGCGGCCTCCGGGCTCGACCCGATCGCGTAGAGCTCGCGCCCCGAGCGGTAGCTGCGCAGGAAGTAGGCGGTCGCGGCGAGCAGCACCACGGTGATCAGCGGCAGATACGGCACGCCCAGGAGGCTCCCGCTGCCGAGACCGAGGATCTGGTCGGGGACCTCGGCGGCGCCGATCTGGTCGCCCTGCGCCCACCAGTAGTCCACGCCCTGGATGATGTAGAGCATGCCGAGCGTCACGACGAGCGCGGGCACCTTGCCGAAGCTGACGAGCGCGCCGGAGACCAGCCCGCAGACCACCCCGATGGCGATGCCCAGCAGCATGACGGTGACCACGCCGTGATCGGTTCCGGCCACGAACTTGCCGCAGGCGAAGGCGGAGAGCCCGACGACGGAGCCGACCGACAGATCGATGTTGCGGGTGATGACGACGGCCGACTGGCCGACCGCGAGCAGCACCAGGATCGAGGAGTTGAGCAGCAGGTCCTTGATGCCCTGGTCGGACAGGAAGCGCGGATTGGCCAGATAGGTGCCGAGGATCAGCAGGATCAGCGCCCCGGCGATGGATATCTCGCGGGCCCGGAAGACCGTGTCCACGAGCGAGGCCGCGCTGCGGGCCGGCGCCTTCGGGCCGCTGTCCGGCGGGCTTGCGACGGTGGTGGTCATGCCGCTGTCCTTTCGCCGAGTCCGGTCGCCGCCGCCATGACCGTCTCCTCGGTGGCCCGCGTGCGCGGGAGTTCGGCGACGAGCCGGCCCTCGTGCATGACGAGCACCCGGTCGGCCATGCCGATCACCTCGGGCAGGTCGGAGGAGATCATCAGCACGGCGAGCCCTTCGGCGGCCAGCGCGGAGAGCAGCCGGTGGACCTCGGCCTTGGTGCCGACGTCGATGCCGCGGGTGGGCTCGTCGACGATGAGTACGCAGGGTCCGGTGGCCAGCCACTTGGCCAGCACGACCTTCTGCTGGTTGCCGCCGGACAGGACACCGACGGTGTCGGCCAGCCGGTTGTACTTGAGCTGGAGGCGCAGGGCCCAGTCGGCGGCCCGGTCGTGCTCCAGGGCCCGGCTGACCAGTGCGCCGCGGCGGACCTCGCCGAGCCCGGTGAGGCCGATGTTGCGTTCGATCGACATCTCCATGACGAGCCCGCGCTGCCTGCGGTCCTCGGGCACGAGGGCGAGCCCGGCGGCCATCGCGGCGGTGGGCGAACCGGCGCGCAGCGCGGTGCCGTTCACCCGGACCTCACCCGCGTCGGCGGGGTCGACGCCGAAGACGGCCTGGGCCACCTCGGTGCGGCCGGCCCCGACGAGCCCGGCCAGTGCGACGATCTCGCCCCGGCGCACCTCGAACGACACGTCGTGGAAGACGCCCTCCCGCGTCAGCCGCCGTACGGAAAGGGCGACTTCGCCGACGGCGGCGTCCTGCTTCGGGTAGAGGTCGTCGAGGTCGCGGCCGACCATGAGCCGCACGAGACCGTCCTGGGTGAGCCCGTCCAGCGGCTCGGAGGAGATCCACCTGCCGTCGCGGAGGGTGGTGACGCGCTGGCACAACTCGAAGATCTCGTCGAGCCGGTGCGAGATGAACAGCACGGCCGCACCCTCGGCGCGCAGCGCCCGTACGACGGAGAACAGCCTGGCCGTCTCGCTGCCGGTGAGCGCGGCGGTCGGCTCGTCCATGATCAGGACACGGGCCTCGAAGGAGAGCGCCTTGGCGATCTCGACGATCTGCTGGTCCGCGATGGAGAGCCCGCGGGCCGGCCGGTCGGGGGCCAGATCCACACCGAGCCGGCGCATCAGCCCCGCGGTCGTGTCGTGCACGGCTCTGCGGTCGATCCGGCCGAGGGAACGCCGGGGCTGGCGGCCCATGAAGATGTTCTCGGCGATCGACAGATCGGGAAAGAGCGTCGGCTCCTGGTAGATGACGGCGATACCGGCATCGCGGGCGGCGGCCGGGCCGTTGAAGACGACGGGCTTCCCGTCGAGCAGTACGACACCGTTGTCAGGGCGGTGCACCCCGGCGAGCGCCTTGATGAGGGTGGACTTTCCCGCGCCGTTCTCCCCGGCGAGTGCGTGCGCCTCACCGGGGAAGAGTTCGAGGGACACGTCCTGCAGGGCCCGTACGGCACCGAAGGATTTGCTCACACCCTTCAGCGCCAGAACCGGGGCCGGCTCCGGGGCCGGCTCCGGGGCCGAGTCCGGGCCCTTGGCGGACTTGTTCATGAGGGGCTCCTGAGCGGTGGACCGAGCCGGCGGAAGGCCGCAGGGGCCCACTCGTCGTGAAAGGTTTCAATCGGGCTCCTCGGAAGCTAGACGGGGTGCGTGGGCGTAGTCAATGGGTGCGTCGTGGGAATTTACTGAGGTTGGGGGGAGGGGTGCGGGGGAAATGAACAGCGTCGGCTCGCGTGCGTGCGGGCCCTCGGTGGCGCCTTGGTGGGAGGATTGCCCGGCCTGGTGCTGAATCGATTCATGCTGTGTGGCCTCGCGCAGAGCGGCCGCGGCCCTGTGAAGCACGTACGAGCGGCAGGACACGGTCCAGCCGGCGGCGGCCGGGGCGGGCGGGGACAAGCGCGACGCGCCAGGCCGGGGCCGCTCCCGCCGGACCCTCAGGCGCCGTGCAGCCGGCGCAGGTAGTCGTGGGCGCTGGGCAGCGCCTCCAGGAGGTTCTGCTGCTGGCGTTTGACGGCCTCGAAGAGCGGCTCCGCCCCGGCCACGGACTCGGGCCGGTGGGCCAGCGCGGGCAGCGGGGTGTCAGGAAGCACTCCGAGGCCCGCGAGGACGCAGTAGTAGGCGCCATTGGTGCTCAGGTTGCGGATCTCCGCCTCGAAGTTGCCGTAGTACGTGGATTCGTCGGTGTGCGGGGCGCCGACCGGCAGCCCCGCACGGTAGGCGGCGATCCTCTCCCGCGCGCTCCGGGAGGGGCAGCTCCTTGTTGGCCTGCCAGAAGGGTGTGTCGTTGCGCGGGGCGCAGTGGACGTGCGTCTGGACGAAGTCGCGGGTGTCGTCGAACATCACGGCGACCTCGCGGTTGAAGGCGTCCATCAGTGCCGGGTCGAACGTGCGGTCGTCGTCGTACCGGAGTTCCTCGGTCACCTTGAGCGAGCGTCCCGAGCCGACCACCACCGCGATACGGCCGCCCGAGGTCTTGACCCGGAGCGAGGTGACGTGGCCGCCGACGGTGTAGGAGGCGGACTCCTCGCTGGTTTTGCCCGTGCAGCCGGAAGCGAGGCCCCCGGACATCACGGCGGCGACGACGTACACCGCGGTCTTCGTGCGGAACGGGCGCTTCAGCGAATCTCCCTTGAGGCGGTTACCCGGCCAGTACCGCCAGATTCACCCGCACATCTATGACGCCCCTATATTTCGCGTGACCCGGGCCTCCTGCGGCGCTTACGTGCTCGCTACGCCGCTCTCGCTACCGTGCTGTGACCTGCGAAAAAAGGCCCTCCCGAAGGAGGGCCTGATGAGGTACGGGCTGTGCGCCCCCGGCAGGACTCGAACCTGCGGCCAAGCGCTTAGAAGGCGCCTGCTCTATCCACTGAGCTACGGGGGCCGGGTGGTGGCCTCGGTGACCTGGAGCCCTGGGACCCGGGCGGTCCGTGACCTGCCGGGACAAGGATAGGGCTCCGATCGCCTGGACCCGGTTGCTTCACCTGCGTGGCACGATGTGGAGGTTCGGTGAAGCGAAACGATAATCGCAGGTAGGTGCGATTCACGCATCGCTTTTGGCGTCTCACGCCCCGGGTGTTGTGCACTCGTTATGCCTGCGCCCCAGTCGTCCCCTCTGTCCTGAGGAGGAACCGCCGCGCAGAGGGGTCTATACGCTTCAAAAAGGCTCCAAAATTGGGCATTCTTCGCATGTGGTGACCTTGGACGTACGGCCTCAGCTCATCGACGCACTTTCCGCCCTGCGCGACCGTGTCGCTGCCGTGCGTCTTCCACTCCCGCTGCCGGGCGCTCCACGCGCCAGGCAGACCAGGATCGAGCTGCTCGCCCAGCTCGACGACTATCTGCTGCCCCGGCTCAAGGACCCCGAGGCGCCCCTGCTCGCCGTCATCGGCGGGTCCACCGGCGCGGGCAAGTCGACGCTCGTCAACTCCCTGGTGGGGCGCCGGGTCAGTGAGGCCGGGGTGCTGCGGCCGACCACGCGCACCCCGGTGCTGGTCTGCCACCCGGATGATCATCACTGGTTCGCCGACATCCGGGTGCTCCCGCAGCTGACCCGGGTCTGGCTGCCGCCCGAGGAGTTCGCGAACCCCGGCCAGTGCGACGACCTCGACGGACTCGACGGGAGCGCGGCCGAGGAAGGCACCGCGCTGCGCGTCGAGACCGCAGTCGGGCTGCCGCGCGGGCTCGCCCTGCTGGACGCCCCCGACATCGACTCGCTCGTCGTGCGCAACCGGGTACTGGCCGCCGAACTCGTCTGCGCGGCTGACGTCTGGGTGATGGTGACCACCGCCGCCCGGTACGCCGACGCCGTGCCGTGGCATCTGCTGCGTACCGCCAAGGAGTACGACGCCTCGCTCGTCACCGTCCTCGACCGGGTACCGCACCAGGTGATCGGCGAGGTGTCGCGGCAGTACGGGGCACTCCTCACCAAGGCCGGCCTCGGCGAGGTGCCCCGCTTCACCATTCCCGAGCTGCCCGAGTCGGCGGGCGGCGGCAGCGGACTGCTGCCCACCACGGCGGTCGCCCCGCTGCGCGCCTGGCTTACCCACCGCGCGCAGGATCCGGCGGCCCGTCAGCAGACGGTCGGACGTACGGCCGCCGGGGTGATCGACTCGCTCGATGTCCGGATGCCGGCGCTGGCCGGGGCCGTCGCGGCCCAGTACGCGGCCGCCGTGCGGCTGACCGGGGTGGTCGAGGACGCGTACCGGGCGGAGGGCACACGCGTTCGGCGGCGGCTGCACAACGGCGGTGCGCTCGCCGGGGACGCCCGGACCCGGTGGCGCGGGTACCCGCTGTACAGCACCTCGGAAGAAGTCCTCGAAGCCCTGGTGGAGAGCCTCGCCGCACTCCTGGAGTGCGCGGTGGCGGCCGCCGACGAACAGATCCGGACGACCTGGCAGCGGGAGCCCGCGGCCGCGGTGTTCGGCTTCGAGGCGGTGGGCCGGGAAGAGGGGGGATGGGGACCCGCGGAAGACATCCGGGGCCGGATCGCCATGGCCGTACGGCGGTGGCGCAGGGTCCTGGAGGAGCTGGCCGAGGAAGAGGTGCGCCTCATGGAACGCAATGCCGCGCCCGACGGGGAGACCGTCGCCACCCTGCTGGCCGCCGCCCTGCTGGGCGGCCGCCGGGCCCGTACCGCCGGGGAACAGCTCGCCGAACGCATCGGCGCCCAGGGCGCGCTGCGGCTGCGCGACAAGGGCGGGGCACTGCTCACCAGCTATCTCGACCAGGTGCTGGGCGGCGAACGCGACCGGCGTCTCGCCCCGCTGGACGCACTCGACGTGACCCCCGAGCCGCAAGCCGAACTGATTGCCGCCCTGTCCGTACTGCAGAAGGAGAGGTGGCAGCGATGACTGCCGTCACTGACGAGGGTCCGGGCCGGGGGCAGGGAGAGGGACCGGAGCCGGAGTGGAGCCCGGACGGGGGTTCCGCCCCCCGCGAGGGCCTGGAGAAGGACCGGGACAGGCCGGGCAGGGGCTGGGACGACGGGCTCATCGCCCGGCGCGCCGCCGGGGCCGTGCCCCAGGAGGCGCCGGAAGCCGCCCCGGACGACGACGTACGCCCCCAGGTCGAGGCGTACGTGCCCTCCGGCAGCCCGCTCAGCCCCCGTCTGGACGCACTGCGCGAGCTCGTCGGACTCTCCAGGGCCCGGCTCGACCGGACCGACCTCGCCGAGGCGGGCCGGGTGCTCGACGAGGCCGCCGCCCGTCAGCGGCTCTCCTCCCGGCACACCGTCGTCGCCATCGCCGGAGCGAGCGGCAGCGGCAAGTCGACGCTCTTCAACTCCCTCGCGGGCGCGCAGATCTCCGAAGCCGGGCTGCGCAGGCCGACCACCTCCGCGCCCATCGCCTGCTCGTGGACGGACGGCGCCGCCGGGCTGCTGGACCGGCTGGCGATCCCGGGACGGCTCAGGCGCAGGCCGCAGCAGAGCGGTACGCGGGCCGACGAGGCGCTCCAGGGGCTCGTGCTGGTCGATCTGCCCGACCACGACTCGGCGGCGGCCGGGCACCGCGAACAGGTGGACCGGGTACTGGCGCTGGTCGACGCGGTGGTCTGGGTGGTGGACCCGGAGAAGTACGCGGACGCCGCACTGCACGAGCGCTATCTGCGCCCGCTCGCCGGACACGCGGAGGTCACCTTCGTCGTCCTCAACCAGATTGACCGACTGCCCGGCGAGGCGGCCGACCAGGTCCTGGACGACCTGCGCCGGCTGCTCGACGAGGACGGCATGGCCCTCGGCGAACACGGCGAACCGGGCGCCACGGTCCTGTCGCTGTCCGCCCTCACCGGTGACGGGGTGGGGGAACTGCGCGAACTCCTCGGCCGGTTCGTCCAGGAGCGCACTGCCGCGACGCGCCGGCTCTCCGCCGATGTGGACGCCGCCGCGGCCAGGCTCCGCCCGGTGTACGTCGCCGAGGGGCGGCCCGGACTGGGGGAGCGGGCCCGGGAGGAGTTCACCGACCGGCTCGCGGCAGCTGTCGGCGCCGCCGCGGCCGGCGAGGCGGCGGAGCGCGAATGGCGCCGCAACGCCGGCCGGGCCTGCGGCACGCCGTGGCTGCGGCTGTGGCGCTGGTACGAGTCCACCCGGCAGCCGCGGAACCTGGACCGGACGGCACTCACCACACCGCCCGAGGAGCAGCTCACCGCACGCCAGCGGGTCGAACAGGCGGTACGCACAGTCGCGGACGACGCCGTCGACGGGCTGCCGGGGCCATGGGCGCAAGCGGTGCGCGAGGCCGCGGTGCACGGGGCACAGGGGCTGCCCGAGGCGCTCGACGAACTGGCCGAGCGGGCCGGCGCGGCGCCGGGTAGGGGCGCGGACACCGCCGGCGACGAGCCTGCGGAACCCGGCGGGCGGACCGGGGCGCACCCGGTGCGTGGCGGCGGCAAGCCTCCGCGGCCGGCCTGGTGGCCCGCGGCCGTACTGGCGCAGGTGGCGATGACGTTGCTGCAGATCCTCGGCGGCCTGTGGCTGATCGGCCAGATCATCGGGGTGCTCGAACCGGGACTGCTGACGCCCGCTCTTGTGATGCTGGCGGGGATCATCGGCGGCCCGCTGGTGGAGTGGTCGTGCGCGGCGGCGGCCCGGGGGCCCGCACGACGGTACGGCCAGGAGGCCGAGCGCCGGCTGCGCGAGGCCGCGGCCGCCTGCGGGCGGGCCAGGGTGCTCGATCCGGTGGCTGCGGAACTGGTGCGCTATCGCGAGGTGCGGGAGCGCTATGTGGCGGTGACGGAGTTTTCCACAACGGGCAGTTAGTCCACAGGCCCCAGCATGAATTCCGCCTCCCCTTCAGCATGGGATCAGTGACCGGACGCAAGGGTGCGGGGCACTGAATCCAGACCGAAGGGGAGGCGGAGTCATGAACGAGACCTTGGTGACGCTGGTGGGCAATGCGGCCACCGGTGTGGAGTTCCGGGAGACCGCGAGCGGGGGAATGGCGCGATTCCGGTTCGCGGTGACGCCCCGGCGGTGGGACCGGGAGAAACAGCTCTGGGCGGACGGGCACACCAGCTTTTACACCGTGTGGGCATGGCGGGCCCTGGCTTCGAATCTGACGGGTTCCGTTTCCGTCGGGGAGCCCCTGGTGGTGCACGGCAGGCTGAAGGTGCGCGAGGAGGAACGGGAGGGACAGCGACGGACGTTCGTGGACATCGAGGCGACGGCCGTGGGCCACGATCTGACCCGGGGTACGTCGGCGTTCCGACGGGTGGTCAGGGCCGATCCGGGGCTGGTGTCGCGTACCGGCGGTCCCGGGGCGGCCGAGCCGGACCGGTGGGCGGTACGCGAGATGTCCGGGCAGGACACACCTGCGCGGGGAGAGACGCGGGAGGAGACACGAGACGAGACGCGGGGGGAGACGCGGGAGGAGACGCGGGGAACGGCGGAGCAGACCGATCAGCCGGATCAGCCGGATCAGCCGGATCGGGTGGAACGCCCAGCGGTCAGGCGTCGGGCGGTGCGCCGGAAAGGCGGCCCCGAGCTCGTGTCCGCGCCCTGACCGGCCGCACCAACCGCCCCTGGCACAAGCGTTACCGGGGATAACGATTCCGAGTCGGAATGGTTATCCGGCGGTATGACGGGGGACTGTGCTTCGCTTCGTCCTTAGGATTCCCCAGTACTCACAGGGCACTTGAGTCGGCAGGCGGGACATTCCCCACACGCGCACCAGGCGCGAAGGTCTCGCCCGGAGGGGAATTCTGTGTTTTTTGCTTCTTCAGCGACCGCCTCGTCATCCAGGGCGACGGTCAACTCCCGACGGATCCGGGGCATATCCCGCCTGGCGGCATCGGTGGTGGCATCCGGTCTGGTCATGGCCGGCACCCTTGCCGGTGCGGGCGGCGCGGCTGCCGACGAGGCGCCCCAGCACCTGGGCGGCGCGAGCGCGGTCCTGGACGGGTTGAAGACCTACGACGTCGCGGTGCTCCACGCGGACGGCAAGAAGCAGAGACTGCCCGCCGGGCTCTTCGAGATGACCGTCGACGGCGGCGGCAGGCTCAAGACGTACTGCATCGACATTCACAATCCCACCCAGGACCAGGCGAAGTACCTGGAGACCCCCTGGGCCCAGACCTCACTGGGCAGCAACAAGAACGCCGGCCGGATCCGCTGGATCCTCGAGCACTCCTACCCGCAGATCGACGACCTCTCGGCACTCGCCGACGCGGCGGGCACCGGGCCGCTCACCGAGAAGACCGCGGCGGCAGGCACCCAGGTCGCCATCTGGCGCTTCTCGGACAACGCCGACGTCGACGCGTCGGACGGCCAGGCCGAGAAGCTCGCCGACTGGCTGGAGAAGTCCGCCACCGATACAGCGGAGCCCAAGGCCTCCCTCGCCCTGGACCCTGCCGCCGTGTCCGGCCGGTCCGGTGAGCGGCTGGGGCCCGTCACCGTCCGCACCAACGCCGGTCAGGTCTCGGTGAGTCCGCCCGCCGACTCCGCCAGCGGCATCAAGGTCACCGACAAGAAGGGCAAGGCCGTCACCAAGGCGGCCAACGGCTCCGAGCTCTACTTCGACGTTCCGGCCGGTTCCGCCGACGGTTCGGCCTCGCTGACCGTCCAGGCCACCACCTCGGTGCCCGTCGGCCGGGCCTTCGCCGGGGTGACCAGGAGCCAGACCCAGATCCTGGCCGGCTCCAGCGAGTCCACGGTCTCGGCGAGCGCCACCGCCACCTGGGCCAAGAAGGGCGCGATGCCGGCGCTCTCCGCGAAGAAGAACTGCGCCAAGGGCGGCGTGGACGTCACCGCGAGCAACAAGGGCGACGAGGCGTTCACCTTCGAACTGGCCGGGGCGGAGCACACCGTCGAGGCGGGCAAGTCCGAGACCGTGACCGTGCCGGTCGCCGAGGACCAGGCGTACGAATTCACGATCACCGGGCCCAGCGGGTTCACGAAGACGTTCAAGGGCGTGCTGGACTGCAAGACCAGCGGCGCCGCCACCACCGGCGGCCTCGACACCCAGACCGCCGACCAGCCCAGCACGACCACCGCCACGGCGGGCGGCAGCACCACGGGCGCCGAGGGCGACCTCGCCGAGACCGGAAGCTCCAACGCCACCCCGGTCATCGCGGGGATCGCGATCGCCCTGGTCGTCGTCGGCGGCGGCGCGGTCTTCTTCCTCCGCCGGCGCAAGGGCCAGTCCTCTGGCGAGTGATGAGTCGTAGGCACACGGTCACGATGTGCTGATGACAGCCCCGGTACGCACCCGCGTACCGGGGCTGTCGCGTACCGCGGGGCCGGGGGCGGCGCATCCCGGAGACCGGGAAGGTGTGTACCGAGGACCGGACTGGTTTCCATCCGGGTACGGACGTCAGGCAAGATGGGTGTATCTGCCCACTCATCGATTGCCGGACGGTTTCTCTTGGCTGAGTACATCTACACGATGCGCAAGACACGCAAGGCGCACGGCGACAAGGTCATCCTTGACGACGTGACGCTGAGCTTCCTGCCCGGCGCGAAGATCGGTGTGGTGGGCCCCAACGGTGCCGGTAAGTCCACGGTGCTGAAGATCATGGCGGGCCTGGAGCAGCCGTCCAACGGTGACGCCTTCCTGTCGCCCGGGTTCAGCGTCGGCATCCTCATGCAGGAGCCCAAGCTCGACGAGTCGAAGACCGTGCTGGAGAACGTGCAGGACGGCGCCGCCGAGATCATGGGCAAGCTGAAGCGCTTCAACGAGGTCGCCGAGGAAATGGCGACCGACTACACCGACGCGCTCATGGACGAGATGGGCAAGCTCCAGGAGGACCTGGACCACGCCAACGCGTGGGACCTGGACGCGCAGCTGGAGCAGGCCATGGACGCCCTGGGCTGCCCGCCCGGCGACTGGCCCGTCGTCAACCTCTCCGGTGGCGAGAAGCGCCGCGTCGCGCTCTGCAAGCTGCTCATCGAGGCCCCGGACCTGCTCCTGCTCGACGAGCCCACCAACCACCTCGACGCCGAGTCGGTGAACTGGCTGGAGCAGCACCTCTCGAAGTACGCGGGCGCCGTGGTCGCCGTCACCCACGACCGGTACTTCCTGAACAACGTCGCCGAGTGGATCCTCGAACTCGACCGCGGCCGCGCCATCCCCTACGAGGGCAACTACTCCACGTACCTGGAGAAGAAGGCCACCCGCCTCAAGGTCGAGGGCCGCAAGGACGAGAAGCGCCAGAAGCGGCTCAAGGAAGAGCTGGAGTGGGTCCGCTCCAACGCCAAGGGCCGGCAGACCAAGTCCAAGGCACGTCTCGCCCGGTACGAGGAGATGGCGGCCGAGGCGGACAAGATGCGGAAGCTGGACTTCGAGGAGATCCAGATCCCGCCGGGCCCGCGGCTCGGTTCCATCGTCGTCGAGGTCGAGAACCTCTCGAAGGCCTTCGGCGACAAGGTCCTCATCGACGACCTGTCGTTCACGCTGCCGCGCAACGGCATCGTCGGTGTCATCGGTCCGAACGGCGCGGGCAAGACCACGCTGTTCAAGATGATCCAGGGCCTGGAGACGCCGGACTCCGGCGCCATCAAGGTCGGCGACACGGTCAAGATCTCCTACGTCGACCAGTCCCGCTCCAACATCGACCCGAAGAAGACCCTCTGGGCCGTCGTGTCGGACGAGCTGGACTACATCAACGTCGGCCAGGTCGAGATGCCGTCGCGGGCGTACGTCTCCGCGTTCGGCTTCAAGGGCCCGGACCAGCAGAAGCCGGCCGGTGTGCTCTCCGGTGGTGAGCGCAACCGCCTCAACCTGGCGCTGACGCTCAAGGAGGGCGGCAACCTGCTGCTCCTCGACGAGCCCACCAACGACCTCGACGTCGAGACCCTCTCCTCGCTGGAGAACGCCCTCCTGGAGTTCCCGGGTGCGGCCGTGGTCATCTCCCACGACCGTTGGTTCCTGGACCGCGTCGCCACGCACATCCTGGCGTACGAGGGCGACTCCAAGTGGTACTGGTTCGAGGGCAACTTCGAGTCGTACGAGAAGAACAAGGTCGAGCGTCTCGGTGCGGACGCGGCTCGTCCGCACCGCGCCACGTACAAGAAGCTCACGCGAGGCTGATCGTCTTGGCACGTCACATCTACAGCTGCCCGCTGCGCTGGTCGGACATGGATGCCTTCGGCCACGTCAACAACGTGGTCTTCCTCCGCTATCTGGAGGAGGCGCGCATCGACTTCATGTTCCGGCTGGCGCCGGGGGACGGCTCGCCGTCCTTCGCGGGCGGCTCCGTCGTGGCCCGGCACGAGATCGACTACGTCCGGCCGCTGGTCCACCGGCACTCGCCGGTGACCGTCGAGTCCTGGGTGACGAAGATCGGTGCCGCGTCGCTGACGATCGCGTACGAGATCAAGGATCCCGAGCAGGTGTACGTACGGGCGTCGACCATCGTCGTGCCGTACGACCTGGCCGAGGAACGCCCGCGGCGGATCTCCGCCGAGGAGAAGCTCTTCCTCCAGAAGTACCTGGCCGAGGAGCCCGCGGCGGCATGACCGTGCCTGTGCACTCGCTGTTGTTCGCCGACGCGAGGGAGGCCGCGGATCTCGCGGGCTTCCTCGGTCGGCTGCTCCACTACGACCGGGCCGCCGCCGTACGGCTTCAGGCGGGCGGCGGGGCGCTGGCCGTGTTCGGCCGGCCGCCGTCGTTCGAGGTCCTGGCGATCCGGGCGGTGCGGCTCGCGGACACACATGACTTCGACGTCACGGTGTCGGCCGGTGAACTCCTCGAGTCGCTGGACGTCGAGGGACCGGATGCCGGTGCGGGGTCGCTGCCCCCGTCGGTGACCGGACCGCCATGGACGGGCGTGCTGCCCCCGCGCGGTGGCTGGCGGGAGTGCCAGGGCCTGCCGGGTCCCGCCGCCCTGCACACGGCGCTGACCGCCGCCGTCGCGGAGTTCCGGGCGCGCGACGAGGACCTGCCCGAGGGCCGGCGTACCCGGGCCGAACGGGACCTCATCGGGCGCGACATCTGGTCGCGGACCGTCGGTGGCACGGAGCTGCCGTTGCGCGCCGTGCACGCGGCGCAGGCCCTGGGCTTCCTCCGGTCCGCACCGGACTTCCCCGTCGCGCTGCTCGCGGCGGGGGCGTGGCTGCGGCTGCGCACCCCGTTCGGCGCGATCGCCGTGCGGCGGGCCGGTGCCGGGGGCGGGCTGGGCGTGTTCGATGTCTTGGTGGG
>NZ_JAFMPZ010000301.1 GCF_017353455.1 Streptomyces laculatispora
TTCCACGTCTGAAGTCTCCGCCGGGGTGTGACCCGGTAGGGAATGAGGAACGCTCTCTGCGGGGCGGCTCGTACGGTGAAGGTCCTCGGGGAACACCCGGACCCGGCCCGGAGCCGCCCCGCAGCGGTGCGTGCGTCGTGTGTGCCTCATGCGACGGGTGCGGAGCCGATATCTGCGGGGCCGATATGTATGGGGGTTGGGGATGGCGTTCTGGGACAGCCTGTGGCCGGGGCGGGAAGCACAGTTCGAGTCGGGCAGCGCGGCCACCAACTCCATCGTGCTCTCCAAGCGGCACGCCACGGTCTCGCTTACCAAACAGGGCGCGCTCACCGGCAACCTCCGGGTCAACCTCTCCTGGCGGATGCGCACCTCCGACATCGAGGGCCGGTCACAGCAGAGCGGCCGGCTGCTGCGGCCGTTCAAGCTCTTCAAGCCCGATGTGGTCCAGGCGCACACCCAGGGCGTGGTCAACGTCGACCTGGACCTGGGCTGCATGTACGAGCTGGCGGACGGCACCAAGGGCGTGGTGCAGCCGCTGGGCAACCTGATCGGCGATCTGAACGGGCCGCCGTACATCAGGCTCAGCGGGGACGACCGCTTCGGTGCGCCGTCCGGAGAGACCGTCTACGTCAACCTCGATCAGCGCGACCAGATCAAGCGGCTGCTGTTCTTCGTCTACATCTACGACCAGACACCGGCCTTCGACCGTACGCACGCCAAGGTGACGCTCTACCCGGGCAACGGGCCGCGCATCGAGATCGAGCTGGACGAACGGGCCCCGCAGGCACGCTCGTGCGCCGTGTTCACGGTGGAGAACGTCAAGGGCGAACTGATCGTGCGGCGCGAGGTGAAGTTCGTGTACGGCTTCCAGTCGGAGCTGGACCGGCTGTACGGCTACGGGATGCAGTGGGGACGCGGCTACAAGTCCCGGGCGTAGGCGGTGCCGGGCGTGGCGCGGGCCCCGTACGGCTCTCGGGCCGGCAGAGCCGGTGCGGTGGGCCGGTGCGGCGGGTCAGGGGCGTATGAACTGGGGCCCCTGCGGCGGCAGGACGAAATTCGGGTCCGGCGCGTACGCGGCCGCCGCCGCGGGCTGCGGATAGCCGTACGCGGGCTGCGCGGAGGCCGGCTGGGGGTAGCCGTACGCAGGCTGCGCGGAGGCCGGCTGGGGGTAGCCGTAGGCAGGCTGCGGCGCCGGTGCGGGCGGGGCCGCGGTGGGCTGCGGATAGCCGTACGCGGGCTGCTGGTGCTGCACCGTGAGCTGCGAGTCCGGCCCGGGGGTCGGTGCGGGCGGGAACGCCGGCGCGGGCGGCATCGGCGTCGCGGCGGGCTCTGCCGCGGCCTCCGCCTCGTCGACCGAGATGCCGAACGCGGTCGCGAGCCCGACGAGACCGGTCGGGTAGCCCTGCCCCACGGCCCGGAACTTCCAGCCATCGCCGCGCCGGTACAGCTCACCGCAGATGATCGCGGTTTCCTCGCCGGTCTCCGGCCGGATGTCGAACACGGCGAGCGGTTCCCCGCCCGTCGCCGCCGCGTCGAAGAGCATGACGCACAGGTCGCGCACTTGTTCGAAGGCGGCTCCGTCGGAGGATGCCGCGATGACCACCTGGTCGACCGAGGGGTCGAGCGCGTTCAGGTCGGCCTCGATGGTGTCCGTCAGCCCCTCGGCGAGGCTCCGCTTCGGCAGCCGCCGTACCAGGCCGGAGGGGTGACGGGGCTGGTTGTAGAAGACGAAGTCCTCGTCCGAGCGCACGCGGCCGCCGGAGCCGAGCAGCAGGGCCGAGGCGTCCACATCGGGGACCCCGGCGCCCGGGGTCCAGCGCAGCACGGCCCGTACGGCCATGGCGTCGAGTGGGACGTTCGAGCCTTTCACCATCGCGTGCGTCATGGCGGTCATCCTGCCTGCTGGCTGCCCCTGCGGACAACGTGGGGGTCGCGAGCCGTGTGTCGGAGAAATACCGGAAGTGCCGCGTCCGCACCCTTCGCAACCGTCGCTAAATGGACGAGTTACCCGGAATTCACGCGGTCAGGGAACTGTCGACACCCGTCCGTACGTACTATTACCGGCCACACGTTGTCCGATCGGTCAGCTAGCACGGGGGGATCCAGATGCGTCATTTCGGGCATATTGCGCCCAGTGTCAGGGGTGACCTGTTCTTCCAGCAGCCGTGCACCTTCGACGCCGGGGCGCCGGCCCGGGTGCTCTCGGCCGCATTGGGAGCCACCCTCTACAGCCCCGCCACCCGGCCGAGACTTGCCGACGACGTCATCAAGCAGGCCGCCCGGGGCGTCGTCTCCATGGTGCTGTGCCTGGAGGATTCGATCGATGACTCCGAGGTGGCCGGCGCCGAGGAGAATCTGGTCGGACAGTTCACCGAACTCGATGCGCGCGGCGGCGAACTGCCGCTGCTCTTCATCCGGGTCCGTGAACCGCACCAGATCACGGATCTGGTGCGCCGGCTCGGCGATTCCGCCCGGTTGTTGTCCGGTTTTGTACTTCCGAAGTTCACGCAAGAGCGCGGCGTGCCGTTCATGGAGGCGCTCACCAAGGCCGAGAGCGACGGCGGCCGGCGGCTCTTCGCCATGCCCGTACTCGAATCGCCCGAGCTGCTCCATCTGGAGACCCGGCGGGAGGTCCTCCAGAAGATCGCCACCACCGTCGGCGCGTACCGGGACCGGATCCTCGCGCTGCGGCTCGGCGTCACCGACTTCTGCTCGGCGTACGGACTGCGCAGGGCGCCCGACATGACGGCGTACGACGTCCGGATCGTCGGCGACGTCATCGCCGACGTGGTCAATGTGCTGGGCAGGGCGGACGGCACGGGCTTCACGATCACCGGACCGGTGTGGGAGTACTTCCGACTCCAGGAACGCATGTTCAAGCCGCAGCTGCGCCGCAGCCCCTTCCTGGAGGGCCGGGCCGAAGAGCTGCGCACCGCGCTGATCGAGCACGACCTCGACGGTCTGCTGCGGGAGATAGAGCTGGACCGGGCCAACGGCCTGCTCGGCAAGACCTGTATCCACCCCTCGCACGTCGCGCCCGTGCACGCACTGTCGGTGGTCAGTCACGAGGAGTTCAGCGACGCCCAGGACATCTTGCGGCCGGAGAGCGGAGGCGGCGGCGTGCTGCGCTCCGCGTACACGAACAAGATGAACGAAGTGAAGCCGCACCGGGCCTGGGCCGAGCGCACCCTGCAGCGGGCCGAGGTCTTCGGAGTGGCGAGGGAAGACGTCGGCTTCGTGGAGCTGCTGGCCGCGAGCCTCGCGGAATGAGCCTGTTCGGGTGAGGGTGGTCCGGTGACGCCGTTCCGGTCAGAGTGTTCTGGTGACGGGGTTCCGGCGCCGGTGTCCGGACGGGCGTGACCCCGAGTACGGCCCCGAGTGCGACCCGATGAGCGGGCGCACAGCTGAGGAAAGAGACGGCGAACGTGGTGTGGTCGGGTAGCTGGGTCGCGGAGCGGCTGGGCGTCGAGCTCGTGGGCGACGGCGAGCTGCGGGAGCTGCTGGGCCTCGCCCTGCGGCGCAACCCCAAGCGGGCGCATCTGCTCGTGTCCCATGTGCTCGGCAAGCATGTGCCGCAGTACCCCTCGGTGGTCTATGGCGCCGGGTTTGAGCTCGGCCGCCGGGTGCGGGAGCTGCTCGGGGAGGCCGGGACGCGGCGTGCGGTCGTGCTCGGCTACGCGGAGACGGCCACCGGCCTCGGCCACGCGGTCGCCGACGGGCTCGGCACCGCGCGGTATCTCCACTCGACGCGGCGCCCCGTGGCGGGCGTGGCGAGGGCGGGCGGCTTCGAGGAGTCGCACTCGCACGCCACCTCGCACCTGCTGCTGCCGGAGGACCCGGAACTGCTGGCGGGGGACGTCGGCGACGCGGCCGGCGCGGGGGAGACCGGCGGCGCGGGCGAGGCGCACGCGTCCGACGCGGTACTCGTGCTGGTCGATGACGAGTTCTCCACCGGCAACACGGTCCTCAACACCATCCGCGCCCTGCACGAGCGCTACCCCCGGAACCGCTACGTGATCGTGGCCCTGGTCGACATGCGCTCGCCGGCCGACCGCGGTCGACTGGCCGAGTTCGCGGCGGAGATCGGCGCCCGCGTCGACCTGGTGGCGAGGAACTCGGGCATGGTCCGCCTCCCGGACGGCGTCCTGGAGAAGGGGCAGGCGCTGGTCACCGCGGAGGAGGCGGCGCAGGAGGCCGCTCGGGATGCGGCTCGGGAGTGTGCTCCCGAGGTGGCGCGGGAAGCGGCTCAGGAGCCGGAGGGGCGCGCGGGGGCGGCGATATCGCAGCCGCGATCCGGCGCCGCCCGTTCCCGCCCCCACTCACGCCCCTGCACCCGGGTGGACCTGCGGTGGCCCGCCGGTGTACCCGACGGCGGCAGGCACGGCTTCACCCCCGCGCACCGCGCCCGGCTGGAAGCGGCCCTCCCCGCCATGGCGGACCGCATCGCCGCGGCGCTGGACGACGGAGCGCAGAGCGACGGAGCGCAGGGCGACAGGGCGCTGGACGACAGGGCGCGCCGCGTGCTGATCCTCGGCTTCGAGGAGCTGATGTACGCACCCCTGCGCCTGGGCACCGCCCTGGAGGACCGCATCGGCGCCGAGGTCCGCTACTCCACCACGACCCGCTCCCCGGTCCTCGCGGTCGACGACCCGGGCTACGCGATACGCACCCGGCTGGTCTTCCCGGCCCACGACGACCCGGCGGACGGCCCGGGCGACCGGTTCGCGTACAACGTCGCGGGCGCGGGCTTCGACGCGGTCGTGGCCGTCGTCGACTCCACCGCGGACACACCCGAGCTGCACGCCCCCGGCGGACTGCTGGCGCGGCTCGCCCCGCACACCGCCCAGGTGCTGCTCGCGGTCGTGCCCTCGTACATACCGCCCGAGGCGATACCGTCGGCGGCCGTCCCGTCCGCGGTCTCCGCGCAGTCCGCTCTCGCCGGCCCGTCCGCTCTCCCTGACCCGTCCGCAGTCCTCCCCGTACCGACGTACGCACCCGAACGCCAGGAAGAACCCCGCATGCTGCCCGAGCCCCTCCGCGGCCCCGCCTTCTCCTCCTACGCGCCGGACGAGGTCGGCTGGCTGCTCCAGGACCTCTCGGACACCGAGCTGGAGGCGCCCACCGAGGAGCGCGAGGAGGCGATACAGAGCGGCGGCGCGCACTACGCCGAGTCGCTGCCCGTCGAGTACCAGCCGTCCGACCAGTACCAGGACCTGTTCAAGGCGGCACTGGACCAGTCGGCCGCCCGCATCGCCCGCGCCGTCGGCACCGTCACCGAGACCGTCCTCGCCGAGCGCGGCCCCCGTCCCGTGCTGGTCTCGCTGGCCCGCGCCGGTACCCCCGTCGGCGTACTGATGCGCCGCTGGGCCCGCCACCGGCACGGCGTGGACCTGCCGCACTACGCCGTCTCGATCGTGCGCGGCCGTGGCATCGACGCCAACGCCCTGCGCTGGCTGGCCGCCCACCACAACCCGGCCGACGTCGTCTTCGTCGACGGCTGGACGGGGAAGGGCGCCATCACCCGCGAACTGGCCGCCGCCATCGCGGAGTTCGAGGAGACCGACAGGACGGAGGGCTTCAACCCGGAGATCGCGGTCCTGGCCGATCCCGGCGGCTGCGTTCGTACGTACGGCACCCGCGAGGACTTCCTGATCCCCTCGGCCTGCCTCAACTCCACGGTGTCCGGGCTGATTTCGCGTACCGTCCTGCGCTCCGACCTGGTCGGGCCGGAGGACTTCCACGGCGCGAAGTTCTACCGCGAGCTCGCCGGATCGGATGTCTCCGGCCACTTCCTCGACACCGTCGCCGACCGGTTCGGCGAGGTCGCGGGCGCGGTCGACGCCGACGTCAAGGAGCTGCTCACCGCCGACCGCGCACCCACCTGGGAGGGCTGGGCAGCGGTGGAACGGATCAGCGAGGAGTACGGCATCCACGACGTGAACCTGGTCAAGCCGGGCGTCGGCGAGACGACCCGGGTCCTGCTGCGCCGGGTCCCGTGGAAGATCCTCGCCAAGCGCGGCGCCGGCGCGGACCTGGAACACATCAGGCTGCTGGCGCAGCAGCGCGGCGTACCGGTCGAGGAGGTCGGCGAACTCCCGTACACCTGCGTCGGGTTGATCCACCCCAAGTACACGCGCGGGGCGACCGGTGCGGACGGCAAGGCGGTGGAGTCCAAGTGACGTCCCACGTGACCTCCCCGGTGACGCTGGTCGCCAGCGACCTCGACCGCACCCTCATCTACTCGGCGGCCGCCCTCCAGCTCCCGATGCCGGACGCGGAGGCCCCCCGGCTGCTCTGCGTCGAGGTGTACGACAACAAGCCGCTCTCGTACGTCACGGAGACGGCCGCCGCACTGCTCGTCGAACTGGCCCGCTCCACGGTCTTCGTGCCGGCCACCACCCGTACCCGCGAGCAGTACCACCGCATCCACCTCCCGGGACCCGCGGCCCGGTTCGCGATCTGCGCCAACGGCGGACACATCCTGGTGGACGGCGAGTCCGACCCGGACTGGCAGCGGACGGTGACCCGCAGGCTGGCCGACGAGTGTGCCTCGCTCGCCGAGGTCCGCGCCCACCTCATATCCGCCGCCGACCCCGCCTGGCTGCTCAAGGAGCGGGTCGCCGAGGATCTCTTCGCCTACCTCGTCGTCGACCGGGCACTGCTGCCCCCGGACTGGAGGCAGGAACTGGCCGAGTGGGCGGAGCCGCGCGGCTGGACCGTCTCGCTCCAGGGCCGCAAGATCTACGCCGTACCGCGGCCGCTCACCAAGAGTGCGGCGATGCGCGAGGTGGCCCGTCGCACGGGCGCCACGCTCACGCTCGCCGCCGGTGACTCCCTCCTGGACGCCGACCTGCTGCTCGCCGCCGACCACGGCTGGCGCCCCGGCCACGGCGAACTCGCCGACGCGCGGTGGAGCGCCCCGCACGTGGTGGCGACCGCCGAGCGGGGCGTGGCCGCGGGCGAGGAGATCCTGCGGAGCCTCCTCCGGACGTCGGGCCTGCGCCAGGCCGCCTGATACGCGGGGGCGGCGCACCGAGTGGCCGCGCCGCCCGCCACACCGCGGAATTCGCTCGAACCGGCGGCGGCGCGGTGTCCGGCGACTACAGTCACCGCGTTCTCGCCTGCCGGGGGGAGCACGCGGCCGACCAGGGAGTTGTGCGATGACCAAGGGAAACGAAACCAAGATCACGGACGAGCTGTACGCGTACATGCTGGCGCACAATCCGCCGCTGGACGCGGTGCAGCGCGAACTCGTCGAGACCACGTACGCCCGTCTCCCCGACCACGCGGGCATGCAGTCGGCCGAGGAACAGGGCCCGCTGCTGGCCTTCCTCGTCCGGCTGACCGGGGCCCGTCACATCGTGGAGGTCGGCACCTTCACCGGCTTCTCCGCCCTGTCGATGGCCCAGGCCCTGCCCGCCGACGGACGGCTGATCGCCTGCGACGTCTCGGAGGAGTGGACGGCATACGGCCGTGAGGCATGGGAGAAGGCAGGCGTCGCCGACAGGATCGACCTGCGGATCGCCCCCGCCCTCGACACCCTGCGGGCGATGCCCGCCGAACCGCACATCGACTTCGCCTACCTCGACGCGGACAAGGGCAACTACATCCCGTACTGGGAGGAACTGGTGCCCCGGATGCGTCAGGGCGGCGTCATCGCCACGGACAACGTGCTCTTCCATGGCGGCGTCACGGACCCGCACGCCACCGGCGGAGCGGCGGCCATCAAGGAGTTCAACGACCACGTGTCCGCCGACCCGCGGATGGACAGCGTGCTGCTTACGGTGTCGGACGGCCTGACTCTGTCGCGCAAGCGATAGCGGTAAGTAGTCAGCCGCAGCAGCCCCCGCCGCAGCAGCCGCCACCGCCACCGCCTGACGGTGTCGGCGCGGAACCGGCCGCGCCGCCCACGGCGACGGCGGACAGAAGCTTCACGGTGTCCTCGTGCCCGGCGGGGCAGGAGGCGGGGGCCGAGGACTCGGCCATCGGGCGGCTGAGTTCGAACGTGTCTCCGCAGGAGCGGCAGCGGTACTCGTAACGAGGCATGCCCCCAGGTTATCCGCCGAGACCGGATCCCAGGCCGAAGCAGAAGCAGAAGCAGAAGGAGAACGAGAAGCAGAGGCAGACGCAGCGACAGAGACATCGGCACTGCAACGGTAGCGACAACGGCAGCGACGACTTTCCACGCGGGGTTCAGGCCCGCGCGCCGCGACGGGAAGGCCCTACCTTCACCGCCCGGAGGAGGGCGGGACGACAACGGGCATCTCATCGAGCTGCCTGCGCCGCCCGAGGCGTTCCTCGTGCGCGGCTTCCTCGGGATGGCGGGTCCGCCAGTATGGGTTGTCGTGGGGGAGCCCGCCGCTGACGCGCCCGTACATTCCGAACATCATCAGCAGCAGTCCGACGACAAAGCTGAACAGCACGTTCTGGATCTGGAAGGCGAGGAAGTTCATCCCGGTGTCCAGCAGCGCGAGGTTCACGAAGCCGCTGAGGATGAACACGATGCCGATGACCATGTTGAGGGTCGAGGCGAAGTTGCCGCCGATCACCATGCCGATGAACAGCAGCAGCCCGACGCAGATCGACAGGACGCTGAGCGCGCCGTTGGTGCTGAGGCCCGCGACGGTGGCACCGCCGGTGTCGAAGAAGCCGATCTTGTCGATCAGCCCGAGAACGCCGAAGGCGAGCAGCACCAGACCCATCAGCCCCGCCCCCACCTGGTAGACGCGGCTCAGCCGGTGGTCGACGGGCAGATGCTCATCGAGTCGAGTGGGCCTGCGGTGAGCTGCGGGCCGTCGGGCAGGACGCAGTACGTGGGTCGCCATGGCGGGGGCCCTCCTTCGGGTACTACCAACCAGGATCGCTCCGCGACGGATGCGGCGCACGTCGGCACCCACCGGCTGGCACCGCACGGAGGCCTGGCGCAGCCCCCGGCCGGGGCCTGGCGAAAGGCGGCCCCGGCGAAGGACAGACCAGCGAGGGACGGACCAGCGAGGGACGGGCCGGGGGCGGGTCGGCTCAGGTGCCGGCCCCACGCTCCTCGCGGATCTCGGAGACCACGCGAGCGGCGGTCTGCCGTACGCCCTCCGTCACGGTCAGGAAGTGCCAGTAGTCGGGATGGCGCCCTTCCAGACCGGTGACGGCCTGGTCGAGCCGGGCCACCGCGTCGTCCAGCGGACGGGCATGGCGCGGCTCGGGGGTGTTGCGCCCGGCCATGGCCAGCCGCTGGGCGTCCCGGATCGCGAACCGGGTCCGCTGGATCTCCTGCTGCGGGTCCTTGGCCACCTCGTTCAGCCGGTGCAGCCGGTCACCGGCTGCGGACACCGCCTCGTCCGTGGCGTTGAGCAGGGCTCGTACCGTACTCAGCCGGGAGGTCGCATCGGCCCAGCGCTGCTCGCTGCGCGCCTTCGCGGCCTCCTTCAGCTTCTCCTCGGCCTGGCGGACATTGACCGCAGCCTGCTCCGGAACGGGCTGGAGGTCCTGCCAGCAGGCGGCCGAGAACCGCCGCCGCAGCTCGCTGAGCACGGGCTCGACGGAGGCGGACCGGGTCGTCAGGGCCTGGGCGCGCGTACGCAGCGTCACCAGCCGGCGATCGATCTCGGCGGCCCGCTCGGGCAACTGAGCAGCCTCGGCCCGTACGGCCTCGGCATCGCGCAACACCTGATCGGCACGCTGGAGGGTCTCGGCCACGCCGTGCCGGCCGGCGCCCTGGTTGAGCTTGGTCAGCTCGGGGGCGAGGGCGGCGAGCCGCGCGGCGAGATCATCCGCTCGCAATCCGGACTCCCGCACCGCGTCGAGAGCATTGCTCGCGGACAGGAGCGCCTGCCGTGCCCGCTCCACCGCCGGCGCGAGCCGCGCGAGCTGGGTCTCGGCGCTGCCGAGCAGCGGCCCGAGACCGGCCGCGAACCGGTCCAGCTCGCCCTTGACCCGTACGAGATCGTCCTTGGCGGAGGACAGCTGGGTCCTGGCCTGCGCAGCGATCGACGGTTCGAGATCGTCGCGATCCAGATCGTGCGCGTCGACGGCGGTGATGTAGGCACTACTGGCCTCGTCGATGCGCCGCCCCAGCGCGGCGAAGTCGTCGACGGCCTTGCGCGCGGCCGGCGAACTGTCCACCGCGGTGATCGTCTCGATCGAGATCTGCAGATCTCGCTGGGCCGTGTCCAGCTCGTAGAACGCCTCGGCGGCAGCATCCTTCGCGGCCTGCGCCTCGGCCCGCTGCCCCTCCCCGCGCCCGCCGAACCAGCGCCGCGTGCCGCCACCGGCGAAGGCGGCCGACAGCGCGCCCGTAAGCAGCGGAACCGGCAGCAGCATCAACGCGAGGACATCACGGACGTCTCTGACGGCGGAACTCGCACCCGCTCTCGCCTGCGGCTTCGCGTGTGTCGCCGTCACATCCCTCTCCCGTGCCGATTCACCCTGCCCGGTACATTCTCCCACCAGGTAAGGACGAACACACGGGCCGGTTAGTTCGCGCTTCGCACCGTGACTTCGCCGTTGTTGCTCCGGGCCTTCACCACATGGCGGCTGTCGTCGCTGCGCGGCACCTCCACCGAGATGTTCCCGTTGTCGGCCCTGGCGCTCACCGCGTACGAGGTGCTGCCGCCCGGAAGCTCGATGGTGACCTTGCCGTTGTCACTGACGGTGTCCACCAATGTCGGCACAGCGGTGAACCCCAGCCGCACCGCACCGTTGTCCGAGCCAGCCTTCACGGACGAGCCGGAGATCCCCTCGGCGACGATGCCGCCGTTGGCGCTGTCCAGCTTCAGCGGCCCGCTGGAATCGCGCACGGTCACCTTGCCGTTGTCGGAGCGCAGGTCGAGCGGGGTGTCGAACCCCGACGCCACGATCTTCCCGTTGTCCCCGCGCACGGTGACCGACACCCCGCGCGGCACCTTCACCTGATGCCTGGAGGCACAGTCACTGACCAGGGCCTTGCACTTCACCTTCAGCGTCAGCGTGCCGTCCTGCATCTCCCATTGCGGATCGGGCCCGCTCCCGAGCACCACCCACCCATCGACCTGCCGGGCCACCTCTACCTTCTTCACATCGGCCGGCACGAGCTCCAGCGTCGTGTTGGCCGCATCGATGGTCAGCGTCTTCCCACTGAACGCGAACGACTTGTGATCGACCGGTGCGTCGTCGGCGTCCGTACCGCCGCAGCCGGAGAGAACAAGGGCGGCAATCACCGCTCCGCCGGATGCGATGAGTGTGCGGGTGCCGGTGCGGGTGCGGAGTGCCACGGTGATCGTTCCCCCAGGTCGTGCGACGGTCGGTTTCGCCGCTCTGCGTTCCCGATTACGGTATGTGCGCGCCGACACCCGGGGGAATCGGGACGGCTACCGTATGCGAGGTGGGGATATCCCCCGCCTCGCATACGGAAGCCGTCC
>NZ_JAFMPZ010000302.1 GCF_017353455.1 Streptomyces laculatispora
CCAGCCGGTCGCGGCCGGCCGGCGCAGCGGCTTGGGTGAGGTAGATGGCGTTCAACAGCTGGTCCGTGGCCAGGAGTTCGCTGCGCGATCGCTCCAGGAAGCGGGTGATGAGGTCCTCGCTGGAGCGGGCCGCCTCCTCGCCCAGGTGCGCCTTGACGAAGGCGGCCAGCCGCTTGTGGTCGGGGCGGTCGAGTTCCAGATGGATGCAGCGGCGCATCAGGGGGGCCGGGAAGTCCCGCTCCCCGTTGCTGGTGAGGACGACGAAGGGGAAGGCCCGGCACTGCACCCGGCCGCCCTTGATCCGCACTTTGTTGCCGTCGTGGTCCAGCACGTCCGCCTCACCGTCGGGCAGCCGGTCCACGATCCGTTCCAGCTCGGGAATGGCGAACTCGCCCTCCTCCAGCACGTTGAGCAGATCGTTCGGCAGGTCGATGTCGCTCTTGTCGAGCTCGTCGATGAGCAGCACCCGGGGCCGGTCCGAGGGCAGCAGGGCGGTGCCCAGCGGGCCGAGGCGGATGTAACTCCCCACGTTCTGGGCCGAGTCGGCCCCGTCGCCGCCGTCCGCGGAGGTGTGCGAGGCGATCTGCACATCCTGCAGCCGGGCGATCGCGTCGTAGTGGTAGAGGCCGTCCAGCAGCGAGGAGCGGCTGACGATGGGCCAGCGCAGCACCTTGCCGAACTCGAGTTCACGGGCGACGGAGTGGGCCAGGGTGCTCTTTCCGGCCCCTGGGTCCCCGGTGACCAGCAGCGGACGCCGCAGATACAGCGCGGCGTTGATCATTTCGAGTTCCTCGGCGCCCGGCCGGTGCTCCTCGGCGATGCGCCCGGGGATACCGAGCCGTCGGTCGGCAACATCGCCCCCGTCCGCCGGGGTGCCTCGGCCGCCCGAGAAGTCACGCCAGGGCGGCGGGGGCGGCAACTGCGGTACGCCGTCGTGCGGTTCGCCGATCCCGCGGTAGATGAGCCACTCGCTGGGTTCACTCATAGCGTGGTCCTCGTTGTCACTCGTCCGCCAGGGACAGCAGCTGTCGAACGTGCCTTACCGTAGCGATCCGGCGTACCCCCCGTAAGGGGCGGGCCGGCACGGTCCTTCGGGTGATGACCGGCGCGTCCCGTCACGGCGCCTCCAGGAACTCGTCCGCACCGGGCAGCGGGTGGTGTGGATCGTCGTAGAACAGGGCGACCCCGTCGGACCAGTACGTCTCCGTACGTTGCGCGCTCACTCCTTTTCTCAGCTCGTGCAATTTCAGCGGCAGTCCGTCACGGGCGCGGGCATCGGAGACGGCCTCGGCCACTCGTCGGTGGAATTCCTTGCAGACCGTGTCGGTCTCCGTCGGCCGCCGTTGCAGCAGGGCCACTCCGAAGCCGGTGTCGAGCACCCGCACCGCCCCGGCCGTGATCCCGGGGTCCGGCCGGTCGCCGTAGCGGCAGAGCACCGGCACGCTTTCGTGGGCCAGGGTGCGCAGCTGCGCGACCTCCGGTACTCGTACCCGCAATTCGTTCTCGCAGTCGACGACTTCGGCCCGCATCCCGGTGTCCCGCAGGGCGTTCCAGCGCGCCAGGCGCTCGTCGGCCGGCCCGTGGTAGGAGCTGCGCAGGACCACCGGGCGGACGACGCCGAGCGGCAGCCCGTCCGAGGGGAGCTCCCAGCGGTCGACCTCCAGCCCGAACAGCGCGGGGGTGACGGAGACCTGGAGCAGCGCGGGGCTGCCCGGTTCGTCGCACCGCCGGAACGCCTCGGTCAGCGCGGCGGCGAGCCGGTCCGGCAGGGTGTCGAGCGCGGTGCCCTGGCTGTCCTCGGCGACGGGCAGCATCTCCCCGGTGTGGCGGGCGACCCCGATCCGCCAGTCGTAGCGGTCCCGGGCCCAGCCCTGGGGTTCCAGCTCCAGCAGGACGTAGGCGCGTTCGCCGTGGCGGACGGGTGCGCCCGGCGGTGCGAGGGCCCGGCGGCTGTTCTCCTCCAGGCGCAGCCGGACGGCCGCCCACTCCATGGCGAGCTGCCGGCGGAAGTCCCGGGACAGCTCCTCCTCCGCGATCCGCTTCACCCACTCCCACAGCGACTTGGCCGCGGTCCTGGTGGACGGCACGTCGAAGGGCCGGTCGGCGGCGAGCACGCCCATGCAGTAGCGCAGGACCAGTTCCAGCGGAGCGTCCCGGTCGCGGGCGCGGGTGTCGTACAGCGCCCCCAGACCGTCCCGCCAGCCGCGCGGGGCCGGACGGTGGTCACGGGAGTGGACGCCGGGCAGGGCGTCGAGGAGGAGGAGCAGGCCACGGGTGCTGACCGGGGGAGGGAACTCGGCGAGCCGCCCCAGCAGATCCGCCCGCCGCTTGGGGCCGAGGACGCCGCCGGGCGGGGCCGACAGCTCGCTCTGCACATCGGCCCAGGTCCGCTCGGTGCTGGCCGGGCTGTTGTGCCGGTCCGCGTGGTAGCGGTCATGGGCGTGGAAGACCGACTGGTAGGTGTCGTCGCCCTCGGTCTCGACGGGCGCGGACGGCACCTTCAGGGTGCGCAGCCGCTCGATCCCCACGGCCGTTCCGCCCTGGTGGTGGTCGAGCCGCGACTTGATCACCCCGACCACCTCCCCCCGGGCGAGATCCACCACGGGGCCGCCGGACATGCCCGGCTCCAGCCAGTCCCCGTCGAGCCGGACGACTTGTTCGGCATCGTCCGACGCACCGTAGGCCCCCTTCACCACGCAGACGCCGCTGCGCTTCAGCAGCCCGCCGCCCTGCGAGGGCGCCCAGCCCACGCAGTGGATCTCCCGGCTGCGGAGCATGGCCTCCGAGCGCTCGGTGACGTACACGCAGGTGTGCTCGACGGGCCGCTGGAGCTTGATCAGCGCGAGGTCGGGGGCCGGCCAGCCGGTGGCCCCCTGCGGTCGGGCGCCGGGCATCGCGGCGACGACCTTGCCCGGCACCTCGCTCAGTTCGGTGCTGTAACGGTCCTCCTTGAACCACACGTTCACCACGCCCCCCTCCCCCCGCATTGCCACGTGCGCACACGTGAGGATCCAGCTCGGGGCGATGAAGAAGCCGCTCCCCAGGAAGTCCCCGCCAGGTCCGTCATGGGCATACCCGGACCCCGGGCGATGGATGCGCACGGTGGCGTCGTGCACGAGGC
>NZ_JAFMPZ010000606.1 GCF_017353455.1 Streptomyces laculatispora
CCGCGTAGGGGAGGTTCTCGGAGAGCATCCTGCCCCATTCGGGTGACGGGGGCGCGGTGCCGAGGCCGAGGAAACCGAGGGAGGCGAGGGCCAGCGCGATGGCGGGGACGCGCAGGACGGCGTGGCGGACGACGGGGGGCAGTACGCCGGGCAGTACGTGGCGGCGCAGCAGGTGCGCGCGTCCGGCGCCCAGGGCGCGGGCCGCGGCGATGTGCGGGGCGGCGCGTTCCTGGGCGTACAGGGCGCTGGTGTGTGCGGCGATGGGGGCCCAGGCGACGGCGGTGACGGCGGCCGCGGCGCTCCAGGAGCCGGGTCCGGCGACACCGGCGACGACGAGGCCGGTGAGGATCGCGGGCAGTGCGTTGGCGGTCTCGGTGAGCGCTCCGGCGCGTACGGCTCCCAGCGCGAGGCCGAGCAGCAGGGTGGCCGCGGACACGGCGACGGCGGTGAGGACGGTGCGGGCGGCGCCGTGTCCGAGGCGGGCGAGGATGTCGCGGCCGAGGGAGTCGGTGCCGAAGGGGTGGGCGGTGGACGGTCCGGCGAGGCGGGCGGCGGCGTCGATCTGGAGAGGATCGCGCAGGAGTCCGGCGACGGTGACGGCGGCGAAGAGCGCGGCCAGGACGACGGCGGCCGCGGTCAGCAGCCGGCGGGCCGGGAGGGCGAGCGGCAGGAGTGCGGGCAGGGCGCCGTCGTGCAGGGCGGGGCCCAGCAGGGTGCGGGAGGCGAGCCGGGCGGCCAGTCCGGCGGCGATGCCGAGGAGCAGCAGCATCAGGACGCAGGCCTGGAGGACCGGAAGGTCCTGGGCGAGTGCGGCGGCGAGCGCGGTGCCGCCGAGGCCGGGGATCGCGTAGAGGGTCTCGACGGCGACGGCTCCGCCGGTGAGCCCGACGACGATGAGGCCGAGCTGGGGCAGCAGGCCGGGCAGGGTGCGGCGCAGGGCGTGGCGGGCGATGCGGGTTGCGGGCAGCCCGCCGGCGGTGGCGGCGCGCGCCCAGGGTTCGGCGAACGCGGCGGGCAGTGCGTCGTCCAGCAGCCGGCCGAGCAGGGCGCCGGCGGGGATGCCCATGGCGAGGGCGGGCAGCACCGTCTGTCCGGGGGTGCCCCAGCCGAGCGCGGGAAGCCAGTCGAGCCGGACGGCGACGACGGCGGCGAGCACGGCGGCGATGAGGAACTCGGGGAAGGCGGCGAGGACGGCCGCACCGACGCCCGCGCGGGTGGTGACGATGCGGCGCGCCGCCCCGCGCCGCAGGGTCCCGGCGGCGAGGGCCGCGGCGAGGAGCAGGGCGACGGCGAGGGAGGCGCCCATGAGGGTGAGCGAGACGCCCAGGGCGGATATCGCGTCGGGGGCGACGGGCTGCCCGGAGACCCAGGAGGTGCCGAGGTCGCCGTGGAGGAGTCCGCCGAGCCAGCCGCCGAGGATGTGGAGGGGGCCGCCGTCGAGGCCGATGTCGGCGCGGATGGCGTCGAGGGTCTCGGGGGTGGGCGGCCGCTCGGCGTACCGGGCGCGCAGGATCGTGAGGGCGGGGTCGGTGCGGGTCAGCCGGGGCAGCAGGCCGATGACGGCGAGGACCGCGAGGAGCGCGGCGAGCCGTCCGGCGAGGTACTTCACCCGGTCATCCGACGCGGGTGTCTGCGGTGATGAGGGTGCGTTCCATCGGGTCGAGCGCGACGCCGTGGACGCGGCTGTCGTCGTACCCCTGGACGAAGCGCTCGTGGAGCAGCGGCACGAGGGCGTCGGTGCCGAGGACGTCGGCCTCGGCGGTCATCGCGGCGCGGTGGCGGGCGTCGTTTCCGGCGAGTGCGGCGGCCTTGTCCACGTCGGTGTCGACGCGCTTGTCGCAGAGCTGCGAGATGTTGAAGCTGCCGTCGCAGGTGAAGTCGGACGCGAGGTAGGAGACGGGGTCCGCGGTGTCCAGGAGGGTGTTGCGGGCCTGGATGAAGGCGTCGTACTTGCCGGCGAGGGCGTCGGCCTCCAGCTGGGCGTAGTCGCGGACGACCTGCTTGACGGTGAAGCCGCGCTTCTGGAGCTGCTGCTGGACGACGGTGGCGACCTCGGGGAGTTCGGGCCGGTTGGTGTAGGTGGCGAGGACGATCTGCTTCGTCTTCGCGACCTGCGCCCTGCCGGCGGCCGCCGCCCGGTCGGCCGGGGCCTCGCGGGCGGCGGCGGCCCACGGAACGCCGGGCCCGAGGAGGCCCTGCGCGCTGTCGGCGCGGCCTTCGTAGACGGCCTTGACGAGGGCCTCGGAGTCGATCGCCTCGCGGGCCGCGGCACGCATCGCGGGGTCGGCGAAGACTCCGTGTTCCGTGTTGAGGGAGAGGCCGTTGGTTCGGGCGGAGGGGAATTCGTGGACGAGCCGGTCGCCGAGGAGGGAGGCCTGCGAGATCGGTACGTACTCGGCGACGTCGACGGCCCCGGTGCGCAGGGCGTTGGCGCGGGCGGTGCCGTCGGCCACGAAGGTCACGTCGGCACCGGGGGCCTTGGCCTTGCCGCCCCAGTAGTGGTCGTTTCGCTCCAGCGTGGCGCTGACGGCGCCCTTGACCGCGGCGAGGGTGAAGGGTCCGGTGGCGTGTCCGGCCGGGTTCACCTTGCCCCCCTGGTACGCGGCGGCGGACAGGATCGTGAGGGAGGGGTTGGCGAGGCGCTGGGGCAGCAGCGGGTCGGACGCGGTGGTGGTGATCCGTACGGTGCCGGCGCCCTGGGCGGCGGCGGTGATGCCGGTGTCGGACAGGACGCGGGGCTTGGGCGAGGCCTTCTGAGCGGCGTTCAGGGACCGGACGACGGCGGCCGGGTCGACCTTCGTGCCGTCCTGGAAGGACGCCTTGCGCAGGGTGAAGGTCCACGCCTTCGGGCTCTCGCGCTTCCAGGAGGCGGCGAGTGCGGGCTTCGCGGCGCCGTCGCGGCCGAGGGAGGTGAGGCCCTCGATGACCGCGAGGCGGCTGAGGTTGACGGCGTCGTCGCCGTAAGGGGACATCGCCTGGGCGGGCGGGAAGGCCATGGCGACCCGGAGGCGTTGCCCGCCGTCCGACGCGCTTGTGGTGTCGTTCGCGCCGCCGGAGCAGGCGGTGGCGAGCGGGACGAGGAGGGCGGCCGCGGTCAGCGGCAGCGCGGCGCGACGGAGTCGGGACGGGGGCATGGCAACGACCTTATATGAAAACGATTGTCATTTAAAAGGGGTTCAGCGAGCGGCTCAACGGGCGGCGGGCACCGGCAGCTCGAAGTGGACGACGCTCTGACCGCGTCCGGGCAGGGTGCGTTCGTCGCACACCTCCCGCGCGAGCGACCGCCAGAACGGCTCGGCGCCCGGCACGGCCGGGTCGGTGTGCAGATAGACCGCCTCGTACCCGCCGGCCCGCGCGACGAAGTCGCAGAGCTCGCGCACCAGCCACCGCGCCAGCCCGTGCCTGCGGTGCTCCGGCCGTACGTAGATCCGGCACAGCTGGGCGGTGGTGCCGGACGGGAAGCGGTCCGCGACCCACCGCGGATTGGGCGGCGCCTGCGGCCCCCGGTCGCGCACGGCGCCCGTCGCGACGATCTCGCCGTCGCGCTCGACCACGAGCAGGGTGCAGCGCTCGGGCCGCAGATAGCTGGCCTCGGGGTCGATGATGTCGGCGTGCCAGCGGGGCACGTAGCCGGACCTCAGGTCGTGGTAGACGGTGTCGAGCATCACGGCCCGCGCGCCGCCGACGTCACGAGGAGTGGCGGTGCGCAGGACGTATCCGTCGGCATCGGCCCGTGTCCCGGCCGTCGTCGTCGTACTCATCCCGGAGCCTCTCCGTCCCTCGCGTCATCTCATTGCCGTACCAGGGTACGTGCAATAGATGTGCAACAAGGCTGCGGGCCCGACGGTCCGCCGGGCCCGCAGTCCGGCTCCGGGGCAGGTCAGACCGTGCGGTAGACCAGCGCGGTGGCGATCCCGGCGATGCCCTCCGCACGGCCGGTGAAGCCGAGCCCGTCCGAGGTCGCGGCGGAGAGCGAGACGGGCGCGCCCACGGCGGCGGACAGGACCTTCTGCGCCTCGTCGCGCCGCTTGCCGATCTTCGGCCGTACGCCGACGACCTGGACCGCGACGTTGCCGATCTCGAACCCCTCGGACCGCACGATCCGGGCCGCCTCGGTCAGCAGCGTGGCCCCTGCGGCGCCGGACCACTCGGGGCGTCCGGTGCCGAAGTGCTGCCCGAGGTCACCGAGCCCGGCGGCCGAGAACAGCGCGTTGCACGCGGCGTGCGCGACGACGTCCGCGTCGGAGTGCCCGGCGAGCCCGGGGCCCTCGCCCTCCCACAGGAGACCCGCGCACCACAGCTCGCGGCCCTCCTCGAAGGCGTGGATGTCGGTTCCGATCCCGACGAGCGGGATCACCGGTGCGGCGCGTTCTCCGGAGGCCAGGTGTCCCTCGGGGGCCATGCGTTCCTCAGAAGCCATCGTTCGCCCTCCTGCGTGCGAGTACCGCTTCGGCCAGGACCAGGTCCAGCGGCCGGGTCACCTTGAACGCCTCCTCGTGGCCGGGTACGACCACGACGGCCACTCCGAGCTGCTCGACCAGGCCCGCGTCGTCGGTCGCGCCCTCGCCGCTGACGGCGACCCGCTCATGGGCCCGCACCAGCGTGTCGCGGTCGAAGCCCTGCGGGGTCTGCACCGCCCGCAGCCTGGACCGCACCGGGGTGGAGAGCACCGGTTCGGGCTCCCCGGGCGCACCCGGCTCGACCTCCTTGACGGTGTCCGCCAGCGGCAGCGCCGGGACGACGGCGGGCGCCCCGTCCCGTACCGCCTCGACCACCGCGTCCACCGTGTCGACGGGCACCAGGGGGCGGGCCGCGTCGTGGACGAGGACGGCGCGGATATCGGCGGGCAGCGCGTCCAGGCCGAGCTTCACCGACTCCTGGCGGGTGCCGCCACCGGGCACGACGAGGAATTCGGTGCGCTCGGGCAGCGCGTGCTCGTCGAGCAGGTTCCTGACCTCGGCGGCGCCGTCCGGTGGTGCGACGATCACGACCAGGGACACCTGACGGGACGCCGCCATGGCCCGTACCGCATGGACGAGCATGGGCGTTCCGCCCAGCGCACGCAGCGCCTTGGGGGCGCCGGGGCCGAGCCGTACGCCGCGGCCGGCCGCGGGAATCACGGCGGCGGTGCGGCTGGGACGCGATTGATCAGACATCGGTTGCACTCCGAAGCATCGGCATGTTTGTCTCCACGGCCGACGTGGGTATGGCCTCAATCGAGCCGGGCGCCATGCCATGACTCGACCGGGACCCTTTCCGTGACCCCGGGCGAGACGAGGACGGACCCGGCCGCTCGGGATCGGCCTGACACGTCGACTTCACAAGATCGCGAGCAAAGTACCGGGGGATCGTCGACGAGGCCAACGCGTCGGCGCATCGAGAACAACATCCGGGATGCTCGGGCCTCACCGCCCGTCGGCGTCCCTGTGCCCGGAATCCGGAATGTGTCTGGAATCCATGGGTCCGAAATCCGCAGTCGGACCGCCGGAATCCAGATCCGGACATGCCGCGGTGCCCGACGACACGCCGTTCGGACGGCTGGTCAGCGGGCACCGCGGCACGTTATTCACGCCTTAGACCGGTGCGATCCGGTTCAGGACGCGAGGACCTCGTCGAGCAGGGCCTCGGCCTTGTCCTCGTTGGTGTTCTCCGCGAGGGCGAGCTCGCTCACCAGGATCTGGCGAGCCTTGGCGAGCATGCGCTTCTCACCTGCGGAGAGTCCACGCTCACGCTCACGACGCCACAGGTCACGAACCACTTCCGCGACCTTGATGACATCGCCGGAGGCGAGCTTCTCGAGATTTGCCTTGTAGCGCCGGGACCAGTTCGTCGGCTCTTCGGCATACGGCGCGCGCAGCACCTCGAAGACCCGGTCCAGCCCTTCCTGCCCGACAACGTCGCGCACACCCACGAACTCCGCATTGTCCGCCGGCACACGCACCGTCAAGTCGCCCTGGGCGACCTTGAGCACCAAGTAGGTCTTGTCCACGCCTTTGATCTGGCGAGTTTCGATAGCCTCGATCAGCGCGGCCCCGTGATGGGGATAGACCACGGTGTCGCCAACCTTGAACGTCATGTGACAGGTACCCCTTCCGTGGCTATCAAGAGTAACACGAGAACAGCTTCTCCTGAATGGCGTTTTCGCAGGTCAGGGCATATCTCGGGGCTTGACAACTGCAACACGTACGTGCTGCGGAAGGTTCGCCGGGGACGGTATTCGCAGGTCGGAGCCGCTGTGCGGGCGAGAAGAAACGCGGGCGTCACACCTGCCGGAACCCGTTCGAAAGAGACCTAACGTCCCGGTTTGCCGGGTTCAGGATGGTGAACTTTCCCTACTCCGTTCGGGGATCGATCACCCGTACGGCGGTAAGTGCGGATGACCAATGAAATTGATCAACGTTCGGCCATCGCGTGGATTATCCGCAATGAATACGCCGGGGCACGCCAAGGCCGGTGGAACATCCGCAGGAAGCGCGGGCCGAACGCCCGGAGGAATTGATCAAGCGTGTTATGTGGACGGCTTGCGAATCATCGCCCCCGGGCCGGGCCGGGGGCGATGATTCGCAAG
>NZ_JAFMPZ010000607.1 GCF_017353455.1 Streptomyces laculatispora
CGGGACGGTTTCGGCCGCGCGGAGCACGTCCGAGTCGTGCAGCAGGTCCTCGTCAACGAGCTGTTCGACGAGGCGACGGCGCAGGGCGGCGGAGTTCTCAAAGGTCATGCGGGGACGCCCTTCTGGAGGATGTCAGCGAGCGCGCTCGCGATGGCTCGGATCGTGGGCTCGTTGACGAATGCCCACTGCCCGTTTGGATTGCATTCGAGGAACCACCATCGGCCGTTCCCGTCGAGGGCGAAGTCGAAGGCGCCGAAGGTGAGCCCGAACGCGCGGAGGAAGTGCTCCACGGCCTCGCGGACCGCGTACGGGATCGGTAGGGGCGAGCAGGTGATCAGGCGTTGATCCTGCCGCCAGTCCACGTGATCGCCGGCGGTGTCGATCCGGGTGGCGAACAGCTTGTCACCGACGGCGGCGAGCCGGATGTCCGCGATCTTCGGGACACAGGCTTGGAACAGGTGGGGGCACAGGGCAATCGAGTCGTCGAGCTCGTCGGCGTGGACGGGGCGAACCCAGATGGTCCGGTTACGGCCGTCCTCACCGGTGAGGTGCACGCCATGAACCGGTTTGTAGATCACGGTCCCGTGGTCGGCCGCGAACTCGCGGGCGTCCTGCGGAACGTTCGTGATCAGGGTCTCGGGGACGGAGAGGCCGAGGCGTGCGGCTGTGCCGAGCTGCGCGAGCTTGTGGTCGGCAGCGCGGTTCTGGATGGGGTGGTTGACGTGCAGTACTTCGGAGAGCGCGGTCAGCGTTCCCGTGTATCCGGCGCGGGACTGTTCGAGGGCGAACCGCTGCTGGGGCGACTCGCTCTGCCGCGGGTCGCCATAAGGCGTGGGGCGCCGCCAGTAGACCGAGCGGACGGCGGAGAGGCTGACGTATCTGGAAGCTGTGGTCAGATCCCCGGTGAACGAGGCCTCCCCGACCCGGACGCTCATGCGTGCGGGCTCGGGGAAGTCGACGGCGGGGTCGAGCCGTACGGCCGGGACGCCTCGGCCGTACAGCTCGCTGAGCACCAGATCCGCCGTGACGTCACCGAGTGCGGTGATGACGAGAACCGGCGAGCCGGTCATGTCAGTCCTGTGCGTGGTCTTCGAGTGCGTCCGAGTCTGCGGGCACGGGCGGCTGTGAGCCGCCGCTGTCGGCACCGGTCGAGGTCGGTGAGGACGTCGACTGATTGGTGCCGTGCCCGCCGCTCATGTCGACGGCCCGGCCCGCCGCGTCGAAGTAGCGCGTCGTCTGCGTCTCGGGATCGATCTCGGTCCGGGTGAACGGGTATCGCACGGTGTTCGAGTAAGGGGCCAGGCGCTTGACGCCCCACGGCTGGACAGCGATGGACATCGAGGTCTCCTTGGTCCTTCGGCTCGCCGTGAGCAGACCCGGCAGATGGTCTTCGACTGCCGTGGAACCCAGGTCGATGGCTTCGGCTCGTCGTTTCATGGGCAGACTCCTTCCGTTTCATGCGGGAACTTGTCTATGTGTGTTGAGTACAGCCCAAAGGACGGTTCCCGGAAAGGCGCAATATGTAGTCCCGGGGTTGTCCCGCCCTCGCTCGCAGTATCCTCGCGGTCACTGTCGATGATGGAATTGGCGCGTGGACGACCCGATCCGGCACCCCCTCGCCTACGCCCGCGAACTGCGCGGGTGGTCGCAGAGCGACTTGGCCGTGCACCTCGACCGGGTCGCCCGCAGACACGGACTCCGCTCCGGTACCGACAAGACAGCCGTCAGCCGGTGGGAGAACGGGCGCAAGAAGCCCAGCCCCGACTCGCAGATCCTGATGGCCGAAGCCTTCGGCGTCCCCGTGACCGAACTGGAGTTGTGCGGCTGGCCCGACTGGCTGCCGGGCCGGGATCTCCCCATGCCGCTCGGGACGGCGTACACGGTTCACGTACTTCGAGATGCACAGAAAGCCGCCATGGACCGCCGCAGCTTCATGACCTACAGCGCGGCTGCGCTGGCCGGCCTCGCCGCCCAGTGGGCCACGATCGAGCCGGACCGCCTCACCGCCGCACTCAGCGGGCGGACGGTCGTCGATACCGAACTCATCGACTGGCTGGAGGACACCAGCGCGAAGCTGACGGCCCTTCCGACCGAACAGCGCCAGCACACCATCAAGTTGGCGGATGCCCACCTCGCCACAGTCACCGACCTGATCGACGGCGGCCGGTGCACCGAACGGACCGGCAGGCGCCTGCACGCCCTGGCTGCCCAGCTGTCCACCACATGCGGCTGGTACCGCTTCGACCAGGGGAAGCACTACGCGGCAGGCAAGCTCTGGACCGCGGCCCTGCACTCCTCCCATGCCGCAGGCGACCGCGACTTCGGCGCCGGGGTGCTCTCCGACTTCGCCTACCAGTCGAACTGGCTCGGCAAGCCGGACGTCTCGGTGGATCAGCTCGGCTACGCGATCTCGGGCACCAGTCACCCCACCGCTCGGTCGCTGCTGTTTGTGCGCAGGGCCAGGGCCTACGCGGCTCTCGGCCGGCGGGCCGCCTGCTACCGGGACCTGTCCGCAGCCGAGGCCGAGCTGTCGGTGCGGGCCACCGATCCCGCTCCGGGCTGGTGCGCGTGGATGAGTCCGGCGGACCTGGCGGTGGATTCGGGGCAGTGCCTGCTCGACCTCGGACGGGCCGACGAGGCCCGCACCAGGATGACCGAGGGCATGGCCATGCTCCCCAAGGTCAGGGACAAGACACGCGGGATCTTCCTGACCTACCAGGCCAAGGGCTTCCTGCAGTCCAACGACATCGAACAGGCCCTCGCCGTCACCACCGAATCGCTGGACCTCGCCACCCGGATCGGCGCCGAGCGGTGCGTCACCCTGGTCCGTGAACTCGCCCCGGCCTTCAAGCCCTACCGACAGGTCGAGGGTGTAGCCGACTTCATCGACCGTCTGCGAGCCGGATGACCCGTTGCCCCAGGTCACCTGGTCACGCCGCCACCCGCCGCGAGACCACCGCCGAGCGCATGCTCCTGCACGTCCTGCAAGGGCACTGCAACAGCCCCATCGCCGGATACGCCCAGTTGGAAGGCAGTGGCGAACTCTCGCTCCGGTCCAAGGCGTTCACCCCCGACGGCAAGACCGTCCTCAACGCACACGAATGGGTCGGCCCCCTCGACCCCGCGACCCTCGGCACATTCGTCGCAGTCAGCCTGCTGTGTCAGGGCGCACGCGAACTGATCGACGGCATTGCGCACTGAACACCCCGTCCCGACACCGTCAATGAAGTCCCGAAGGTGTGAGCGTCAGGTGGAGCACGGGGCGTACGTGCCACTCGATATGGCGCCCCTTGCGGAGCATGAGGGTGAACCCGCAGGGCTCGCCGCGATGGAGCGCGCCGAGCGCCTGCACCCAGCCGCCCTGGTCCGCCCAGTAGAGCGCCCGCGCCGCTTCACGCGGGGTCAGCCCGAGTACGTGGCTCGCGCGGAGCTGGACGCGGATGATGCGGATCGCTTCGCGGGGGCCGGTCAGGACGCGGAGGTCGACCGGTTCCGGGACGAAGCCGGTCGCGGGGGAGTACCGGAGCACTTCGAACCGGAACCCGCGCTCGACGCGGGCCTCCACGGAGGTGGTGCGGGGTGAGGTACGCATGGTCGACCGTCCGATCACAGCGTGTGGGCGCGCGGAAGGAGCGCGTGACCCTCAACGGGCCTGCATCCAGGGTGAGTTACGGCGTTGCCTGGCGCGGTTGAGCGGGTGCGCTCGACCGGGGAGGCGACGTACGGTGACCGTAGCGTCACTATTGCGTGCGGTGCAACAGTGGGACGTCCCAAAGTTGTGCCGCATCGCGCGAAACGCCCTCCACCCTGAAGTTCAGGCGGAGGGCGCTTGGCTGAGTTGGTCAGATCAGGTGGTCGAACTCGCCGGCCTTGACGCCCAGGACGAAGGCGCGGAGCTTGGCGACGCTCGTCGTGACGACCAGGTCGGGGTCGTCGCTCTCACGCATCTTGATCGCGCCGTCCACGGGTGCCAGTTCGATGCAGCTCTGGTTGTTGTCCGCTCCCGAGAATGACGACTTCTGCCAGTTGATTGCGTCGGTCATGTCGCTTCGACTCACATTTCCTGTGCGATGAGTTGGATGAACTGGGCTGACTCCTCCGGGTCGAGGGAGATCGACTCGATGGAATCAAGCAGTTCTCGGTACCTGGCGAGCTGGGCTTCGGCGTCCAGGAATCCGGCGTCGAAGGCGCTGTCGATCTGTACGGTGTCGAGCGCCGGGATGCTCGCTCCGGCATACAGCATCGAATGGGCCGAGCCGGTGATCTGTGCGGTGAACGGGATGACTCGGATCGTCACGGAGGGCCATGTGGACGCTGTGTGCAGGAAGTTGAGCTGCTCGCGCATCATGTCGGTGCCGCAGTAGCGCATACGGAGCGCGGCTTCGTGGACGAATGCCTCGAACGAGGTCGGGGTGGGCCGATCGAAAATGTCCCGGCGCCTCGCGCGATGCTCGACGCGGGCATTCAATTCTGCGGTCGGAAGGTCGGAGACGCCGCTCCGGATCAGATCCCGTGCGTACGCCTCTGTCTGGAAGATTCCTGGGATGTTCAGCATCTGAATGGCGCGGATGTAGGTGGCGCGGTGCTCCAGCTCGGCCAGGTCCAGGAATCCCGGCGAGAGTATGCCCCGGTAGTCGTCCCACCATCCCTTCGTGCGCTCCTCGGCCATGCTTGCGAGGGCGTCCACCAGGTGTTTGTCGCCGGCCGAGTAATGCGCGGCCAGGCGACGGACGCGCTGGTCGCTCACGCCGTAGCGACCGGATTCGATGTGGCTGATCTGCGCGCGCTCGCCACCCAGGAACGCGGCAGCCTCGCTCCCGGACATTCCGGCGCGCTCGCGCAGCTTGCGAAGCTCCGCGCCCAATCGCTTCTGCCTGGCGGTCGGGTAGCTCCTTGGCGGCATCGGCCCTCCCCTTCGTGCGGGTACGAGTGTGCCGCCCCACTGTGCCACTGGTCCACTCGTATGAGTGCTACGGCCGTCCCATTGTTGCGCCGTCCCAATGTTGTGCCCTAGCGTCCATCGGTATCGACCGGAAACGGCTCGGTGCTCCGAAGTGCAGCCACCCGTACCCGAGTTGATCTCGTACGGGCCCGGCCGATGCCACGGTTCGCCGGAACGGCCCGGCGACGTACCGGAGACCCGCTCACGTAGGGAGACCGCGTCATGACCTCCGTAACCGTTCCGCCCTCACCCACCCCGTACCTCCCGCAGCGCGGCGAGCGCTACCGGCTCGTCGCACCGAACACCCCCACCGCACCCCGCGTCGCGCGGGACTTCGTGGGCGCCCTGCTGCGGACCACCGAGCACTCCGGGCTGGTCGACGATGCCCGGTTGTGCGTGAGCGAGGTGGTATCCAACGCGCACTGCCATACGCGGTCGGCGCGCATCCGGGTCGATGTGACGGTGAACCGGCGTCAGGTCATGGTCTACGTGACCGACGACGACCCCGGCCGGCTGCCGAAACCGGGCGCCGCGCCCCACGCGGAGAGCGGGCGCGGGCTCGTCATCGTGGAGAGCCTGACCGATCGGTGGGGGACCACGACGCGCGGCGGGCGGGTGCGGAACGCCAAGACGGTCTGGTTCGTCCTGGTCGAGCCGGGGTCGTGCGCGGAGCGCGCATCGCGTACGGCGGTATGAACGCCCATGTTCCGCTTTGCACCCGGAAGGGTGAGTGCGGCCAAGATCGCCGGTACGGTCCCCGCGCACCTGGCCATGATGGCCCCGGTCTTCGTACCCGTCCGCAGTCACCGAGCCTGTGCCGTACGGGCCGCCGCGGCATGGGCGCGGACCGAGGAGCGACACTTTGTCCGGACAGCAGGGCGAGACGGCGGAACAGGGCATCGGCACGTTCACCTTGGCCGGTTCACCGGGCGCCGAGCCCACGAACCAGGTGCAGGTGCGGCAGTCGGACGAGGAGTGGGAGCTGCCCCACGGCTTCGCCCGCGTCTATTACGGCGAGGGCCACAACGCCATCCGGCAGCCGGTGCTCATGGCCGACGGCTTCAACCTGGGCCGGAGCGACCTCGACGCGCTGTACCAGGGGCTGGAAGGGAACTTCGCGTTCCTCGGCGCCCTGCGGCAGCGCGGCCGGGACGTCGTCCTGATCGGCTACGACGACCGCGGCGCCTCGATCCTGGACAACGCCCAGGCGGTGATCGCCGCCATCCAGCGCACCACCGCCGTGCAGGAGGGCGACGCCCCGCTGACCGTCGGCGGATTCTCCATGGGTGGGATCGTCACCCGGTACGCGCTCGCCAAGCTGGAGAGCGAAGGCATCGACCACCGTACGGCGCTCTACTTCTCCTACGACAGCCCGCACCGCGGAGCCGTGATCCCGATCGCGCTCCAGGCGTTCGCCCACTTCATCCCGGTCGCCAACGCCTTCGCGAAGCAGATGAACAGTTCGGCCGCCCGTCAGATGCTGTGGCGGCACTACGACAGCGAGGACGGGACGGTCCGGGTCGACCCGGAGCGCGAGAAGTTCCTTGAGGCGCTGCGCGACGTCGGTGGGTGGCCGCGGCGACCGCGCACGATCGCCGTGGCCAACGGCCGGGGTGACGCCAAGGGCCTCGATGTCCCGCCCGGCCAGGTCGCGCTGGCGAGCACCGGGCAGCTGGTGTACCCGGGTACGGCGCTCTACACCCAGGCCGAGGGCCACGAGGTCGTCGTGGCGGAGCTGAAGCGCCTCTTCCCGAAGGCCGAGAAGACGATCACGACCAGTGGCTCCCCGGAACTCGACGGCGCCCCCGGCGGCTTCCTCGACTCGTACGGGATCCTGGCCGCCATGCTGACCAAGTTCGGCGCCACCGTGGACCTGCGCCACCCCGACGTCTGTTTCGTGCCCTCGGTCAGCTCGGTCGCGATCCGCGACATCGACCAGCCGGCGGACCTGTACGCGAACATCGACGAACTGAGCCCGGAGGAGAGCGAACTCGACGACTTCGTCTGCTCTTCGGCCACCACCAAGCACACGGCCATCACCGAGGAACTGTGCACCTGGCTGCTGGAGCGGCTGCCGAACTGACCCGCGAACCGCCGGAAGCGCCGCAGTGCCCGGCGATCCGCCGAGGGCCGTCACTCCCGAGCGGGGAGTGGCAGCCCTCGGCCGTGTCAACGGACTGGCGGCGGCGCGGTCCTGGGGCCCTTCGTCCGGAGAGTCACGAGCACCACGAGACCCGCGGTCGCCGCCCCGCACCACATGACCGCGCTGAGCGAGGCGTGGTCGACGACCGTGCCGCCGGTGAGCGCGCCGGCGGCGAGCGTTGCCTGGAAGGACGCGGTGAACAGGACCGAGGCCGCCTCGGGCGTCCGGGGGGCGGAGCGGGCGAACCAGGTCTGCGAGCAGACCGGCACCGCGCCGTAGCCGAGTCCCCAGACGACGAGCAGTGCGAGCGCGGCCGCGTCGCCGCGGCCCAGGACGGGCAGCAGCGCGGTCGCGGCGGCGATCGACCCGGCGGCCGCCCCGAACGCGATGCGCGGGGCGCGCGTCACCAGCGCGCCCCCGATGAAGTTACCGGCCACCCCCGCGGCGCCGTAGATCAGCAGGTATCCGGTGATCTGTCCCGGATCGGCCCGGGTGGCCTGGCGAAGGAAGGGGGTTACGTAGGTGTACGCGGCGAAATGGGCCAGTACGACGAGGAACGTCATCAGCAGGGCGTACCGAGTGCCCGTGCGGCGCAGCAGGGCGCGGAGCACCGCGGGGCGGGTGACGCCGGCCGGGGGCAGGGCGGGGAGCGTCAGGAGCAGCAGGGCCAGTGCGCCGGTGCTCAGCAGCCCCATCGCCGCGAACGTGGTCCGCCAGCCGGCCAGATCACCGATGAGCGTGCCGGCGGGGACGCCGAGGACGGA
>NZ_JAFMPZ010000303.1 GCF_017353455.1 Streptomyces laculatispora
CCCCGGTCACCCCGGTCACCCACGAGGTGCCGCCGGTTCCCGGACCGCGCACCATCCCGAACGTGCCGGGGCCGCAGAGCGTGCCCCAGGGCACCCCGCAGCTCGCACACACCGGATCGGGCGGGCTCGACCTGCTGATCCCGGCGAGCGCGGGTCTGCTGCTGGCAGGCGCGGGCACAGTGCTGTACCGCCGCGGCAGGGCCGCCTAGGAGAAACGGCACTACGCGCAAGCACGGCGAAGGGAGCGGGCCCCGCGGCAGCGGGGCCCGCTCCGTTTCACCAGGTGGCCCGCAGCTGGCGGATGATCCGCCGACGCAGCCGTACCCGGCGGCTGCCGTCACGGCGCAGCGACAGCCGGTCCAACTCCCAGTGCCCGTACTCGGCATGCTCGGTCAGCAGGCGGGTCGTCTCCTTCCGGGACACCCCGCGCGGCACGTACACGTCGACAAATTCGTATTCCGGCATCGCATCTATTGTGCGGGCAGAGCCTCAGTACGGATAGCGTCTGCTCTATGTCTGATGCTGCGCAGCCATCCGCTGCCGAGGTACGCGCCGCCGCCGATGCGGTCAAGGTCGCGCTCGACCGTCACCTCGAGGCGGTCGAACGCCGGTCCGGGGACGACGACCCCGCTGTTTACGACGCGTTCAACGCGCTGGCCGCTGCGGCGGAGGTCTATGACGAACTCCTCTACGACCGCCATGACGAGGTCACCCCGTTCGAGATTCCGGGCGCGCAGGACTCCCTGCCGCCCTACAGCGGTCCCGAGGAGCCGAACGCACTCAGTGTGCTGATCCGCCGCGACTACGCGGTGGCGGAGCCGCAGCGGCTGCTCGCCCAGGCGCAGCGACTCGCGGACCTGGATCCGGACGGCCGCGACAGCGACGGGACGGCCGTGGTCGGCGGCAGTGTCCATGCGGCGCTGGGGGCGGTCTTCGGGGAGTACGAGGCGGACGAGATCGCGTCCCGGCACACGGAATTCGGCCTGGAGGAGGGCGACTCCACCCTCTGGGTCGCGGCGGCGGACGAACTGCCGGAGCCGGGGGAGTGGCTGGGCGCGCCCTTCGACGACGCGGACCCCCAGCTGGTGGTCTGCCGGTTCGATGTCAGTGCCGTCTTCGACGAGGACGAGCTGGACGGGGAACTGGGCGGTCTGGCGAGGGACGGCTCCTGACCGGTCCGTCTGCGACCGTCACGCCGTGACCGGTGCCGTGCCGCAGGGCCGGGCGGATGCGCGATGCATCCGCCCGGCCCTGCGGTCTCACCCGCCGGACGCCTCCAGCAGGGTGCGCAGCCGGGTGGTGCGGTCCTGCGCGGGGGACTGGGCGACCGCGCGCGGCAGAGCCTGGTCCACCCCGTGCACCACCGACAGGTGCCGCTCACCCCGGCCGAACGCGGTGTAGACCCAGGGGCGGCTGAGCCCCTGCGCCGCGTCACCGGGCAGTACGACGACCACCGCGGGCCACCGCATGCCGGCCGCCTGATGGGCGCTGAGCGCCCAGGCGTGCCGTACGGACGCCTCCACCCGCTCCTGCGGTACGACGACCGGGGTCCCCGCACAGTCCAGGTGCAGGCCCTCGGCGTCGGCCGAGACGACCACGCCGGGCACGGTCCTGCCCGGCGCCGGGACATGGGCGATCCGGTCGCCGGGGTCGAATCCTCCGAACCGTCCGGGGCCGGGGTTGAGCCGCTGCTTGAGCGCCTCGTTCAGCGCCCGGGTGCCCGCCGAGCCGCCGTGGCCGACGGTGATCACCTGGGTGTCGGACGACGGCACGCCGATGGCGCGCGGCACCGAGTCGGCGACCAGCTGCACCGTGCGGTGCACCGCCTCGCCCGCGTCACGCACGGGCACGATCACCACTTCTTTGCCCGGCGCCGCCACCTGGTTCAGCTCCCCGATGCCGATGCCGGAGACCAGCTCACCGATCGGACCGGGAGCCGGCGTACGGGAGACGATCTGCGGGCACGCACGGGCGGCCAGCACATCGGCGAACACCCGCCCCGCGCCCGCCGACCCCAGCACGCCCGGATCGCCGCTGAGCACCAGACGGGTGCCGTCGGCGAGGGCCTCCACCAGCATCGCTCCGGTCTCGACGTCGACCTGCGGGGCGTCCAGCACGACGAGCAGGTCGACGGCGACGGCCCCCTCCTCGTCCCGTCCGGGGCCCTCGGTGCCCGCGAGCAGCCCGGCCAGCGTGACGGCCGCCGACGGGTCGCCGACCGCCTCGGCCAGTCGCCGCCTGCCGTCCACGCTGTGGGTGGCGCCCAGCGCCCGCAGTCCGAGGCCGCTCGCCGCCGCGATCAGCGCGGCGGGCTCGGCCCTGGCCGCTTCGCCGCCGGTGTGCGCGACGAGTCCGTGGGCGGCGGCCGTACGGATCAGCTCGGCGGCCGAGGGGGAGGGCGCCGACGCGGCGGCCTGCGACCAGTCGGCGTCCTTCTCGCAGGCGTTCACCAGCCGGGCCAGCCCGTCGGCGAGGCTCTCCTCGGCCAGCCCGTACCGGTCGAGGCCGAGGAGCACCTGCACCGGCTCCCGCCCGTCCCCGGTCTCCTCGCCCTCACCGGCGTCGGCGCCCGCATCCGGGGCCTCTGCCGGCTCCCCGGTCTCCTCTTCCTCCGGGCCGTCCTGGAAGACCAGGACGACACCCTCGGCGACGGCGTGCTGCACGGCCGCGTCGGGGTCGGTCACCGACCGCCCGGCGAGCGCGGCCCGCACCTCGGTCGCGTCCAGCGCGGTGTGGCCCTGCAGCGCCGCGCGCTCCAGCAGCCAGCCGACCAGGGCCGCGGTACGCCGCTCGTCGTCGGGTCCGCATCCGTCGCCCAGCAGCGCGCGTGCGAAGCCGTCCGCCTGGTCCGGCCCGACGCCGGGGAGGGAGAGCAACTGCCAGGGGTCCTCGCGCAGGGTGTCGGCCGCCTGCGCGCCGAGCGTCCCGGCGGCCGGGGCGGCCAGGCTCTCGGGAGCCCCGCCGGCGGCCAGCACGGCGGCGACGGCGGCGACCGCCTC
>NZ_JAFMPZ010000304.1 GCF_017353455.1 Streptomyces laculatispora
CGCGGCCGATCTGCCGCCGGCGAAGGGCTCGGTGAAGGTGGTGTCGACCCTCACGGAGGGGCTGGCCTCGCCGTGGGGTCTCGCGGCCCTGCAGGACGGTGACCTGCTGGTGTCCTCGCGCGATAAGGGGACGATCACCAGGGTCGACGCGAAGAGCGGGAAGAAGACGCTGCTGGGCGCCGTGCCCGGCGTGGCTCCCGCCGGGGAGGGCGGGCTGCTGGGGATCGCGCTCTCCCCCACCTTCGGCACGGACCATCTGGTGTACGCGTACTTCACCACGGCCTCGGACAACCGCATCGCCCGCATGCTCTACGACGAGAAGGGGACGACACCCGGTCAGCAGCTGGGCGCTCCCGACACGATTCTGCGGGGCATCCCGAAGGGCTCCCTCCACAACGGCGGACGGATCGCCTTCGGCCCGGACCACATGCTGTACGCGGGGACCGGCGAGACAGGGGACCGCGGCCTCGCGCAGGACAAGAAGTCGCTGGCTGGCAAGATCCTGCGGATGACGCCGGACGGCGAGCCGCTGCACGGCAATCCGCAGGCCGACTCCGTGGTGTATTCGTACGGTCACCGCAATGTGCAGGGGCTGGCCTGGGACAACCACAAGCGGCTGTGGGCGTCCGAATTCGGCCAGGACACCTGGGACGAGCTGAACCTGATCGTGCCGGGCGGAAACTATGGCTGGCCGGAGGTCGAGGGCAAGGCGGGCAAGGCGGGGTTCCGTGATCCCGTGGCACAGTGGAGGACGTCCGAGGCGTCCCCGAGCGGCATCGCTTTCGCCGAGGGTTCCATCTGGATGGCCGCTCTGCGCGGTGAGCGGCTCTGGCGGATTCCGCTGTCCGGTACGGCGGACAAGGAACCTCTGGCGGCCCCGCAGTCGTTCCTGAAGGGGAAGTACGGCCGTCTGCGCACCGTGCTCGCGGCCGGCGGCAACAAGCTCTATCTCGTCACGAGCGAGACGGACACCCGTGGCACCCCGAAACCGGGAGACGACAAGATCCTGGTGCTTGAGGTGCGGTAGCGGCTACAGCAGGCGGAAGGGTGCGCGGCCCGTGTTCAACTTCTTCGAGGAACTCTTCGCACCGGGCCGCAAGCACGCTGCCGAGGAACAGCGGCGGCTGGAGCTGAGCCGGGTCGATCTCGGCATCGGCGACCCGGCGCGCGGCCCGATAGACCTCACCTCGGGCAAGGTGGTGGTCCGCCGGCCGGACGCCGGGGACGCAGAGCCCGAGGGCGGGGTCCCCGGCGACCCGGACCCCGGGGACCAGGGTTCCGGCGGTGCGGCCGAGGAGCGCGGCCAGAGGCCTTAGGAACCCGTCGGCGTGCGGTAGAGACGCAGCCGGTGGGCGAGTGCGGCGGCCTCGCCCCGGCTCGCCACCCCGAGCTTGGCCAGGATGTTGGAGACGTGCACGCTCGCGGTCTTGGGCGAGATGTAGAGCTCCTCGGCGATCCGGCGGTTGGTGTGTCCGTCGGCGACGAGCCGGTGCACGTCCTGTTCGCGCCGGGTCAGCCCGAAGGACTCCACCGCGGCGGCAGCGGCGGCCCGGAGCTGCTCCTCGGGGTGGTCGCGACCGGTCTGCCCGTCGGTGGCGCCGTCGCCGTCCGGGACCGTGACAGCCACCAGGATCTCGTCGCCCGGGCCGGAGCCCAAGCCCAAGCCCACGCCCGAACCGGGACCGCGAGGCGCGTCGGGGACGGTGAGGGCGATCCGGGCGCGGCCGGCCAGCAGCTCGATGGTCTCGGTCAGCGGGCGGGCGCCGAGGCGCAGGGCGGTGGCGTGCGCCTCGCGCAGCAGGGCGGTGGCCGTGGGCCGGTCGCCGGAGGCCACGAGCAGGGCCTCGGCCCAGCGGTGGCGGATCTGGGCCAGTTCGTACGGCCGGTGCAGCGGGCTGAAGGCCTGCGCCGCGCGGGACCAGTGATCAGGGGTGTCGAGGCCTTCGGCACGGGCCAGCTCGGCATCGACGAGCAGACCGTAGGCCGCCCATACGGGGACGGCCATCGGCAGTCGCTTGAGGTGGGTGCGGATCAGGGCGAGGTTCGCCGGCCGGCCCGGCTCGGTGGCGGGCAGGCCGCGGGCGTCGGCCTCGGCCGCCGCGACGACGTGCAGCAGGGGCAGGGCGTAGCGCTGGGTGCCGGTCGGGAAGCCCACCTCCGCCTGGGCCTCGAAGGCCGTCCGGGCCTCGGAGAGGCGGCCCTGCTGGACGGCGAGGGTGACGGTGTGGCGCACGGCGTTGATGAAGTGCTGGGGCTGCGGGTCGCGGGAGCCGAAGCTCCGCTTGTTCAGTGCGAGTTGCCGTTCGGCCTCGGCGAAATCTCCTCGTGCCAGGGCCACTTCGGTGCGGCGGGCGGCGACCAGGCCCTGGGGCTTGCGGGACAGCGCCGTGCGGGCAGCGGCCTCGGTGGTGGCCAGGGCCTCGTCCCAGTGGCCGAGCGAGAACAGGGACATCGCCTGGTTGGTGCGGACCCAGGCCTCCGTGTCGGCGATGCCGTGGCTGTGGCAGATCTCGATCCCGTGGTCGGCGGCGGCCACGGCTTCCAGGGAACGGCCCATGGCTTCGAGGGTGGAGGGGAGATTGATGCTGGCGCGGCCCATGACGCCGATGAGGCACAGCTCGTCGGCCCGGTCGCGGACGGCGTACATCTCGGCGATGCCGTCGTCGACGTCTCCGGCATCGGCGGTCAGCCAGCCCCGGGTGAGGCGTGCGTGCAGCTCGATGTACTCGTTGCCGACCAGCCGGGCGTACTCCACGGCCCGGTCGGCGGCGGCGAGGGTCTGGGCACCGGGGCGGTGCAGGGCGCCCCAGCCGGCCACGCTCATCAGCACCTCCGCGTGGACGGCCGAGGGTGGCAGTCCACGGACCAGCTCCTCGGCGGTGGCCAGCTCGTCCCAGCCGTCGCCCCGGGTGAGGGCTTGGATCAGATGGGAGCGCTGGACCCAGAACCAGGCGGCGCGCAGCGCGTCGTCCTCGCTCTCCAGGATGCGCAGGGCCTTCTTGCAGATGGTGAGGGCCCGTTCGCGGTCGTTGCCGAAGCGGGCGGCGACGGTGGCTTCGGCCATCAGGTCGAGGTAGCTGAGGGGGGTGGCACTGTCGCGGCCGCAGGCCGGGTAGACCTCGGCGTAGTCGATGGGGCGCAGGGTGCCGCGTATCGCTTCGGGAGCGTCGTCCCACAGCTCCATCGCCCTTTCCAGCAACCGTAGTTGCTCGGAGAAGGCGTTGCGGTGGCGTGCTTCGACGGAGGCCTTCAGTACGGCGGGCAGGGCCTTGGCGGCATCGTGCGCGCCGTACCAGTAGCTGGCCAGGCGGGTGGCGCGCTCCCCGTCGCGGACGAGGGTGGGGTCGGCCTCCAGCGCTTCGGCGTAACGGCGGTTGAGCCGGGAGCGTTCGCCCGGCAGCAGGTCGTCGCTGACGGCCTCGCGGACCAGGGAGTGCCGGAAGCGGTAGCCGTTGCCCTCCGCGGTGGTGAGCAGCAGATTGGCGCCGACCGCTCCCCGCAGGGCTTCGATGAGGTCGTCCTCGGTGAGGCCGGCGACGGCGGCCAGCAGTTCGTACTCGACGGCGGAGCCGCCCTCGGCCACGACCCGGGTGACCCGCTGGGCGTCGTCGGTGAGTGTTTCGACGCGGACGAGGAGGAGGTCGCGCAGTGAGTCGGGGACTCCGGCCCCGTCGCCGCACTCCAGGCTGCAGGCGAGTTCCTCGACGAAGAAGGCGTTGCCGTCGGAGCGCTCGAATATCTCGTCCACCAGGGCCGGTTCCGGGGCGTCCGCGAGGATGCCGGCCAGCTGACGGCGGACCTCGGCGCGGCTGAAGCGGGCGAGCTCGATGCGGCGGACGGTGCGGAGCCGGTCCAGTTCGGCCAGGAGCGGGCGCAGCGGGTGGCGGCGGTGGATGTCGTCGGCCCGGTAGGTGCCGATCACGACGAGGCGGCCGCTGCGCAGCGTACGGAACAGGTAGGTGAGGAGGTGCCGGGTGGAGGCGTCCGACCAGTGCAGGTCCTCCAGGACCAGGACGACCGGGCGCTGCGCCGAGATGCGCTCCAGCAGTCTGCCGGTGAGCTCGAAGAGCCGGGCGGTGCCGTGCTCGTCGGCCGAGTCCGGGCCCGGCTCGCCGAGCTCGGGAAGCAGCCGGGCCAGTTCGCCCTCCTGTCCGGCGCAGGCGGCGGCCATCTCGTCGGGGAGGGTGCGGCGCAGGGCGCGCAGGGCCGTGGAGAAGGGGGCGTACGGCAGGCCGTCCGCGCCGATCTCCACGCAGCCGCCCACGGCGACGACGGCCCCGCGGCGGGCGGCCACCGCCAGGAACTCCTCGACCAGACGGGTCTTGCCGACGCCCGCCTCGCCACCGATGAGCAGTGCCTGCGGCTCTCCGCAGGCGCAGCCGTCCGGACCAGCGCCTTCCGCGGTGGCACGGGCGAGCGCATCGGTGAGCGAGGTGAGTTCACCTGCGCGGCCGACGAACACGGGACTGACTGACCTGGTCTCCACGGAGCCGAGCATCGCATACGGGTCCGACAGCTCGGAGCCGGGAAGCCGGACAGACATCGCCTTTCGGCCCTTACGCGGCGTGCGCGAAGCGTTCCCGTTCCCCGTCCGCGCTCACCGTCCTCTCGCGCTCCTTGCGTGCCGAACTGCGGGCGGCCCGGTCGGCGCGACGCGCTTCCCGGACGAGCCGCTCGGTGTCGGCGCGACGGATCAGTTCGGCTTGCCTGATCTTCTGGAGTTCCAGCGTATACATGCGATTCCCCCTGGTGACGAGGGCCGTTGGGCCCGGGTGGCGGCAGTTCGTCTGCCGTGCCTCCACTTTCGTCCCCCAGGGGGTGTCGCCGCATCGGGCGAGTTCCGCATCTCTGACGGGCCGGCGCCTTAGGCGGATGCCCACGTCACCGCACAAGGGCCGTAAACGCCCCCGCGGATGCCTTAGCCAGCTCCGGGAGACGCCGTACCGGAGGGAAGTGCGGGGCGGCAAGGGCGGGAGGGGACGTACCCGCCCGCCGGGTCAGCTTCCCGTAGCCGCCGCGGCCGCCGTGGGCAGGGCGACGATGAGGTCGAAGTACATGCCGACGGAGATCAGCACACCGATCGCACCGAGCGCGATGCCGCCCATGGCCACCGCGCGGACCCAGCCGGCCTGCGGGCGCGCGGACGGGGCGCCGAACGCGGGCCGGACCAGGACGTAGATGCCGACCAGCAGGGCGACGACCCCGAAGAGGCCGTTGACCAGGGCGGTGGCGTGCCAGGCGTCGCCGTAGATCTCGGAGATCTGCTGCGCGGCGGAGCCGCCGGACGACGTCTTGATCTGCCCGATCAGCGTCTCGCGCTCGGCGGCGACCCGGCCGCTCCAGGCCCCGGTGAGCGAGACGATGCCGAGACCGACGGAGACGACGGCCGCGGCGGCGGCGCCGAGACCGGCAGACTCGTTGTCGGACTCGTCGTCGTCCAGGTCGAGGTCGAAGTCCTGCTCCGCCGCGTCCAGGTCGGCGTCCGCGTCGGCGCCGCGGTCCGTGGGCTCTCCGGACTCCGTGCCCGCCTCGTCGTGCGGCCCCGCCGTGTCGGGTCGCGCCGCCGCGTCCTTGGCACCGGCGGTGTCGGTGACGGCCTTCTTCGCCGTCTTCTTCTCCTCGTCGCCCTCGGCGACGGGAGCTGTGGGAGTAGTGGGAGTGGTGGGGTTCATTTCCCGCACGCTAGGTGCCCCGGATGAGAACCTTCTTAACGTCCGGCGGCACCCCGCTCCCGCACCCCGGCTCAGCTCTGCCGGGCCCGCCATTCCGGGGCCAGCACGGACCAGATCTCCGAGTCGTGTCTCACACCGCGGTACAGGTAGTTCTGGCGCAGCACGCCGTCCCGCTTCATCCCGAGCCGTGCGGCCACGGCGATGCTCCGGGTGTTCGCGGCGGACGCGTCCCACTCCACCCGGTGCATACCGCGCTCCAGGACCGCCCAGTCGATCAGCCTGGTCGCCGCCCTGGTCACCAGGCCGTGCCCCTCGGCGGCCGGTTCCAGCCAGCAGCCGACCTCGCAGTTCCCGGACTCCGCGTCGAAGATCCGGAAGAGGACACCGCCGACCAGGGTGCCCTTCAGCCAGATCCCGTAGAGCCGGCCCGTGTCGGCCGCCTGCTTCTCCGCGTACCGGCGCAGCAGGTCTCGCGCGGATTCCAGGTCGGTGGCGAAGGAGGCGAACGGGATCCACGGGTCTATGAGGTCCCGCGCCCGGTCCATGTGGTCCAGGAACTCCTGCGCCTGCCAGATCTCCAGCGGCCGCAGCTCGGCCCCGTCATCCCCCAGCGATACCGCGAACATCGTGTTCTCCTCGTCATCTCACCTACCGCGGTCCGCGCTGTTCAGCGGACGCGCTGCGCGGCCGGCACGGCCTCGTCGTCCCGGCTCGTGCCCGCCCCTGGGATTTTCGCACGCGGCGCCCGGCATTCGGGAGGCTCGATGCTGAGACGGGGCAGTCTGCGGTCCAGCCAGCCCGGCAGCCACCAGTTCGCCCCGCCCAGCAGGTGCATCAGGGCGGGAACCAGCAGCGTGCGCAGGACGAAGGCGTCCAGCGCGACGGCCGCGGCAAGCGCGATACCGAACATCGCGATGACCCGGTCGCCGCTGAGCACGAAGGCGAGGAAGACCGAAATCATGATCACCGCGGCCGAGTTGATCACCCGGCTGGTCTCTGCGAGGCCGACCCGGACCGCCCGCCGGTTGTCGCCGGTCTCCAGCCACTCCTCGTACATCCGGCCGACCAGGAACACCTGGTAGTCCATGGAGAGGCCGAAGAGCACGGACACCATGATGACCGGCAGGAAGGGTTCGATGGGGCCCGAGCTGCCCAGGCCCAGCAGCTCGCTCCCCCATCCCCACTGGAAGATCGCCACGACCACGCCGAACGAGGAGGCGACCGCCGCCACGTTCATCACCGCCGCCTTCAGCGGGATGCCGACCGACCGGAAGGCCATCAGCAGGAGCAGGCAGCCGAGCCCTATGACGACACCGATGAAGAGCGGGAGTTTCCCGATGATGATCTGTGCGAAGTCGTCGTAGCTGGCCGTCACGCCGCCGACATGGGCCTGGAGCGAGGTGTTGTCGGCCGCCTTCGGCAGTACGTCCGTACGCAGCCGGTCGACGAGCTCGCTGGTCTGCTGGGACTGCGGCGCCGAGTCCGGGACGACGGTGACGAACGCGGTGTCGCCGCTGGAGTTGTAGGTGACCGGGTAGGCCCATGCGACGCCGTCGGTGGCGCGCAGCGTCGCGGGCAGCGCGTCCATCGCCAGCCGGTCGTCGGCGCCGTCGAGCTGTGCGGCGATGGTCAGCGGTCCGTTGACGCCGGGACCGAATCCGCTCGCCAGCAGGTCGTACGCCTGCCGGGTGGTCGAGGACTTCGCGTTGTTGCCCTGGTCGGAGCTGCCCAGGTGGAGCGAGAAGGTGGGGAGCGCGAGGACCAGCATCACCACCACCGCGATCCCGCCGAGCAGCTTGGGGTGCCGCTCGACGAAGGCGGACCAGCGCGCGGCGAACCCGGTGGGCAGGTCCGGCTGCGGGCCGTGCTCGGCGAGCTGTCTGCGCTCGCGCCTGCTCAGCGCCCGCATCCCGATGAGGGACAGCAGGGCCGGCAGAAGGGTCACGGCGGCCGCCACCGTCAGCACGACGGTGAGCGAGGCGGCGACCGCGACACCGTTGAGGAAGCTCAGCCGCAGGATCAGCATCCCCAGCAGTGCGATGCAGACGGTGGCCCCGGCGAAGACGACGGCCCGCCCGGTCGTGGCGACCGCGTGCTCCGCCGCCTCGGGAACGGTCATACCGCGCCGGAGCCCTCTGCGGTGCCGGGTGACGATGAAGAGGGCGTAGTCGATGCCGACCCCGAGCCCGACGAGCATGCCGAGCATCGGGGCGAAGTCGGCGACGGTCATCACGTGCCCGAGCAGCACGATGCCCGCGTACGCCGTTCCGACCGAGACGAGAGCGGTGGCGATGGGCAGCATGCTGGCGGCGAGGGAGCCGAAGGCGAGGAAGAGCACGACGGCCGCGACGGCGACCCCGATGGCCTCGCTGACGTGCACGGCGGGCGCTTCGGTGAGGGCGACGGCCGAGCCGCCCAGCTCGACCCGGAGGTGTTCGCCCGAGGCGGCCTTCGCGGTGTGGACGACCGCCTCGGCCTGCGCCACCGGCACGTCGTCGGCCTGCCGGTCGAAGGTGACCGTGGCGTAGGCCGTGCGCCCGTCCGCGCTGATCTGCCCCGCGCCCGCCTGGGTGTAGGGCCCGCTGACGGCGCCGACACCCGGCAGCCGTTCGACCGCGTGCAGGGTGCTGGTCATCTTCTGCTCGACGTCGGCCGCCCGCACGGTGGAGTCGTCGGTGTGCCAGACGATGGTGTCGGTGTCCCCGCCGAGATTGGTGAAGCCGCTCTTCAACAGCGCTGCGGCGCGGCCGGATTCGGTGCCGGGCGCCTCGTAGTCGTTCGTATAGGCGCTGCCCGCGAACGCCGCACCGGCGGCCGTGCCGCCGAGGGCGAGCAGCCAGATGAGGACGGCGACGAGACGGTGTGCGATGCACCAGCGGGCGATGGCAGCCAAGGGACGAGCTCCCTGCGGATTCGTGGTCTCTCCGGCGGCTCGACAGAGCCGTCCGCAAGAAAAACGCATGACCTTGAGAACTGTCACTCTGACAGCCAACTGTGATCATTTGCCCCATTCGTGGCCATACTCACAGGCGTCGGATCCGCATATGGGCGACATCGCCGCGACCATCCGGCGGGCTCGCGGACGGTGTGCGACGGGCGCGGACGCCCAGCGTTCGCACACCTGGGCACGCGTCACACCCCGATCACCCGCAGCGCCCCCCAGAGCGCGACCGTCGACACCACGAGCGTCGCCGGTACGGTCAGCAGCCCGAGCCTGGTGAAGTGGCCGAGCTCCGGCGCCGCGCCGTGCGTGTGCAGGATGCGACGCCACAACAGGGTGGCGAGCGAGCCGACGTAGGTGAGGTTCGGCCCGAGGTTCACCCCGATCAGTGCGGCCAGCAGCGGACCCGGGCCGGCCGCGGCGACGACCGGGAGCAGGGCGAGGATCGCCGGCAGGTTGTTGATCAGGTTGGCGAGCACCGCCGCCACCGCGGCCACCGCCAGCAGCGCGGGCAGCGAGGATCCGTCCGGCAGGACCCGGGCGATACCGGCGCCCAGGCCCTGGTCGACGACCGCCTTGACGACGACGCCCAGGGCCAGCACGAACAGGCAGAACGGCACGTTCGCGGCGTGCACCAGCCCCTTCGCGGTGGTCTCCCGTTTCGCCAGCGCCCGTACGGCAAGCACGGCGGCGCCCGCCAGCGCCGCCCACAGCGGCTCCACGCCCGCGAACGAGGTCACGACGAATCCGCACAGGGTCAGCACCAGGACGACCAGGGTGAAGACGGGCAGGGCCGTCCGGTCCTCCGCCTCCTCCGGCGGGTGGGCCCCCGCCGCCAGGTCGGCCGCGAAGAACCGGCGGAAGACCACGTACTCGACGGCGATCGCCGCCAGCCACGGCAGCGTCATCAGGGCGGCGAAGCGGGTGAAGGAGAGACCGCTGGCCGTGAACGCCAGGAGGTTGGTCAGATTGGAGACGGGGAGCAGGAGCGACGCGGAGTTGGCGAGGTGCGCGCAGGCGTACACGTACGGGCGGGGACGGGCCCCGACGCGGGCCGCGGTCGCGAGGACGACGGGGGTCAGCAGGACCACGGTGGCGTCCAGACTGAGCACCGCCGTGATCACCGACGCGACGGCGAAGACGCCCCCGAGCAGCGGGCCGGTCCGCCCGCCGCAGACGCGGGCGACCAGGTCACCGGCCGCCCTGAAGAGCCCTTCGTCGGCGCAGAGCTGAGCCAGCACCAGGATCGCGGCGAGGAAGCCGACGACCGGCAGCAGACTGCTCACCTGGGACCGGGCCTCCGGCCAGGAGACCGCACCGGCCACGGTCACCAGCACCGCGGCGGGCACGGCGACGGTCGCCTCCGGCAGACCCCGGGGGCGTGCGACGGCGAACGCCAGCACCCCCAGCAGGAGGGCGACGGAGACGATCTCGGCGGTGACGGCGTTCAGTGGGCTCTCCGGAGCGGTGAAAGGGGCGGTGCACCCGGTGGTACCGGATGCACCGCCCCTTCGAGGACGTACGGGTGGGCTCAGCCCTCGACGCCGAGCTTCTCCAGGATCAGCTCACGCACCCGGGCCGCGTCCGCCTGGCCGCGGGTGGCCTTCATGACGGCGCCGACGAGCGCGCCGGCCGCGGCGACCTTGCCGCCGCGGATCTTGTCCGCGATGGCGGCGTTGCCGGCGATGGCCTCGTCGACCGCCGTGGACAGCGCGCCCTCGTCGGAGACGACCTTCAGGCCGCGCTTCTCGACGACGGTGTCCGGGTCGCCCTCGCCCGCGAGGACGCCCTCCAGCACCTGACGGGCCAGCTTGTCGTTGAGGTCGCCCGAGGCGACGAGCTCGGCCACCCTGGCGACCTGCACCGGGGTGACGGGCAGCTCGTCGAGGCCGCGGCCGGTCTCGTTGGCGTTACGGGCCAGCTCGCCCATCCACCACTTGCGGGCCTGGTCCGAGGGTGCGCCCGCCTCGGTCGTGGCGACGATCAGGTCGACCGCGCCCGCGTTGAGGATGGACTGCATGTCGTGCTCGGACGCTCCCCACTCCTCCTTGAGCCGTGCGCGGCGCAGCCGCGGCAGCTCGGGGAGACCGCCCCGCAGCTCCTCGACCCAGGTGCGGGCCGGGGCGACGGGTACCAGGTCGGGCTCCGGGAAGTAGCGGTAGTCCTCGGCGTTGTCCTTGATGCGGCCGGCCGTGGTGGAGCCGTCCTCCTCGTGGAAGTGCCGGGTCTCCTGCACGATCGTGCCGCCGGAGTTCAGCACCGCGGCGTGGCGCTGGATCTCGAAGCGGGCGGCCCGCTCGACGGAACGCAGCGAGTTCACGTTCTTCGTCTCGGAACGGGTACCGAACGCCTCGCGGCCGTGCGGGCGCAGCGACAGGTTCACGTCGCAGCGCATCTGGCCCATCTCCATCCGGGCCTCCGAGACGCCGAGCGCCTTGATGAGCTCGCGCAGCTCGGCGACGTACGCCTTGGCGACCTCGGGGGCCCGTGCGCCCGCTCCCTCGATCGGCTTGGTGACGATCTCGATGAGCGGGATGCCCGCGCGGTTGTAGTCGAGCAGGGAGTGGGACGCGCCGTGGATACGGCCGGTGGCGCCGCCGACGTGCGTCGACTTGCCGGTGTCCTCCTCCATGTGGGCGCGCTCGATCTGCACCCGGAAGATCTCGCCGTCCTCCAGCTGGACGTCCAGATAGCCGTCGAAGGCGATCGGCTCGTCGTACTGGGAGGTCTGGAAGTTCTTCGGCATGTCCGGATAGAAGTAGTTCTTCCGGGCGAATCGGCACCATTCGGCGATCTCGCAGTTCAGCGCGAGACCGATCTTGATGGCGGACTCGACGCCGATCTCGTTGACGACCGGCAGGGCGCCGGGCAGTCCGAGGCAGACCGGGCAGGTCTGGGAGTTGGCGTCCTGCTTGAGCTCGGTGGAGCAGCCGCAGAACATCTTGGTCTTGGTGCCGAGCTCGACATGGACTTCGAGGCCCATGACGGGGTCGTACGTCGCGAGGGCGTCCTCGTACGACTCCAGGTCAATGACAGTCACGGTGAAACTTTCCCTCTCAGCCCAGCAGGACGTCGTCGTCGCCGAGACGCTTCAGTTCGCGATAGAGGATCGCGAGGCCGGTGACGATCGCGGCGGCGGACACGGTCGCGTCGATGAGACGCAGCGTGTCGTTGTCGTTGCGCGCGAGCCTGATCTGCTTGGCAACACTGATCGCGCCGAACGCGGTGCTGCCGAGCGATACGTACAGCCCGGTCTTGGACTTCTTGAAGTTCGTGGCCTTCTTTGCCATGGCACTCACAGCGACGGAGCCTCCTCAAGCAGTGGGTGTCCCCACTTTTCCACGAACGCGGCCTCAACGGCGGCTCCGACCTTGTACAGCCGGTCGTCCTTCATGGCGGGGGCGATGATCTGCAGCCCGACCGGCAGCCCGTCCTCCGGCGCCAGGCCGCAGGGCAGCGACATGGCGGCGTTGCCGGCCAGGTTGGTCGGAATGGTGCACAGGTCCGCGAGGTACATCGCCATCGGGTCGTCGGCGCGCTCGCCGATCGGGAAGGCGGTGGTGGGCGTCGTCGGGGAGACGATGACGTCCACCTGCTCGAAGGCCTTCTCGAAGTCCCGCGTGATCAGGGTGCGGACCTTCTGCGCCGAGCCGTAGTAGGCGTCGTAGTAGCCGGAGCTCAGCGCGTACGTACCGAGGATGATGCGGCGCTTGACCTCGTCGCCGAAGCCGGCTTCGCGGGTGAGCGCGGTGACCTCCTCGGCGGACTTCGTGCCGTCGTCGCCGACCCGCAGGCCGTAGCGCATGGCGTCGAAGCGGGCGAGGTTCGACGAGCACTCGGACGGCGCGATGAGGTAGTACGCCGAGAGGCCGAGGTCGAAGGACGGGCAGTCCAGCTCGACGACCGTCGCGCCGAGCGACTTCAGCAGCTCGACCGACTCGTTGAAGCGCTGGACGACACCGGCCTGGTAGCCCTCGCCGGAGAACTGCTTGACGACTCCGACGCGCATGCCCTGTACGGAGCCGTTGCGCGCGGCCTCGACGACCGGCGGGACCGGGGCGTCGATGGAGGTCGAGTCGAGCGGGTCGTGTCCGGCGATGACCTCGTGCAGCAGCGCCGCGTCCAGGACCGTACGGGCGCAGGGGCCGCCCTGGTCGAGGGAGGACGAGAAGGCCACCATGCCGTAGCGGGAGACGCCGCCGTAGGTGGGCTTGACGCCGACGGTGCCGGTGACGGCGGCGGGCTGGCGGATCGAACCGCCGGTGTCCGTGCCGATGGCGAGCGGGGCCTCGAACGAGGCGAGCGCGGCCGAGGAGCCGCCGCCGGAGCCGCCCGGGATACGGGTGAGGTCCCACGGGTTGCCGGTCGGGCCGTAGGCGCTGTTCTCGGTGGAGGACCCCATGGCGAACTCGTCCATGTTGGTCTTGCCGAGGATGACGACGTCGGCGGCCTTCAGCCGCTTGGTGACGGTCGCGTCGTAGGGCGGGACCCAGCCTTCGAGGATCTTCGAGCCGACGGTGGTCGGCATGTCCTGCGTGGTGAAGATGTCCTTGAGCGCGAGCGGGACGCCGGCCAGCGGGCCGAGCTTCTCGCCCGCGGCCCTCTTCGCGTCGACGGCACGGGCCTGCGCGAGCGCGCCCTCGCGGTCGACGTGCAGGAAGGCGTGGACCTTCTCGTCGATGGCCTCGATCCGGGCCAGGTGGGCCTCGGTGACCTCGACGGCCGTGAGCTCACCGGAAGCGATCTTCGCGGCGGTCTCGGCGGCGGTGAGCTTGATGATGGTGCTGATGTCCGTCATGGCTTTTTAGTCCTCCCCCAGGATCTGCGGCACCTTGAAACGCTGCTGCTCCTGGGCCGGGGCGCCGGAGAGCGCCTGCGCGGGGGTGAGCGAGGGACGGACCTCGTCCGTCCGCATGACGTTGGTCAGCGGCAGCGGATGGGAGGTCGGCGGTACGTCTTGGTCGGCGACCTCGGAGACGCGGGCGACCGCGCCGATGATGTCGTCGAGCTGACCGGCGAAGTGATCGAGCTCTTCGCCCTTCAGCTCCAGACGCGCCAGCCGGGCGAGGTGGGCGACCTCCTCGCGCGTGATGCCAGGCATGCAGCGATCCTCAGGGGTTGGTGTGTGGTTTTGGCCGGAGCGCGGCAGGTGGAAATGTGCCGCCAGCCCCCAATCCTATGGTGTCGCCCGCACCGGCCACGGCCACCCGTGGATCACCCCTGCCCGGCCCGCCTCCCGGGGCCCGCCCTACGTCGTCGCGGGCCGTGAGTCGACGGTCCAGCCGGACGGCCGCTGCTCCGGCTCGGGCCTCGCCGCGGCGGTCACGCCGGCCGCCGCGGCCGCGGCCGCGGCGGCCGCCGCCAGCTCCGCCGGCCGCCGCCACCCGTGCTCGCCGCGCGCCCGCAGCCACGCGGTCGTCTCCTGCGGCGGCATCGCGGCCGCCACCAGCCAGCCCTGGACCGCGTCGCAGCGCAGGTCCCGCAGCCGCTCCCAGGTCTCGTCGTCCTCGACGCCCTCGGCAACGACCAGCAGACCGAGCGAGTGCGCCAGGTCGATCGTGCAGCGGACGATCTCCGCGTCCTCGTGGTCGATGGCGAGCCGGGCCACGAAGGACCGGTCGATCTTGAGCTCGCTGACCGGCAGCCGGCGCAGGTGGACGAGGGAGGAGTACCCGGTACCGAAGTCGTCCAGGGACATCTTCACGCCGTGCCCGGTGAGCCCGGCCAGCGTGTCCGCGGCCCGCTGCGGGTCCTCCAGCAGTACGTGTTCCGTTATCTCCAGCTGGAGGGCACCGGCCGGAACACCGTGCCGGGCCAGCCGGGCCGCGACGCCGCCCGCGAACCCCGGGGTGTGCACATCGCGCGGGGAGACGTTGACCGCGACCGGGACGAACAGCCCCTGCGCCCGCCATCTGGCGACCTGGGCCAGTGCCGTCTCCAGTACGTACTCGGTGAGGTGCGGCATCAGCCCGGACGACTCGGCGATGGCGATGAACTCGTCCGGAGGGACCCGCCCACGCTCCGGGTGCACCCAGCGGACCAGAGCTTCGAGACCGGCCACCTGTCCGTCGAAGCGGACCTTCGGCTGGTAGTGGAGCTCGACCTCGCCGGCGTCCAGCGCGCGCCGCAGATCACCGAGGAGCCCGAGCCGGTCCGGGGTGTTGCTGTCGCGCTTGGACTCGTACACCTCGACGCCCGTGCGGTCGCGCTTGGCCTGGTACATCGCCACGTCCGCGCGGCGCAGCAGCCCCTCCGCGTCCAGCGCGTGGTCGGGGTAGACGGCGACGCCCGCGCTGGCCTCCAGCACCAGGGTGAGCCCGTCGAGGTCCAGCGGGGAGGAGAGTTCGGCGACCAGATGGCGGGCGACCCGCTGGGCGCTGGTGGTGGAGTCCGCGGTCGGCAGCAGTACGGCGAACTCGTCGCCGCCGAGCCTGGCCGCCTCCGCACCGCGCGGCAGGGCGAGGCGCAGCCGTTCCGCTATCTGCAGCAGCAGCCGGTCCCCCGCCAGATGGCCGAGGGTGTCGTTGACCGCCCGGAAGCGGTCGAGGTCGATCAGGACCAGGCCGACCCGGGTGCCGACGCTCTCGGCCTCCTCCAGGGCCGTCCAGGTGCGCTCCAGCAGCCACTGGCGGTTCGGCAGTCCGGTCAGCGGGTCCCGCAGCTGCTCCTCGGCCCGGGCACGGGCGATCCAGAGCGTGGAGTCGAGCGCGATCAGCGGGACCGCGAAGAGCGGCAGCAGGACCGGCATGGCCATGGCGACGACGCAGATCAGCGGTGCGATGCCGAGCAGGGCGACCGCGACGAGGCCCTGCCGCAGCAGTGCGGTGCGGGCGACGGTCGGCAGCCCGCCGCCCTGGGGTGACCGGGCGTACCAGAGCAGCACCCGGGTGACGAGCAGATAGGTGGAGGCGGCGAGGAGGACTTCCGGGACGACGTCGATGCCCCAGTCGAGTGGCTGCCAGGGCGACTCGACGGTCTGCACCTCACCGAACGCGGCCATCACCAGCGCCGCCGCGCCCACCCCCAGGATGTCCACCGCCCCGTGCAGCAGCCCCTGCCACCAGCGGTGCCTGCGGGCCATCCCGACGAGTACGACCACGACCAGGCTGACCAGACCGGCGGGCACCCAGCCGTAGAGCAGCAGCACGGCGAGCGTGAGGGCGGCCCCGGAACCGGTGCCGCCCCACCAGCGGTCGCGGCCGAGCGCGACCAGATGACCGACGACGATCCCGGTGAGCACGGCCAGCGACCAGCCGGCCCTGCCGTCCGGGAAGATCGCGTGTCCACCGCTCACGGTCCGGTAGAAGCCGGTCGCGAGCTGGACGGTGGCCAGGGCCACGACGACAGCGCCCACTTTGGGCGTGAGTCCGACGAAACCCTGCAGCCGCGACACCGGTGCGGCGTTCTCGGTCGGTTTCATTCCGTCCCTCTCACAGCCGGCGGTGCCGATGTCACCTGATGATTCCGTTCCCTGCCACCGCGCCCGGCACACCCGGTGGCCGGGCTCCGCAGGCGCATCCCTCAACAGTAGGCCGCAGAGGGCTTCCAGGGGCAGCGCTCTACATCTCTTGCCCGAATGCGAACCGACCGTCCGTCAGCATCTGCTATGCGCCGACCGGGTGAATCCGGGCGTACGCACACGACTCCCCCCGCTGCGGACCGGCCCTACTCCTCGGCCGGCACCGCCGCCTCGCGCGCCGCGTCAGGCCCGTCCGCGAGCAGCACGGCGAAGCCGTCCTCGTTCAGCACGGGCACCTTCAGCTGCATGGCCTTGTCGTACTTCGACCCGGGGTTGTCGCCGACCACCACGAAGGAGGTCTTCTTCGAAACGGAGCCCGTCACCTTCGCTCCGCGGCTCTGCAGGGCTTCTTTCGCGCCATCCCTGGTGTGCGAGGCCAGCGTGCCGGTGACGACGACGGTGAGCCCTTCGAGCGGCCTCGGTCCTTCTTCCTCGCCGGCCCCCTCGTCCTCCATCCGGACCCCGGCCTCCCGCCACTTGCGCAGGATCTCCCGGTGCCACTCCTCGGCGAACCAGGCCTTGACCGAGGCCGCGATGATCGGTCCAACCCCGTCGGCGTCGGACAGCTCCTTCTCGGTGGCCTCGTCGATCCGCTCGATGGAGCGGAACTGACGGGCCAGTTCCTGCGCGGCGACGGGCCCGACGTGGCGGATCGAGAGCCCGGTGAGGATCCGGGCCAGCGGCGCTTCCTTCGCCTCGGCGATGGCCTCCAGCATGGCGACGGCGTTCTTCTTCGGCTCGCCCTGCTGGTTGGCGAAGACCATGGCGGTCTTCTCCTCCCCGGTCTTCGGGTCGCGCTTGGGCAGTCCGCTGTCCGTGTCGCGGACATAGGCCCGGATGGGCAGCAGCTGGTCGACGGTCAGCCCGAACAGATCGCCCTCGTCGCGCAGCGGCGGGTCGGCGGGCTCCAGCGGACGGGTCAGGGCGGCGGCCGCCACATAGCCGAAGTGGTCGATGTCCAGGCACTTGCGACCGGCCAGATAGGCGACGCGCTCGCGCAGCTGGGCCGGGCAGGAGCGGGCGTTGGGGCAGCGGACGTCGATGTCGGCCTCCTTCATGGGCCGCAGCTCCGTCCCGCACTCGGGGCATTCGGTGGGCATGACGAACGCCCGCTCGGTGCCGTCCCTGAGGTCGACGACCGGGCCGAGGATCTCCGGAATCACGTCGCCGGCCTTGCGGAGCACCACCGTGTCGCCGATCAGGACGCCCTTCGCCCGGACCACGTTCTGGTTGTGCAGGGTGGCGAACTCGACCTCGGAACCGGCCACTTCGACCGGTTCCACCTGGGCGTACGGGGTGACGCGGCCGGTGCGGCCGACGCCGACCCGGATGTTGACCAGCTTGGTGTTGACCTCCTCCGGCGCGTACTTCCAGGCGATCGCCCAGCGCGGTGCGCGTGAGGTGGAGCCGAGCCGGCCCTGGAGCGGGATCTCGTCGAGCTTGACGACGACACCGTCGATCTCGTGTTCCACCGAGTGCCGGTTCTCACCGAAGTAGGCGATGAACTCCCTGACCCCGTCCAGGGAGTCCACCACCTTGTTGTACTTGGCGGTGGGCAGTCCCCAGGCGTGCAGCAGCTCGTAGGCGTGCGAGAGGCAGTCGATGTCGAAGCCCTCACGGGCACCGATGCCGTGCACCACCATGTGCAGCGGCCGGCCGGCGGTGACCTTGGGGTCCTTCTGGCGCAGTGAACCGGCCGCCGCGTTGCGCGGGTTGGCGAACGGCTTGTCGTCCGCCTCCACCAGCCGGGCGTTGAGCGCCTCGAACCCCTCCATGGGGAAGAAGACCTCGCCCCGGATCTCGACGAGCGCCGGAATGCGGTCGCCCTTCAGCCGGTGCGGGATCTCCGCGATCGTCCGGACGTTGGGCGTGATGTCCTCGCCGGTGCGGCCGTCGCCGCGGGTCGCGGCCCGGGTCAGCAGGCCGTGCTCGTAGGTGAGGTTGACCGCGAGGCCGTCGATCTTGAGCTCGCACAGGAAGTGGTAGCCGGTGGCGCCGACGTCCCGGGCGACCCGCTCGCCCCAGGTGGCCAGCTCGTCGTCGTCGAAGGCGTTGTCCAGGGACAGCATCCGCTCGCGGTGCTCGACGGAGGTGAATTCCGTCCGGTAGGGGCCCGCGACCTTCTGGGACGGCGAGTCGGGCGTGCGCAGCTGCGGATACGTGTCCTCCAGAACCTCCAGCTCACGCATCAGCCGGTCGAACTCGGCGTCGCTGACGACCGGCTGGTCATTCACGTAATAGCGGAAGCGGTGCTCCTCGATCTGCTCGGCGAGGAGCGCGTGCCGCTCCCGTGCCTCCGCTGGCACTGCCGTCTGCTCTTCGCCGGCCATCGTCCCGTCCTCCCGTTACCCAGTGCCCCGCTACTCAGGGTTGTCTGCGAGCGATCTCGCGGCCCGGCCGCAGTGGGCGAGCGCGGCCCGTGCGTACGCGGGCGACGCGCCCGCGAGGCCGCATGAGGGGGTGATCACCACGGACTCGGTCAGAGTCCCCGGATTCAGCCCCAGCCTGCGCCAAAGCGTCCTGACCCCCATGACGCTACCGCCCGGGTCCGACAATCCGCCCGAGGCCGGGTCGGTGCCCGGCACCACCCCGAGGAACAGCTGGGTACCGCCCTCGACGGCTTCCCCGATCGCCTCCTCCTCACGCTCGGTGAGCAGGGAGAAGTCGAACGAGATACCGTCCGCCCCGGCCCGGCGCAGCAGTGCGAACGGGACCTCGGGCGCGCAGGTGTGGACGACCGAGGCGCCCTCGCCCGCCGCGCCCAGCACCTCGCGCAGGGTGGATTCGACGAGCTGGCGGTCCACCGCCCGGTAGGTGCGGTAGCCGCTCGCCGTCCTGACCCGCCCGAGCAGGACCCCGGTCAGGGACGGTTCGTCGAGCTGGAGGATCACCTGGGCGCCCGGCATCCGCCGCCGTACCTCGGCGAGGTGGTTGCGCAGCCCCTCCGCCAGCGAGTCCGCCAGGTCGCGGCAGGCGCCCGGATCACCGAGCACGGCCTCGCCGCCCCGGCGTTCCAGCGCGGCGGCCAGCGTCCAGGGCCCGACGGCCTGCACCTTGAGCGGGCCCTCGTAGCCCTGGGTGAACTCCTCCAGCGCGTCGAGGTCCTCGCCGAGCCAGGAGCGGGCCCGGCGGGTGTCGCGCCCCGGCCGGTCGCTGATCCGCCAGCCGCTCGGCTCGACGTGCCCGTACATCTCGACGAGCAGTCCGATGGTCCGCCCGATCATGTCCGCGCCCGGCCCGCGCGCGGGCAGTTCCGCCAGGTACGGCACGCCCTGGCCGTCCCCGAAGGAGCCGGTGACGGTCTTCGCCGCCTCCCGTGCGTCCCCTCCGGGCATCGAACCGATTCCGGTGGCCGGGCACCCGCTGAACTTGCTCTTCTCGCTCACGCGGGAAGCCTACGGCGGTTCCCGGCCCGTGCCGTCAGCGGCCGGGGCGCACCGTGAGGTCGTTGACCTCGGCGTCGCGCGGCAGGTCGATCGCCATCAGGATCGTGGTGGCGATGGACTCCGGGTCGATCCAGCGCTCGGCGTCGTACTCCTTGCCCTCCTGCTGGTGGACCTTGGCCTGCATGGGGCTCGCGGTGCGCCCGGGGTAGACGGTGGTCACCCGGACCCCGTTGCCGTGCTCCTCGTGGCGAAGCGAGTCGGCGAGTGCCTTCAGCCCGTGCTTGCTCGCCGCGTAGGCGCTCCACTCCGCGTGGGCGGCGAGCCCGGCGCCGGAGTTGACGAAGAGGACGTGGCCCTCGGCGACGCGCAGCTGCGGCAGGAAGAGCCGGGTCAGTTCGGCCGGGGCCACGAGGTTGGCGTTGAGCTGGAGGTGCCAGGCCTTGGGCGTGAGCTCGCCGACCCGGCCGAGCTCGACGACACCGGCGATGTGCATCAGCGAGTCGAGCCGCTCGGGCATCGGCTGCTGGGCGAAGGCCCAGGAGAGCCGGTCCGGGTTGGAGAGGTCGCCGACGATCGTGCGGGCGCCGGGGTACAGCGCGGCGAGCTCCTTGGCACGGCCCGCGTCACGGGTCAGGAGTACGAGATCGTCCCCGCGCTCCAGGAGGCGGCGGGCGACTGCTGCGCCGATGCCGGAGCCGGCGCCGGTGATGAGGTGAGTGGACATGCCCCCATCGTCGCACCCGTCCACCCCGGCGCCGGCACATCACTGCAGGCCGGACCGCTCCTCCAGGTAGGCCAGGGCGCCCACCCCGTCCTTCGCGAAGAACACCAGGTCGGTCAGCGGGAGCGGCAGGAAGCCCTCGTCCTCCATGCGCTGGAACTGCTGGCGCAGACCGTCGTAGAAGCCCGCCGTGTTGAGCAGCACGACCGGCTTGGTGTGCTTGCCGTGCTTCTTGAGCTCCAGGATCTCGGTGGCCTCGTCGAGCGTGCCGGTGCCGCCCACCATGATCACGGCGGCGTCGGCCTTCTCCAGGAGCAGCGCCTTGCGCTCGGCGAGATCGCCGGCGATCACCATCTCGTCGGCGTTGGTACGCGCCTTCGCGGCCAGGAAGTCCACCGACACCCCGACCAGCTTCCCGCCCGACTCCTGCACCCCGTCGGCCACGACCTTCATCAGCCCGCTCTCCGAGCCGCCCCAGACCAGGGTGTGCCCGCCGCGGCCGAGCAGTTCGGCGAATTCGCGGGCGGGGCGGGTGTAGCGCTCGTCGAGGTCGGCGGCGGAGAGGAATACGCAGATCTTCATGGCCTCCACGGTAGAACCCGCCACCGACAGCCGTGCCGCCGGGGAAGAAACGGGCGTGCCCCGCCGCTGAACCACACATGACTGCCACCCGAGGACACCTCATCACCGTGGAGCCCGCCGCCGAGCACGTGCGCGTGATCCGCGACGGCGTAACTCTTGCGGAGAGCCGGCGCCCGCTCGTCCTGCGCGAGACCGGCTGTCCGGTGCGGTACTACCTGCCGCCCGAGGACGTCCGCACCGAGTTGCTGACGGCCTCCGACACCCGGACCCACTGCCCGTTCAAGGGGGATGCCTCCTACTGGTCGCTGCCGGACGCGGCGGACCTGGTCTGGGCGTACCCGGAGCCGAAGGAGGAAGTCGCCGCGATCAAGGACCACTTCTGCTTCTACGACACCGAGACGGTCGCCGGCTGAAGCCTGACCGGAGATCAGCAAAGCTCAACAACCCCTGTGAGCAGGTGCGGAGAGAAAGTTCAGAAACTTCTCGCTCCGGGCGATGAGTTTCCTGGCGCCCCGCAGTCCACCTTCACATGGACAAGACTCTCTCCCGCGACGGCACCCTGATCGCGTACCGGCGCCGGGGTGAAGGACCGCCGGTGATCCTGGTGGGCGGGGCCCTGGGCACGGCCGCGACCGAGGCTCCGCTGGCCCGCCTGCTGGCGCCCCGCTTCCATGTGGTCACCTACGACAGGCGGGGCCGGGGCGACAGCGGTGACAGCGCGCCGTACGCGGTGGAGCGCGAGATCGAGGACCTGGGGGCGGTCGTCGAGGCGGTCGGCGGCCGCCCCTCGGTGTTCGGCGTCGGGGCCGGCGGCGCGCTGGCCCTGGAGGCGCAGGCCGCCGGGCTCCCCGTCGATCTGCTCGCGGTGTACGAGCCGCCGTACACCCCCGGCCCGGCCGGTCTGCTGTTCAAGGCGGACTGCACGGCCCGGCTGCACCGGCTGCTGTCCGCCGGGGACCGGGACGGGGCGGTGGAGCTGTTCCTGCGTGTGACGGGCGTCCCGGCCGATCTGATCGCCAGGATGCGGAGTGCACCGCTGTGGCGCAGCCTGGAGTCCGTGGCGCACACCCTGGCGTACGACGACGCGCTGCTCGGCGACGGCGCGGTGCCGGCCCAGCGGTTCGCCTCCGTCACGGCGCGGACCCTGGTGGTCGGCGGCGGTTTCAGCCCGGACACCGCGAGGGCGGCGAGCCAGGAACTGGCGGACGCCCTCCCCCGGGGCCGCCACCGCACGCTGACGGGCCAGGCCCGGGAGCTGGCACCGCAGGTGATCGCGCCGGTGCTGGCGGAGTTCTTCACCCGCGACGTGTACGCGGGCCAGGCGTCCTGAAGGGGGCCTGAAAGCACTCCGCGCGGCCACGCCCGTACAGGGGTCGGGCGTATCCGCGCGGGGTATACCGCGACTCGCGGCCGGGCGGGTTTCAGCTGTACGAGGTCACCGAACCGCTCCACGCCACAGGGCGGGTTCGGCGTCCGCGAAGAGCTTCTCCCGTTCTTCGGCATCCGGAAGCACAAGTCTCACCTGCCGACGGAACGCCACGCCATGACCGGGCGCCCGCAGGTGGCAGAGTTCGTGTACCAGCACCAGGTCCACCAACGACGGCGGCAACTGCAGAACCGCCCAGTGCACAGTGATTGTGCCGTCCTGCCCCAGCGCTCCCCACCTGGGCCCCAGGTCGCGGGCCTCGACCCGGGGCACCGGCAGTCCGACGCGCGAGGCGTACGAGGGCAACCGCCCGGAGAGCCACCGGGTGCCGCACGCCTCGTACCACTGAGCAATCCGGCGGGCGCCTTCGTCGGCCGTGCGCGGCCTGGGCAGTTCCAGCCAGCCCCGGTACAGCCTCACGCGGCCGCCCTCTCCAGGAGGCAGGAGCTTCAGACGGTGACGTCGCCCCAGGTAACTGAAGCCCGTGCCGCCGACAAGCTCCTTGGCCGGCTCGTCCGGCCTCGCCCGCCTGTCCCGCACCTCGCGCGCCAGGCGTGGCAGCCTCGTCCGCACGGCCAGTGCCACGGCGGCCGGGTCCGCGTCCGGCGGTACGGCGAACAGGACGTCGCCGCTCTCGTCAACCTCAATGCCCAGCGTGCGCCGTCGGGGCCGTACGACAACCTGCCACGTCCACTCCCCGGGCACGGGGAGTGCCGCGATCGCCTGGTGGACGGGAGTACTCACGGGGCATTCCTACCATCCGACAACACGGATTCCCTGCGACGCCCCTCACTCAGCGCTCGTTGCGCGCCCCGTACCGCAGGAAGTCGTCACGGCGCTCGACGGCCAGTTCCACCAGGAGCCCGGCGAGCGGGCCGGTGTCCTCCCACTCCAGGGAGACATGTCTTTCCAGACTGTCACGAAGGTGCTTGCGGACCCGGTCCCTGGTATCGGCCAGGTGCACGATGTCCGGTGAGCGCACATGCCCGGCGATCTCCACGGTGAGGGCACGGGCGGCTGCCGTCAGGTCGGCACCCGGCGGAGTCAGTGCACCGTCCTCCAGCTCCTGTACGAGCAGTCCGTGGACCGGCCGCTCGGTCCACGGGTCGAGCCCGCTGCCCGCACTTGCGTCCTCGGCCTCGTTCTCGTTCATGTCGCCGACCAGCCGGGTGAGCTCGGAGGCGGCCTTCTCGAAGTCGTCCCGCATCTGCTCAAGGATCTCGTCGAGGCGTCGGCTGAAGCGGGTGTACCGGGCTCGATCGGAGCCGATCTCGGCTGCGATGCGCACCTTCACCGAGCTGGACATGTACGAAACCCGGGTACGCGCATCACTGTTGGCGTTGACTCGCTCCATGAAGTCGGGGGCGGTGAGCTCGATGGGCGGGACTCGCTGCTCGATGTTCGTCACCTTCAGGTGCCGTGCCATCAGCTGCCGGATCTTCGCGCCGTAGCGGCGCGGGCTGAAGTCGTCACGGCCGTCGAGGTAGCGGCGACGGGCCAGGTACTGGACCTCACCGAGGAGCCCTGCGAACGCCTCGTACTTCAGGGCCTCGGGTCGCGGCAGTACGGCGTTGAGGGCGCTGAGGAAGTCACGTGCGAGCTCGTCGAAATCGGCGCGCAGCAACGGGTCCTCAAGCGCGGCCAGCAGGTCCTCCCGCTGCTCCTCCACCTTGAGGGAGGTGACGCCCAGCCGGTCCAGGAAGTCGGAGACGTGGCTACGCAGATCTGCGAGCAGGGCGATGGCAGCCGCGTCTGCCTGGAGCAGCAGACGGTCCCGAACCGGCTGGTCACCCGTGAACGTCTTCTTGTCCAGGTGGTCGACGGACGCGTCGTAGCCGTACAGCTCGCGCAGGTGCGCCTTTTCGTACTCCCCGAGCGAACGGGCCAGCTCCGGGCCGATCCCGACGAAGTCGACCACCTGCCCCCAACGCTTGTTCCGGTACGGGCGGTTGGTACGGGCGACCGCCTGGAGCAGCCCCGCGCCGGACAGTGCGCGGTCGAGGTAGAGCACCTGCTCAACGGGGGCGTCGAAGCCGGTGAGCAGCATCGACTGCACGACCAGGAAGGCCATGGGGGCCTCGCCCGGTTCCTCGCTCTCGTTCATGGGCGGGTCCGGCTGCTGCCCGTCCGGGTGCCACTCCTCCCTCGCTCCGCCGGGCGTGCCAAGACCGGAGGCCGAGGTCCCGTGGGCGGATACTTTCCACGCGGGGTCTTCGGCAGCGGCAAACGGGTCACCGAGGCCTTTCTGGAAGCGCTCGATGTAGCCGTCCTGCTGTGACTTCGACGTCCAGCACTTCCATGTCCCGGGGTCCTTGCGCCCGCTGTTCGGCTGGGCCTCGGAGATCACCACGGCGGCGTGGATCGACCGCAGCAGGTCCCGGTGAGCAACCAGGTCCAGCAACTCACGCTTTTCCCCCTCGGCCTCGAAGGCTGCCATCGGATCGTGGATGTCTGCCGGTTCGAGGGCGTCGATCTGCTCCACCAGACGGTCGCGTGCCCTGAGGAGGGCATCCCGGTAGCGGACCGCCGCCAGCCGGGAAACGGCTGCGAGCTGGGCGCCGAAACGGTCGGGCAGCGCGTTCTTCGCCCAGTGCCGCAGCATGTAGTCGGCTTTCGCCTCGATCACGGTGGGTGCTTCGAGGATCTCCTTGCGTCGCGCGAACTTCTCCAGGACGCGCTTGCGCTGCTTGGGGTCTTCGGGCACCTTCTCGTCGAACTCGGCGTCCAGCGCCGCCTTCTCGATCACTTCCAGCGGAACGCTGAAGGCCTCGTATCGCACCGGCACCACGGCCCCGTCGCGCTCGGCGTCCCGCAGGGTGTAGAGGTCGGCGAACGGGCCGAAGATGTCTTCGGTGGTCTTCCGGTCGTCGCTGAGGATCGGGGTTCCGGTGAAGCCGACCATCATGGCGTTCGGCAGCATGGCGCGCAGTCGCGCGTGCTGCCAGCGAGCCTGCCCCCGGTGGGCTTCGTCGATCAGGACGACGATCTCAGGGCTCGGGTTCTCCGCCTTGTTGTACAGGTGGCCGTCGTCGTCCGCCTCGGGAAGCTTCTCCTCCCTGCCGTCGTACTCCGTGTCGTCCCTGCGCGCCTTCTGCAGGGTGACGAGTACGAGGTCGGGCACGGGCACCGCGAGGTAGCTGCGCGCCTGCGCCACGCTGGACGCGCGGTAGACCTTCTGGTCGCTCGACGCGAGGCTCCCCCGGATCTGCTTCTCCAGGTCGAGCCGGTCCGTCACCACGACGACCTTGTGTTGCTTGAGACCGGATGTGCTGCGGAGATGGCGTACGAGGAAGGCCATGGTGAGGCTCTTCCCGGAACCCTGGGTGTGCCAGACGACGCCGCCCCGCTGGTCGACCGGCTCACCGGCATCGATCTTCCCGCGCCGTTCCAGCAGGCGCTGGGCGAGTTTGTGCACGGCCTTGAACTGCGGGTAGCGGCCGATGATCTTGACAGTGCGCGGACCGCTTCCGGCCTGCGTGGTGAAGTCCCGTACCAGGGAGAGCAGGTGGGCCGGCCTCAGCACACCGGCCACCAGGATGTCCTGGTCACTCAGCGGGGTGCCGCGGCCCCTGCGGGCCTCCTCACGTACCTGCTCCTCGGTGGCGGGCAGGGTGGTGCGCCAGGGGGCGAAGTGCAGCGAGTCGGCGGTGACGGTGCCGAGTTCGGCGTGGTCCCGGTCCGTTCCGATCAGCACCTGGGCGAAGCGTACGAGCTCCGCGACGGGCTTGGGTGCGTCCACGCCCGCGTAGCCGATGACCTGCTCGACGGCCGCGTCCAGCGCCGCGCGCTGTTCCTGCCGGGCGGACACCAGGGGGGCCTTGCACTCGATGACGACCCAGGGCAGGCCGTTGACGAACAGGACGATGTCCGGGATGACGGGTTCGGCGTCCTTGCGCTCCACCCGAAACTGCGAGACGGCCAGGAAGTCGTTGCCGTGCTCGAACTCGCCGTCCCAGTCGACGAGCTTGATGTGCTCGGGCTTGCCTTTGGTCCAGCCGGGGACGGTGCGGGAGTTGATCCCCTTGCGCAGGAGCTCGGTCGCGTCCAGGTTGCCCGCAACACCCCTTCCCGGGCTTCCGAATCCCGGCGCCTTGCCCCGGACCCGGGCAAGGAGGTGATCCAGCTGGGCGTCGGACAGCCAGGTGTTGCCGTGCGGGCCTGGGTTGATCCGAGCCACGGCGTCCCGGAAACGTTGCGCGTAGACGACCTGCTCGAAGCTCGTCCGCCCGGAAGGGCCGGGCTCCGTGACCGTGCCGTGCGGCTGGCCGCCTGCGAGGTGCGTCCACCCCATGGCGGTCAGCTGCCTGGTCAGCGGCTTCTCGGTCCTGTCGTACTCCGGCTGCCCCATGCCTGGTCTCCCCGCGCGCCCGTCACCGTACGTCCCACCCGCACCCGTATGGGTGTACGCGGAACTCTACCGGCGGGCGCCGGATCGACCAGGGGTGGAGGGCGGGGGCGAGACAGTGCCGCGGGGAGGGAAGTGGCGGCAGATCGATGCCTGCCGCGCCACTCGCGTCAGACCATGATCTCGCTCAGGTGTTGCACGCCGGTAGGAACTCCAACCCCTCCGGTGTTCCGTACGTGAAGACCGCCTTGTACGCCTGCACGACGTTGCACCCTTTATCCATCCACTGAAACGCGAACACGCTCCAGATCACTAAGGCAAGGACGGCCACCCAACGCAGAGGTTTTGACATGTATGCGATATTCCGCCCGCCGGTGACGGAATAAACCATGCCGCTTGCCCGGATACAGGCAGGGCCGTCGGTTCGCATGACGCCGGTCGCCACCGGGGCCCGAGCCGAACCATGCACGCACAGGCGGCGCGCTACGGGACAGGCCAGGGGACGAAGGGCGCCGAGAGCCGAGCGGGGCGTATGGAGGCGGCGGTCAGGTCGCGAGCGCCAGCTCGAACCAGATGGTCTTGCCGCCCGAGCCCAACTCCCCTTCCCCTATGGCACATCCGCCCCAGCGGTCGGCGACGAGTTCGAGGATGGCCATGCCCCGACCGGCTTCGGCCTCAGCACCGACGGCCGGCCTGTAGGGCTTGGGAAGGTCCGGGCTCAGGTCCCAGACACTGACCCTGAGCACCGGATGCCGCCACTGGAGCCGCACCCCGGCGTGACCCTGGGCGTGGCGCACGGAGTTGGTGGTCAGCTCGGAGGTCAGCAGCTCGGCGCGGTAGCTGAGTTCGGTCAGTTCGTGAGCCC
>NZ_JAFMPZ010000608.1 GCF_017353455.1 Streptomyces laculatispora
CAAACGAGAGGCCCTAGCGGCGGCTGACTGCCAGGGGGCGGGCAGGCGACGGGTCCTGCGGGCGGACGGGTGGCCGCACATACGAGGGGGCAGGACGGTGAACCGTCCGACCCCCTCGCACGCTGCCGTCACTTGCTGGTGACCGTGACCTTCTCGTTGTTGTTGAGCTGCTCGACCAGCTGCTTGACCTTGGCCTTGTCCCAGACCAGGTTGCCGCCCGTGGAGCCGGAGATCGGCATGTTCATCGACGTGCCGTCACCGCCCGTGACGCCCTTCATGGCGAAGAACATCTGGCTCAGGGACCAGAGCGACATGTCCTTGTCGACGACGAGGGTGTCCAGACCCGCACCCATCGTCGGGTACAGCTTGAACGGGTTGAGGATCGTCGACGCGGTCGCCGTCTGGCTCGCCAGCGCCGCGAGGAACTTCTGCTGGTTCTTCGTACGGTCCAGGTCGCTGCCCGCGAAGGCGTACCGGGTCCGGACGAAGGCGAGGGACTGTTCGCCGTTCAGCGTCTGCTTGCCCGCCTTGAAGTCGGCGCCCGAGTTCTTGTCCTTGAACGCCTTCGGGATGTCGAGCTCCACCCCGCCGATCGCGTCCACGATCTTGGCGAAGCCGCCGAAGCCGATCTCGACGTAGTGGTCGATGTGCAGCCCGGTGTTGAACTCGACGGTACGGACAAGCAGTTCGGGCCCGTCCTCGGCGTACGCGGCGTTCAGCTTGGTGAAGCGGCCGCGGGCCGGGTAGAGCTTCCCCGAGTCCGAGCCCTTGTACGAGGGGATCTCGACGTTCGAGTCACGCGGCAGCGAGACCAGCGTCGGGCCGTCGCCGCCGTCGTGCAGGATCATCATCGAGTCGGTCCGCTTGCCCTCGGCGGAGCCGGTGTGGAGCTTCTTCTTGTCCTCGGCCGTCATGCCCTCGCGGCTGTCCGACCCGACGATCAGGTAGTTCGTGCCGTCGCCCGACTTCGGCCGCTCGATCACCTTGGAGAGGTCGACGTCGCGCTTCAGCTTGGAGTCGGCCCAGAAGTACGTGCCGATGGATACGCCGAGCACCACGACCACGAGGACCAGTGCGCCGATCTTGATCCGGCGGCGCCAGTCCGGTGCGGCCGCCGGCCGTCCCTGGACGTACCCGCCGTCACCCGGTCCGCCGCCGTGACCCCCACCACCGCGGCGGCCGCCGTTGCCGCCGCCGTAGACCTGGCCCGTGTTGAAGCCGCTGTCGTACTGCGAGCCGTCGTCGTAGCCGCCGGACTGCTGCGGTACCTGCGGCTGCCTCGGCGGTGCCGGGCGCCGCTGCGGCGGGGCGGGCTGCTGGGGCGGGACGGGGCGCTGGACATGCGGCATCGCGCGGGCGCTCTCGGGCCGGTCGCTCGCGCTTCCCTGTCCGTAGCGGTTGCCGCCGCGGTTGTCGTTGTTCCGGCCCTCGGGCCAATCGCTCATGCGGTCCAGTGTGCAGGGCGGGCCCACTGCTATTACAGGGTGTAAGTGAAATCGGACCTGGGCTGTTGCGAAGCTGATGCATTGCGACGGGCTCGGAGCCCCCGCATAAGGTAGAGGGCATGACAGATCAGGCCCCGCGCCCGGAGGGCGACATTCCGGGCAAGCCGACCGCGGCTTCCCGGACCACCCTCAGCCACATCATGACCGGCAGCGACACCAATCTGCTGGGCACGGTGCACGGCGGCGTGATCATGAAGCTGGTCGACGACGCGGCGGGCGCGGTGGCCGGCCGGCACTCCGGCGGTCCCGCGGTGACGGCCTCGATGGACGAGATGGTCTTCCTGGAGCCGGTCCGCGTGGGTGATCTCGTTCACGTCCGTGCCCAGGTGAACTGGACCGGCCGCTCCTCGATGGAGGTCGGTGTCCGGGTCATGGCCGAACGGTGGAACGAATCGACCCCGGCCCAGCAGGTGGGCAGCGCGTACCTGGTGTTCGCGGCGGTCGACGCGGACGGCCGCCCCCGCGCCGTACCGCCGGTGCTCCCGGAGACCGAGCGCGACAACCGGCGCTACCAGGAGGCGCAGATCCGCCGCACGCACCGGCTGGCCCGGCGCCGCGCGATCAGGGAACTGCGCGAGAAGCGCGCCGCCGACGGCATCGAGGACTGAGGCCGCACGCCCTCCCGGCGGTTACGGGCAGACCACCTGGTCGCCCGTGACCGCGCCGAACCTGCTCGGGTCGGGCTCCTCGGCCCGGACCCGCTCCACCTTGGCGTAGTCCGCGCCCGCGATCACCTTCATCATGGGGCCCTGGCCCTTCACCGCCTTCAGCTCCGCTCCCGGAAGCGCCGCCGCCAGTGACTTCGCGGACCGGTCCCAGCGGGGGTCGTACGTGACCAGGGTGTGCTTGAGATCGCGCTGCTCCCCGGTGAGCGGGGCCCTGGTGGTGTCGAAGCCGGTGCCGTGCAGCGCGGTGTCGACCGTGCCGCCGAGGCCGTCCTTCGGGGTCCCGTTGTAGACCTGGACCCGGACCTGCTGCGGCGGCACGTCCACCCTCTTCGCGTGCGGCTGCTCGGGCCGCTTCACCGTGAGCGGCATGTCCTCGCGCAGTGCCTGGAACAGCTGCTTCGACTTCTTCGGGTCCCATTTCACCGTCGAGCCGATGCCCTTGACCTGGTAGGCGACATCGCCCATCGGCACCGAGGTGAATTCGGACGAGGCGGCGGAGAACCCCCGCATCGCCTGCCCGAGGTCCAGCATCTGCTCTGTACCGAAGCCCTCGTCGGCCCGTACCGACTTCAGCATCGTCGAGGCGACCTCGCGGAACCTCACCGGGTTCAGCAGCACCCCGCTGCTGGTCGCCTGTTTGATCAGCGAGGCGAGGAACTTCTGCTGGCGCTGCATCCGGCCCAGGTCGGCGGCGCCGTCGATGTGCCGGGAACGTACGTACTGGAGCGCCTGGCCACCGTCCAGCTCGTGGGTGCCCGGCGGGAGGTCGAGACCGGTGTAGGAGTCCTTCATCGGCCGGGTGGTGCAGATCTTCACCCCGCCCAGGGCGTCGACCGTCGTCATGAAGCTGGTGAAGTCGACCTCCAGATAGTGGTCGACCTTGACGCCCGTCATGTGCTCGACGGTCCGCACGGTCAGACCGGGCCCGCCCTCGGCATAGGCGGCGTTCAGCTTCAGCGGGTGGGCCGCGTGCTCCTTGCCGGTGGTCTGGTCCCGGTGCTCGGGGATCTCGGCGTAGCTGTCGCGCGGCAGGCTGACGACGCTGGCGCGCCGCTTGTCCGCCGACAGGTGCACCAGCATGACCGTGTCGGTGCAGTGGCAGGGCGCACCGCCCAGCCGGTACTTCGCCTTCTCCTCCTCGGTGATCTTGTCGCGGCCGTCGGTGCCGACCAGCAGCAGATTCATGCCGTGACCGCCCGCGGGCCGGTTCTTCATGTCCTTGAACGGGTCGATCCGGTCGATCCCGGTCTCCAGGTTGGTCACGACGGCATGACCGATGCCACCGGCCCCGAGGACCAGTACGGACAGTCCGGTCACCATCCGCATGCCCCAGTGCGGTCTCTCGTCCTGCTTTCTGGGCCGCCTGCGCTGCGGGGGAGCGGCGTGGGGCCGCGGCGGGCGGGTGGAGCGGTGCGGCGTGGGCACGGGGGGACACCTCCGCGGTGCAAGGGGAATCTGTCGCACGGTAGGCCCATACGATCTGCATCCCGGCCCGCGACCCCGGCGGCGCGCACCGGGTTCCCCCATTCGCGGTAACGTGGCGGCCGAATGACGCCGCCTGGTGGGGTTCGGACCCCCGGCGCCCCCGAGGACCCCCCGAGGACCACATGTCTGCCGCGCAGCACCCCGCCGTCTCCGTGATCATGCCGGTGCTTGATGAGGAGCGCCATCTCAGGAACTCCGTCCGGCACATCCTGGAGCAGGAGTACACCGGTGAGATGGAGGTGGTGATCGCACTCGGCCCGTCCACGGACCGTACCGACGAGATCGCCGCCGAACTGGTCGCGGAGGACCCCCGGGTCCACACCGTGCCGAATCCGACTGGCCGCACCCCCGCCGCGCTCAACGCCGCGATCAAGGCCTCCAGCCATCCGGTCGTGGTGCGCGTCGACGGCCACGGAATGCTCTCGCCGAACTACATCGCGACCGCCGTCCGGCTCCTGGAGGAGACGGGCGCGCAGAACGTCGGCGGCATCATGCAGGCCGAGGGCGAGAACGCCTGGGAGGACGCCGTCGCCGCGGCCATGACGTCGAAGATCGGTGTCGGCAACGCGGCCTTCCACACCGGCGGCCAGGCGGGACCGGCCGAGACCGTGTTCCTGGGCGTCTTCCGCCGGGAGGCCCTGGAGAAGGCCGACGGGTACAACATCGAGTTCATCCGTGCCCAGGACTGGGAGCTGAACTTCCGCATCCGGGAGGCCGGCGGCCTGATCTGGTTCTCGCCCGAGCTGCGGGTGCAGTACCGCCCCCGGCCCTCGGTCCGGGCCCTCGCCAAGCAGTACAAGGACTACGGCCGCTGGCGCCACGTCGTGGCCCGCTACCACTCCGGCTCGATCAACCTGCGCTACCTGGCCCCGCCGACCGCCGTCGTCGCGATCGCGGCGGGCATCGTCGTCGGCGCCGCCGTCACCCCGTGGGCACTGGTCGTCCCGGCCGGATACGTCGCGGCCATCGTCGCCGGATCGCTCCCGGCCGGCAAGGGACTGCCGCTGAAGGCGCGGGCGCTGATCCCGGTGGCGCTGGCGACCATGCACATGTCGTGGGGGTACGGCTTCCTGACCAGTCCGCGCTCGCTGGCGAGGAAGGTCATCGCCAGCCGCCGCCCGGCGGTGCAGAGCGGATCGCAGCACGTCTGACCACGTCCGCGGAGAACGGCTGAGGCCGCCCGGCGCACCGTGCGCGGGGCGGCCTCAGCCGTGCGGGATCAGCCGCCTCGTGCTTGCCGCAGGTGTAGGCCCGGGCGGTGTTCGCGGCCGGAGGTGTTCCACCTGTGCGTGCGGTCGCGAGCGGATGCCGGGTGGGGGGAAACGGCGATGGCCGGGCCCCCGGGGCCCGGCCATCACCTGCGTCGAGGAAGCGTCAGCTCTCGCCGTCCCACCGGTAGACCGAGTAGACGTCCATGCAGTCGTCCTTGTCGGCGGCGTTGAGGTCGTCGGCGCCGTCCGGGAGATCGCCCGCCTTCGCCGCCGGATTCTTGTACGCGGTCCCGTCGCGCCAGTCCGCGCCGATGACCACGGTCAGCCCGCCCGCCTGCGGGTCGGCCTTGACCGCTGTCGTCGGCAGTCCGAGTGCCTTGGCCACGGACAGCGCGTCGGACTTGCCCTGCTCGCCGTCCTCCTGCGGATACAGAACCACCGTGTCCTTGCGCGGCGCCGTGGTCTGCGAGGCGGCGGCCTGGCTGAAGCCCTTGCCCTGCAAGGTCTCGGTGACGGTCCGGGCCCGGCCGGACACGGGCGCCTGGCCGGAGCCCGTGCCGTTGACCACGCTCAGGCCGAGGGTCTTGGGCGCCGAAGCGGGCGGACCCGTCGGCTTCGCGGAGGCCGACGCCTTCGCGCCGGACTTGCCGTTCTTGTCGAAGGCCACGTCGTCACGGAGCATCTGCCACATCGTGTCGGCGGACTTCTCGACGGGAACGAGCCGGTCCCTGTCCTGCGACCACTCGACCGTCGGGATCGTCGTCATCGTGATGCGGTTGAGCGGCACGTTCTTGAGCTGCATCGACAGATCGAACAGCTTCTTCACCGTGCCGATCTCGTCGGAGACCCGGAGCGCCTTGGTGGCCGTCTCGGCCAGATTCATCAGCCGGCCGGCGTCGGACCACACGTTCTGCTCCTTGAGCGTGCGGAGCATCGAGTTCATGTACATGTGCTGTGCGCGGGCCCGGTTCTGGTCATTGCCGAACGCGTGCCGGGTGCGCAGCCACTTCAGCGCGTCCTCACCCTTGACGGGCCTCGTACCGGCGGGCAGCTTGAGGCCGGAGCCGCCGGGAACCATCCGGGTGGGCCGGTCCCACACGCCCGTCTTCACACAGACGTCGACGCCACCGATCGAGTCCGCCATCGCCACCACACCGGCGAAGTCGATCATCATCCAGTGATTGATGTAGACCCCGGTCAGCTTCTCCCAGGTGGTGAGGGTGCAGCCGGGACCGCCGCGCTGGAGCGACTCGTTGATCGGCTTGTTGTCGCTGGAGGCGAACACCTCACCGGTCTTGGAGTCCTTGCACTCGGGGATGTGGAGGATGGTGTCGCGCGGAATGCTGACCATCGAGGCGCTCTTCCGGTCCGCCGAGATGTGCAGCAGCATCTGGACGTCCGCCCGCGGCTTGTCACCGACGGTGTCCCGGCTGCCGCCGAGCTTCACGTTCGCCGCGCTGTTGCGGCTGTCCGAGCCGATCAGCAGGATGTTGAGGGGGGTCTCGCCGAGGGAGTTGGGCGGGGCCTCCTTGACGCCGCTGTCACCACTGCTGCGCTCGCTGCTGCGGATGTTGCTGTTGAGGTGCTGGTAGTAGAGGTATCCGGCGCCGGCCGTCCCGAGTATCAACACCGCCAGCGTGAGCGCTGTCCAGCGGTACACGCGCCGCCTGCGGGACTTCTTGGCACGATTGGCCGACTTGCCGCGCCGGTGGCGCGTATCGCTGTCACCGCCGTCATCGGCGGGATCGCCGGAAGCCGCCCGAGTGCCCGTACCGCCCTTTTCGTAGAGGCCGTCGTCCCAGCCGAGTTGACCGGCATGCCGGACCCGTGGTCGCGTTCCCTCCTCTGGTGTGCTGTTCCGTCCCACCGGGACCCCCCTGCTGCTCAGACTCGCGATATCGCGCGGTGACCCGGTGTCACTTGGCGCACTCTGCCTTGTCGGCACTGGCCTTCGGAATGTCGATCTTGGCCGGACCGGTGATCGGGGTGCCCGCCCCCTCGAAGTCCGCCCCGAGCGTCAGCACCATCGCCTGCAGGCCCTCGGCATCGGTGGTGCCCTTCTTGAGCGCCGATCCGGGGAGCCCCATCATCTCGGCGAGTGCGCGGGCCTGGTCGGCCTGGTTCGGCGCGTACTCCAGCGTCGTCTTGGCGGCCTTCGCCGGGGCGTTGGCCTTGTTCGTGGACTTGAGGACGCCCTTGGTGTTCTGCAGCCAGGTCACGGTCTGCTGGGCCCCGCCGGCGATCTTGCCGCCGTTGTAGACATCGACGCGCACGTCGGCGGCGGCGGCCTTGGTGCCCTTGAGGAGCGCGTCCTGCTTGCTCTTGGCCGCCTTCTTCTGCGCGGCCACCTCGGTCAGTGAGGTGTCCGCCCGCATCATCGAGAACAGCTGGGGCGCCTTCACCGGGTCCAGGACCACCGTGATCGGCTTGGGCTCGGCCGGGTTGTCGATCACTGGCAGCGTGACGAACGAGATGTTCTTCGTGTCGATCTTGGTGAGTTCCTTGGCGAGCGTGGTCAGCTTCGGCACGGAGCCGATGGCCTTGTCGACCGTCAGGGCCTTCGTGGCCGCGTCCGCCAGCTTGAACAGCTTCGTCGGGCTGGTCAGGGTGTCGTCCGACTTCATCTGCCGGATCATCGATCCGATGAACTGCTGCTGGACCTTGATCCGGTCCAGGTCGCTCTGATTGCCGAAGCTGTGCCGGGTCCGTACGAAGGCCAGCGCCTGCTCGCCCTGGATCTTGCTCGGGCCCTCCGGCAGGTCGAGGTGGGAGTCCTTGTCCTTGACCGCCCTGGCGAGGCAGACCTTGACGCCGCCGACCGCCGTGGACAGTTCCTTGACCGCGTTGAAGTCGACCATCATGAAGTGGTCGACCTTCAGGCCGGTGATCTGCTTGACGGTTTCCATCGTGCAGCCCGGGTCACGGCCCTCCTGGCCGAGGCTGACGTTGAACCGGATGTTCTGGGTGCCCGGGATGGCCTTCTCCGAGTTGTCCGGCTGCTTGGCCGTGCAGTCCGGGATGTCGGTGATGAGGTCGCGGGGGATGCTCAGCGCGGTGGCGTTGGTGCGGTCCTTGGAGACGTGGAACAGGATGTTGGTGTCGGCGTGGCCGGTACTGCCCTTGTCGCCGTAGCCCTCATTGCCCTTGCCGGTGCGCTTGTCCGTACCGATGACCAATATGTTCAGGGGCGCGTTGGCGGTGACGACGTCCTTGTTGCCGGCGTCGCCGATGTCCACGGAGTTCAGATTGCCGTTGAAGTGCTGGTACAGCGCGTAACCGCCGACCGAGACACCGACGAGCAGGAACGCCATCACGCCGCCCGTCCAGAGCAGCGCCTTCTTGCGGCGTGCCTTCGGGGCCTTGCGCTTGCGGCGGCCGGCGCTGTTCTCGTTCGAGGACGAGCCCGAACCCGGGCCCTCCTGGCCGCGGGCCGAACGGCGACCGCCCTGCCTGGGCACTTCACGGCTCGGACCGGCACCACGTCCGGCGCCGTCGCGCGGGGAGTCCCGGCGCCGGCCGCCGTCCTCGCGGACGGCGTCTCTGCGCCGGGAGCCGCGCGGGGCCGAAGTGCTCGGGCTGCCGCCCGAATCCCCTCCGGATTGGTTCAGTCGCAGTTCGTAGTCGCCGGTGTCCGGGTTGAGGACCCATTGGTCTGCGGGATCGATGTTTTCCGCCCGCCCACGGCTTTGTGCATCCACGGTTGCTTGAGTCCTCCGTCGGTGCCACGCGAGGCGCCTCCCCCGATAAGGCGCTCAATCTTTCGCTCCGGAAGTGCTCGGCCCGAGGGCCGGTAGCAACCGGATCGCGTCACACTATCCGTCCAGTTCGGCGCCGAGCGATGGGCGTGACACATTCCACGCCCCTTACAAGCGGGCATTCTTCCCATTGCACGCCGAACGTTGATGTCCGCTTGGCAATTGCTTTACTGCTTGCACAGGTCGGTCGCCGCGTTGTTGCCCGAATAGGTGGGGGTGGGGCTGGGGG
>NZ_JAFMPZ010000305.1 GCF_017353455.1 Streptomyces laculatispora
GCGCCGTCCTTGCCACCGCCGCCCTGCTGCCCCTCGGTGCGGCCGCGCCCGCGGTGGCCGCACCGCCCCCGGCACCGGACCGGGGAATCCTCCTGACCGTTTCCGGCAGCGAGAACACCTGGATCCGCGGGGTCGTCCTGCACTGCCCCCCACGTCCCGACGACCGGCACCCCGACGCCGCCGGAGCCTGCGCGGCGCTCGACGAGGCGGACGGCGATTTCGACGCCCTCGCCGGTGATCCGCATCCGTGCACCTACGCATACGCCCCGGTGACCGTCACCGCCGAGGGTGCCCGACAGGGCGACGCCGTCACCTGGCGGCACACGTTCCCCAACGCCTGCGTGCTGGACGCGGCCACCGGCCCGGTGTTCCGCTTCTGAGCCCGCCCGGCGAGAGAGCCGGTCCCCACCCGGCTCAGGTCTCGCGGGTGGCCACCATTCCGATCGTGATCAGCCCCAGCACCACCCAGCCGAACCAGAGCCAGCCGTTGCTCCCCAGCGCCACGGTGTAGCCGGTGACCGCCACCAGCGCCCCTACGGTGAGCACTCCCATGGTCTTCGTGGATCCGGACATGCGCGCACGCTCCTCGTCGGCCGCGCGGCCGTGACTGCCATCGTCACCCCGAAGGCATGTCCACCGCTACCGTCCGCGCGCCTGCAACGAGGCGAGATAGGCGTTGTACGCGTGAAGCTCCTGGTCCCCGTCGCGGTCCGCGGCCCGGTCCGAGCGCTTCGCGGTCCGCTGATCCGAGCGGTACCACTGGAAAACCAGGGCGAGCAGCACCAGCACCGAGGGGATCTCGCTGAACGCCCAGGCGATCCCGCCCGCCGCGTTCTGGTCGGACAGGGCATCGATGCCGAGGGAGGCCGACGGGTTCTTGTAGACCTCGACCATGGGCTGCGAGGCCATCATCAGCGCGATGCCGAAGAACGCGTGGAACGGCATCCCGGCGAACAGCTCCAGCATCCGCAGCAGGTATCCCGGGCGGTGCGGCCCCGGGTCGATGCCCATGATCGGCCAGAAGAAGACCAGGCCGACCCCGAGGAAGTGCAGCATCATCGCGAGGTGCCCGGCCGTCGAGCCCATCAGGTAGTCGAAGAGCGGGGTGAAGTACAGGCCGTACAGGCTGGCGATGAAGAGCGGGATGGTGAACACCGGATGCGTGATGATCTTCATGTACCGGCTGTGCAGCAGCATCAGCAGCAGCTCGCGCGGACCCTTGCTGCCACGCGCCGCGACCGGCAGCGCACGCAGCGCGAGCGTCACGGGTGCGCCCAGCAGCAGCAGGATCGGTGACAGCATGCTGATCACCATGTGCTGCACCATGTGCACGCTGAACATGACCATGCCGTAGTCGTTGAGCTTGGTACACATCACCAGGGCGATGCTCAGCACGCCGATGACGAAGAAGACGGTCCGGTTGACCGGCCACCCGTCCCCGCGCCTGCGCAGCCGCACCACCGCGTATCCGTACAGGGCCACGGCGAGCACGCAGCCGATCAGGAAGATCGGGTCCGCGGAGAACTGCAGCCCGCGTCCCAGCGTGAACGGCGGCAGATCCATGTTCATGCCGTGCCCGCTGTGATCCATCTGTTCACTCCTGATGGGAACGCCGGGACGTCCCCGTTTCGTGCCGGTTGTCCCGACCAGAGTAGAACTGCCCCCGGCCGCGGTTGCGGCCGGGGGCAGTCCTCAGGTGATGGTGTCGCTCAGAGCACGCACTCGGCCTCCGCGTACCGCTCGGCCGGGACCGTCTTCAGGGTCTCCACCGCGTCCGCGAGCGGGACCATGGTGATGTCCGTGCCACGCAGCGCCGTCATCATGCCGAACTCGCCGCGGTGTGCCGCCTCCACCGCGTGCCAGCCGAAGCGGGTCGCGAGGACCCGGTCGTACGCGGTCGGCGTTCCGCCGCGCTGCACATGGCCGAGGATCACCGGGCGGGCCTCCTTGCCGAGGCGCTGCTCCAGCTCGATGGAGAGCTGGGTGGCCACGCCCGCGAAGCGCTCGTGACCGTAGACGTCCTTGACGCCCGACTCGAACTCCATGGAGCCCGCACGCGGCTTCGCGCCCTCGGCCACCACGACGATCGCGAACTTCTTGCCGGCCGAGAAGCGCCGGCCGACCAGCTCGGTCAGCTCGTCGATGTCGAAGGGGCGCTCGGGGACGACGATGGCGTGCGCGCCGGCCGCCATGCCCGAGTGCAGGGCGATCCAGCCGGTGTGACGGCCCATGACCTCGACGATCATGACCCGCTGGTGGGACTCGGCGGTGGTCTTCAGCCGGTCGAGGGCCTCGGTGGCCACGCCCACGGCGGTGTCGAAGCCGAAGGTCACGTCGGTGGAGGCGATGTCGTTGTCGATCGTCTTCGGTACGCCGACGATCGGCAGCCCCGCCTCGGACAGCAGGCTGGCCGCCTTGAGGGTGCCCTCGCCGCCGATCGGGATGATCGCGTCGAGACCGAGGTCGGCCACGTGGCCCCTGGCCTGCTCCACGCCACCGCGCAGGTGCGCGGGCTGGACCCGGGAGGAGCCGAGGATCGTGCCGCCGCGGGCGAGGATGCCGCCGACCGCGTCGAGGTCGAGCTTGCGGTAGTCGCACTCCAGGAGGCCCCGCCACCCGTCGTGGAAGCCGATGACCTCGTCACCGTGGTCGACCACCGCACGGTGGACGACGGAACGGATGACCGCATTGAGGCCGGGGCAGTCGCCGCCGGAGGTGAGCACACCAATTCGCATTGCCCGGGAAACCTTTGCAACGTGGGCCGACGACCGGACCACGTCGTCCGGCTGGAATCCCGCCACCCTACCGGCGCAGGGTGGCGGGACCGAACCGGGCGTCCGCCTGCTGGACTCCGCTCAGCTGAGCGAATTTCCCCTCATCAGACGGGCTGCGTGGCCGACGCGATCCGCTCGGCGCGCAGCGCCTCGTACCAGCGGTCATCGGTCGGCGGCAACGCGTTCACATCGAGCGCCAGCTTCAGCAGCAGGTCCGCGATCAGCGGGTTGCGCGCCATCACGGGCCCGTGCATGTACGTACCGAAAACGGTGTCGTTGTACGCGCCCTCGGTGCCGTCACCGGTGCCGTTGCCCCGGCCGAACTGCACCCGGGCGAACGGGCGCGCCGTCGGGCCGAGATGGGTGACGCCCTGGTGGTTCTCGAAACCGGTCAGCGGCGGCAGCCCGAGGTGCGGGTCGATGTCCCCGAGCACGTCGCCCACGCACCGGTCGCCCTCGCCGCGGGTGGAGACCACGTCGAGCAGCCCGAGACCCTGCTCGCGCTCACCGAGGTCGTTGACGAACTCGTGCCCGAGGATCTGGTAGCCGGCGCAGACCGAGAAGATGATCGCGCCGTTGGACGCGGCCCGGCTGAGACCGCCGTCGCGGCGCAGCCGCTCCGCGGCGAGCCGCTGCGGACGGTCCTCACCGCCGCCGATCAGATAGATGTCGCCCGACGTGGGAACCGGCTGGTCGCTGCGCACGTCGACGCGTGACACATCGAGACCGCGCTGACGGGCCCGGCGCTCCACCACCAGCGCGTTGCCCTGGTCGCCGTAGGTGCTCAGCAGGTCCGGGTAGACCCACACCAGCCGCAGGCTGTTGTTGCTCATGCTTCGTCCTCTCCGGAGGGGGCCGGGGCCGGGGTCAGTTGCCGACACGACGGCGCAGATCCTGGAAGGCGGTGTAGTTGGCGATGACCTCGATACGGCCGGGCGGTGACTGCTGCACGGCCTCGTCGAGGTTCTCGCAGACCCGGAAGTCGAGACCGGCCACTTCGAGCCGGACCGCGAGGTCCAGCTTGCGGTCGCCGAGCACGAAGATCGGGTGACCCGCGAGCTGGGTGTAGTCCACGTCCCACAGCCAGGAGGTGTCCGTGCCGTCGGCGCCACGGGCGTTGACGGAAAGGATCACCGGGGTGGGCGGCGGGTCGATCAGCGAGAAGGTCTCCAGCCAGCCCGCCGGGTTCTTCGCCAGCAGCAGCCGCAGCTCCCGGTTGAGGAAGGTGACCACGTCGTAGCGGCCGGCGACGGCCTGCACGTGGTACATCCGCTCCAGGGCGACCTGGGGCGGCACACCGAAGACGGCTGCCACGGCGGCCGAACTGGTGGCGTTGGCCTTGTTGGCGCGGCCGGGCAGCTGGAGGTGGATCGGCCAGGCCGAACCGTGCGGGTCCAGCACGTAGTCACCGTGCAGCACCCAGCTGGGCGGCGGGCGGCGGAAACCGCACTCGCCGCAGAACCAGTCGTCGCCGGGGCGCTGCATCACACCGCCGCAGGACGGGCAGGACCAGGCGTCGTCCTTCCATGCCTGTCCGGCCGCGACCCACACCACGTTGGGGGAGGAGGAAGCGGCCCAGACGATCAACGGGTCGTCGGCGTTGGCGATGATCACGGCCTTCGAGCCGGACAGCCCCTCGCGCCACTTCTCGGCGAGCATCCGGGTCTCCGCGGCCCGGTCCAGCTGGTCGCGGGAGAGGTTGAGCAGCGCGATCACCTTGGGCGTCGTGTCGCGGGCGACCCCGGCGAGGTACTTCTCGTCCACCTCGATCACGCCGTACTGCGCGTCCGAGCCGCCGGCCAGGGCCGAGGTGATGCCCGCGGGCATGTTGGCGCCGAGCGCGTTCGACACGACCGGGCCCGCGGCCCGCAGTGCCTCGGCGATCAGCCGGGTCGTGGTCGTCTTGCCGTTCGTCGCCGACACCAGGATCACGTCCAGGTGCTGTGCCAGCCGCCCGAGCAGGTCGGGGTCGAGCTTGAGCGCCACCCGGCCGCCGATCACCGATCCGCTGCCCCGCCCGGCTACCCGCGACACCGCCGCAGCGGCCTTGCCCGCCGTCACGGCCAGCTTGGCCCGCGGCGACAACGGCTCCGTGTTGCCTGCCATCGTCCTAGATCCTCCTTGCATCGGTCCGCGCCCAGCCTATCGATGTCCGGCGCGGCGGAGGCACGGCGGCACCGCTCGGGACGTGGAGTTCCGGTGGAATATGGCGCGGGTGAAGTGCCACCATGCCGAAAATCGCGCGGACACGCAGCTCAAGAGGGGAGTGGCCCTTCGCGGCCGGGCCCTCGTCCATGTCCGGTGCCGGCATGATGCCGGACAGTGTCCCAGGCGCCGGGGACCTGACTGCCGTCATCTCTCACCGCCCGTGCCCGCCCCCTGCCGCGCGGGGTTCGCGCCGGGATGCCGGTGGGGCTCGTGCGCCGCCAGTGGGGCGCGGGAAGGCGTGGGGGCCGCGACCCGGCACGACGGCGTGACCGAGGTCACCCGCTTCCGGCCGTTGTCGATGCGGACAGACGGCGCCCGTGGCCGTCGTCCGTCGGCTCGCCGGTGGAGCCTGAGGTGAAGAAGACGTGGGCCGGTTCGCCGGCGCCGACCGGGACGCCGCTGTCTGAGAGCTTCCACCGGACCTCCCCCTCGGGCCGGGCAGTTGCGCCTCGGTGCGATGCGCGTGCGGCGGCTGCGCCTCGCTCGGGAGGCGCTCCTGCGGCCCTGGAGCCAGGAGGGAGCCGCCCGGGCCCATCGCGGCGGCTGTGCGTTCGGCGCTTTTGCGGACCGTACGATGGCGGCCATGCGAAACCGCCCGATCCCCGGCAGTTCCGGACGTGTCCGGGCCATGAGCCTGCTCGGTGACCCCGTGCTGCACGGGGCCTGCGACCCGGTCACGGACTTCGGGCCCTCGCTCGCCCGGCTGGTCGAGGACATGTACGCCACGATGTACGCGGCGCAGGGTGTCGGGCTGGCCGCCAACCAGGTCGGCGTGCCACTGCGGGTGTTCGTCTACGACTGCCCCGACGACGAGGACGTCAGGCACCTGGGACACCTCGTCAACCCCACGCTCGTCGAGGCCGACGGCATCACCGTGCGGGGTCCGGAGGGCTGTCTCTCGCTGCCGGGCATCGAGGCCGGCACGCCCCGCTTCGACCACGCGGTGGTCGAGGGGGTCACCGTCGAGGGCGACCCGGTGCGGGTCAGCGGCACCGGCTTCTTCGCCCGCTGCCTCCAGCACGAGTGCGACCACCTCGACGGCGCCGTCTACACCGACCGGCTGACCGGGCTGCGCCGGGCACGCGCCCTGCGCGCGGCCCGCCGGGCGCCCTGGGGGCGGCCCGGCTGACCGGGCAGCGGCGTCCGGAGGTTCAGAACCCGGGGCCGCCGGGGCGGTCGCCCGCCTCGGAGAGCCGGCCCCACAGCAGATCCGCCAGGCTGCTCACCAACTGGGCCCGTGCGCAGGGGCGTTCGCCCAGCCACCAGTCGCCCGCCGCGTGCATCATGCCGACGATGCCATGGCCCCAGATCCGGGCCATGACCTCACCGTCCGGCCCCAGGTCCACCCGCTCGGCGATGACCGTGGCGAGCTCCTCGCCGAGGCGGCGCAGCAGCGGGGCCGAGTGGCGTCCCACGTCGAAGCCCTGCTCGGGGGAGGGCGTCGCGTCGTCGGACGGGTGCATCAGGAACCGGTAGACCTGTGGGCGGGCCTCGATCGCTGCGAGGTAGGTGTCGAGTGTCGCCTCGACCCGGGCGCGGCGCTCGGCGGGGGCGTCGAGCGCCGCCCGCAGTGCGCTGAGCAGCGCGTCGGTGTGCCGCTTGGCCAGGGCGCGGTAGAGGCCGCCCTTGTCGCCGAAGTGCCGGTAGAGAATGGGCTTGGTGATCCCGGCCTCCGCCGCGATGGCGTTCATCGAGGCCCCGGGGCCGTCCCTGAGCACCACGCGGTCGGCGGCCTCGAGCAGCTCGCGGCGGCGGCGCTCGGCCGCGGTCCGATGCCGCTCGGCCTGTCGTGTGGTCTCCATGCTGTTTCTCCCACCCCTGGCCGTGCTTGTCCGTCCTGCCTGCGCAACGTAACACCCTGCCCAGCGGTGCGCGGATCTGCCGTTGACCGGTTGACAGAGGCTACTTGCCGGTAACAGACTGTTGTTACCGCAAGTAACGAATGGTTTTTTCACGGCAGTACGTGGAGGGGAAAATGGCCGAGTTCACGCTCGAGCTCAACGACGACCAGAAGCAGGTCCGTGACTGGCTTCACGGCTTCGCCGCGGATGTGATCCGTCCGGCCGCTTCGGAGTGGGACGAGCGTGAGGAAACGCCCTGGCCCGTCATTCAGGAGGCGGCCAAGGTCGGCATCTACTCCCTGGACTTCTACGCCCAGCAGTTCTTCGACCCGACCGGCCTCGGCATCCCGGTGGCGATGGAGGAGCTGTTCTGGGGCGACGCGGGCATCGCCCTGTCGATCGTCGGCACGGGCCTGGCGGCCGTCGGCGTCCTCGCCAACGGCACCGAGGAGCAGATCGGCACCTGGATCCCGCAGATGTACGGCGACGCGAACGATGTGAAGGTCGCCGCCTTCTGCTCCTCCGAGCCCGACGCCGGCTCCGACGTCGCGTCGATGCGCACCCGTGCGGTGTACGACCAGTCCAAGGACGAGTGGGTACTCAACGGCACCAAGACCTGGGCGACCAACGGCGGCATCGCCAACGTCCATGTCGTGGTCGCGGTCGTCGACGCGGAGGTCGGCTCGAAGGGGCACGCCTCCTTCATCGTGCCGCCGGGCACCCCCGGGCTCTCCCAGGGCCAGAAGTTCAAGAAGCACGGCATCCGGGCCTCGCACACCGCCGAGGTCGTCCTGGAGGACGTGCGCGTCCCGGGCCACTGCCTGCTCGGCGGCAAGGAGAAGCTCGACCAGCGCCTCGCGCGGGCCCGCGAGCGTGCCGCCTCCGGCGGTGGCGAGCGGGTGAAGAACGCCGCGATGGCCACGTTCGAGGCGTCCCGCCCGGCCGTCGGTGCGATGGCGGTCGGCACTGCCCGTGCCGCGTACGAGGTCGCGCTCGACTACGCGAGGACCCGGACCCAGTTCGGGCGCCCGATCATCGACAACCAGGGCATCGCCTTCCAGCTCGCCGACATGCGCACGCAGATCGACGCGGCCCGGCTGCTGGTCTGGCGCGCGTCCTGGATGGCGGCCGCCGGCAAGCCGTTCGAGTCCGCCGAGGGCTCCATGTCCAAGCTGTACGCGAGCGAGACCGCCAAGACGGTCACCGCGCAGGCCATCCAGATCCTCGGCGGCAACGGCTTCACCCGTGAGTACCCGGTGGAGCGGATGCACCGGGACGCCGCGATCTACACGATCTTCGAGGGCACGAGCGAGATCCAGCGGCTGGTGATCGCCCGCACGCTGTCCGGGATGCCCATCCGCTGACACCCGGTCCGGCCCGCACGGCTCCGGCCCCTGTTCCTGCCGCACCGGCAGGAACAGGGGCCGGGGCCGTTGCCTGGGCGGATGGTGTGGACCTGCCATTCCCCTGTAGGTTCCCCGTGAAGATCGTGACCGGTTGATGGAGGGGAACGAGCGATGCTGAAGTTCACCGCGGGGCGCGTCGTTGCCGCTGCCGCCGCCGCGTTCGGGCTGGTCATCGCCGGGCAGGGCACGGCCGTGGCCGCGCCGAAGTCGATCGAGGCGACCTTCGGCGGGTACGGCGAATGGAACCCCGACCCCTACGACGGCGTCCCGGGCGACTCGATCCGCGCCTGCGACACGACCGCGGACGGCTGGGGCATCGAGGTGAAGATCGACATCGGCCGCAACGGAACCTGGGACCGGATCGCGAACACGCGCGGTCACAACTCCCCCTACTGCAGCCCGTGGAAGAGCGGCAACATCAAGGAAGGCACACCGGTGAGCATTCAGGTGGCGAATGTGAACGGCGGAGTCACCTACCCCAAGGGCTCGCTCCTGCTCAGCCACGCCTGAGCGCCGTCGGGTGACCGGCGACCGTCCGTCGCCGACCACCCGACGGCCTCTGTTCAGGCGGGGAGCTGGGCCTCGATGGCCGCGACGAGCTCCGGGGACTCCGGGTCGGTAGCGGGACGGAGCCGGGCGACCGGCTCGCCCGCCGGGGAGACCAGGAACTTCTCGAAGTTCCACTTGACGTCGCCGGCTTCGCCGTCCGCGTCCGCGAGCCGGGTCAGTTCCGCATAGAGCGGATGCCGGCCCGCGCCGTTGACGTCCGTCTTCTCCAGCAGCGGGAAACTCACCCCGTACGTCGCGGAGCAGAACGCCTGGATCTCCTCCGAGCTCCCGGGCTCCTGGCCGGCGAACTGGTTGCACGGCACGCCGAGCACGGTGAACCCCCGGTCCCCGTAGGTCTTCTGGAGCCGCTCCAGTCCGGCGTACTGCGGGGTCAGCCCGCACTTGGAGGCAACGTTGACCAGCAGGACGGCCTGGCCCCGGTAGGCGCCCAGCGTGGTCGGCTCGCCGGTCAGGGTGTGGAGCGGGATGTCGTACAGCGTCATGAGGGTCTCCTCGTAAATGGCTTCCACAGCCATTCTTACGCCCACAGGTCCCCACTTATGCCCACAGGTTCATCGGGACGAAGCCGATCGCACGGCCGTCCGGATCCAGCAGCCTGCCCATCAGCTTGACGGCGCGCAGCGCGACCGCCCGGTCGGCGATCCGCAGATGGGGGAGGGACGAGGCGAGTCGTACCTCCAGGTCCTGGGCATCCACCAGTGGACTGCGGCATGACCCCCATGGGCGCGCTGCGCGCCGGAACCGCGGAGGCCGCCGAGCTCCTCGGCGTCGCCCACGAGACCGGCACCCTGGAGCCCGGCAAGCGCGCCGACGTCGTCATAGCCCGCGGCAACCCGCTCGACGACATCCACGCCCTCGGTGATCCCGGGAACATCCTGGTGGTGATGAAGGACGGCGTCGTCTACAAGGACGCCGACGGGCTAGCCGCCTGAGCCGGCGCGGATCCGGCCGGGCCGACCGCCTTGTAGTAGTAGGTGGTCGGCCTGAGGACGCCCGCCGGATCGGCGGCGTAGCCCGGGACGGACCCGCACCCGGTCCAGCCCGCCGAGCGGTAGAGCCGCTCCGCGGCGCTGCCGCTCTCGGTGTCCAGGACGAGCAGCGTGACGCCGTCCTCGGCCGCCGAGCGCTCGACCGCGTCCAGCAGTGACCGTCCGAGGCCCCGGCCCTGCGCCGACGGGCGGACCATCAGCTTGGCGACCTCCGCGCGATGGCGGGCGTTCGGCAGCGGCGCCCGGACCAGAGTGATGGTCCCGGCGATCCGCTCACCGTCCCGGGCGATCCAGATCTGCTGGTGCCCGGCCGCCAGGGACGCGGCGCGCTCCCGCCACCAGCAGGCGGCCGCGCCCCGGTCCAGCGGCGCGAGGAACCCCACGGAGGATCCGCCGTCGACGGTCTCCACCAGGAGCGCGGCCAGCTCATCGGCGTACGTGACCAGTTCGGGTGCGGACACCGGGACGATCTCGGTCATACGACAGGTCCTTTCACGGCAGAACGATCATCAGTGCGTAACGGACCCTTGCCGGGCCCGGACAGTGGAAACGCGAGGGGCCGCGGAGCCGGAAGCGCAGGCAGTCGCCGGTGCGGACGGTGTGCACGGTGTCGTCCACGGTGATCTCGACCGTCCCCTCCAGGACCCAGATGTGCTGCTCCAGGCCGGGGACGGGCGGGTTCTCGTACGCGATCGCGGCGCCCGCGTCGAGCACCCCCTCGACCACCTCCGCGCGCAGTCCGGCATGAGGTGGCGAGACCGACCGGCGCACGAACCCGGACTCCTCGTCCCGCCACACCGGCTGGCGCCCGGCGGGCACCAGCCGCGGCGGCTCCGCCTCCACCTCCAGCAGCAGCCGCGACATGGTCCGCCCGTGGACGGTGCACAGCCGGCCGAGCAGGGCGGCGGTCGGACTCAGCTCGCCGCGCTCCAGCCGCGAGAGCGTCGAGCGGCTCACCCCCGCACGGTGCGCCAGCTCCTCCAGAGACCAGCCGCGCTCGGCGCGGAGTTCGGCCAGCCGCGCCGCGAGCCTGGCATCGACGGTGTCGGACCCGGCGCTCTCCATCTCTCTCACACAAGAGATCGTATCTCCATTTTGAGAAATCCCGGCTCGGGATCCCGTCCGCGGATCCGCCGCGCTGCCGGTCGGGTGCTGTCGTGCCACGCTTGGGTCTGGGGGAGGTCCGGCCGGGCCCGCTTGGCCCTGCCGATTGGCTCTGCTACCTGAGGAGGCCGATATGGCCGGCACCGGCAGCCAACCGCGAGCGGCGCACAGCACCGCTCCGGACTCACGACGTCCCTTCGTGGAGGGATGGACCGTCTTCGCCGCGGTCCTGATGATCTTCGGCGGGATCATGGCGATCTTCCAGGGCATCTCCGCCATCGCCAAGGACGACGTCTTCGTCGCCACCCGCAACTACGTCTTCCAGTTCAACCTGACCAGCTGGGGCTGGATCCACCTCATCCTGGGCATCGTCATCATCCTCGCCGGCCTCGCGCTGTTCACCGGAGCCGCATGGGCGCGCGCAGTCGGCATCGTCGTGGCGGGACTGGGCGCGCTCGCCAACTTCATGTGGCTGCCCCACTATCCGCTGTGGTCCATCGTGCTCATCGCCATCGACGTCTTCATCATCTGGGCGCTCTGCGCCGGACCCTGGACGCGGGCTGACGCCTGACGGCACCGCCCCGCGTCCGTCCGGCAGGAAGCGCGCCGGACGGACGCGGGGTGGCCGGGGAGCAGCGGGCGTTGGGCGACTCTTCCGCAGGCGCGCCCGGTACGGCGGCCCTCAGCCCGTACGGACCCCGCCGGGCGGGCTCAGCAGGACGAGGGTGTCGCCGCGGGCCGGCGCGGGTGTGCGGGTGCCGGTCACCGGGGTGAGCCGTCCGTCGGGGCGCACCACGAACAGCAGCTCGTGCCCGGCCGGGACCACGCCGTCGGAGAGCCGGGTCACCACTCGCGCCCCGGCCTCGTATCTGCGGGTCAGTTCGGGGCCGGTGAGCCCGGGACCGAACAGCGACTCACCACCCGTGTACGGGGCCACCACCCCGTGGCTCCCCGACGGGGGCCGGAGGCGGTGGACCTGGCCCTCGACGCTCTCCCGGAGCGTCATCGACGCGAGCGCGTTGAAGTCGTCCTCGCCGGTCAGCAGCAGTACTCCGGTGATCCCTTCGAGCTCCGCTCCGGCGCCGGTGGCCGATGCGAGCAGCTCACCGGGTGCCAGCTTCAGCCCCGCCTCCTCGATCCGCGCTCGCTCCCGGTCGGCGCCCGCCCACATCAGGACGTCCGGCCCCGCCGAGCGCAGCGCGCACGCCAGGTCGACCGTCCAGGGAGCGCCGCCCACCAGCAAGGGCCTGGACCTCGCAGGGCGCAGCACCCCCAGCCGCCGGGCCACCGGGAACGCCGTCAGGCCGTACAGCATGACCGTGGCGACGATCACCACGAAGGTGGCCGGGAGAATACGCTCGGCGCCGCCGATGCCCCTGTCGACCAGGGTGGCGGAGAACGTGGAGGCGGTGGCCGCGGCGACGATGCCCCGGGGCGCCATCCAGCCGATGAACCACCGCTCCCCGCGCGGCACATCGGTCCGCAGTGTCGCGAGGTGCGCGACCACGGGTCTGGTCACCAGGACGAGCAGTGTGACCAGGGCCAGCGACGGCAGCACCACGTGCCGCAGCGACGCGGGCGTGACCGTGGCCGAGATGGAGATGAAGAGCAGGCCGATGGTGAGCGAGACCAGCGTGTCGAAGAAGGGCCGTCGCGCCGGGATGTCCAGGCCCGGCAGATTGGCCATGGCCATCCCCATGACGACTGCGGAGATCAGCCCCGTGTCGTCGCGCAGCGCGTCGCAGGCCGCCGCCACGCCGATCACGGCGGCGAGTTGCACCGACGTCCCCAGCTCCTCGCTCAGCCGCACCCGGCTCAGCACCAGCCACAGCAGAAGAGCCCCGGCCGCCCCGCCGGCCAGGCCCACCGCCGCACTGGCCGCGAACTGCCCGAGCTGACGGGCGAACCCCGGCCGGTCGCCCGCGAGGACCCCGTGGAAGACCAGCGCCCCCAGGATCCCGCCGACCGGATCGATCAGGGAGCCCTCCCAGATCAGGACGCGCTGCAACCGCTCGCTGGGACGGACGAAGCTGAGCAGCGGCCCGACGACCGTCGGACCGGAGACGACCAGGATCGACGCGAGCATCACGGCCGCGGGCATCGACATGTCCAGTACCGGTACGGCGAACAGCGCGGCGGACACCACGGTGAGCACGGCCCCGATCCAGAGCAGCCGGACCACGACGCGGCGGGTGTGGCCCTTGAGCCTGCCGAGATCCAGCCCGAGCCCGGCGTCGTAGAGGATCACCGCCACCGCCAGCGACACCAGCGGGGAGAAGGCCGCGCCCAGCAGCCGCTCGGGATCGACGTTGTCCGTCAGCGCTCCGGCGCCGAAGCCGACCGGCAGCAGGACCAGCAGCGCCGGAACCCGCAGCCGGCCGGCCAGCAGCTGCGAACCGACCGCGAGCACCACGATCAGTCCCAGGCCGGCAAGCACCTGATCGGTCGACATGGCCGCGCCTCCTTTGGCGGCGTCCGGACAGCGGCCGCCGCCCGCGCAACACCGCGCGCGACCACCTTCCGCGGCGGTGCGCGGCGTGCCGGGCAGGGCTCGCGCCGACCGGGCGCCGGACGCGGCGGTATCCCTCGTACGGGCTAACGGCGCGCGTGCCGGGGATCCTGACGCGAGTGCCGGGGATCCTGAGAGGATCGGGGGGTGGAGTCCCTCGAACCGCTGCCCGCGACCGACGCCGAGCCGCTGCCCGGCACCGCCGCAGCCACCGGCCCTCGCCTGGTGCGCTGCCGCCTGTGCGGGCGTCCGCTCACCGGTACGGCCTCGCGCCGCACCGGCCTCGGCCCCGCCTGCGACGCCAAACTGCACCCGGCGCCGCCCGATATCCGCACCCGCCGGCACGACGTCGAGCAGGACCCGCTGCCCGGCACCTGAGCCGTCAGGCGGGCTCCGGTGCCTGAGCGGTCAGGAGGGCTGCTCCTCCAGCCGCCGGAACAAGCCCTCCTGCACCACGGACACCAGCAGATTGCCGCCGCGGTCGTAGATCCGGCCGCGCGCCAGCCCCCGCCCGCCCGTCGCCACCGGCGACTCCTGGTCGTACAGGAACCACTCGTCGGCCCGGAACGGACGGTGGAACCACATCGCGTGGTCCAGCGAGGCCATGTCGAAGCCACGCGGCCCCCACAGCGGCTCCACCGGGATCCGCACCGCGTCCAGCAGCGTCATGTCGCTCGCGTACGTCAGCGCACAGGTATGGACGAGCGGATCGTCGCCGAGTGGGCCGACCGCACGCATCCAGACCGCGCTGCGCGGGTCCGCGTCCCTGATCTCCTCCCGCGTCCAGCGCAGCCGGTCGACGTAGCGGATGTCGAACGGCTGGCGCCGCGCCATCCGCTCCAGTGCCTCGGGAAGCGCGCCGAGATGGTCGCGGACCTCCTCGGCGACCGTCGGCAGCTCCTCCGGGTCCGGGACCACGCGCCTCGGCGGCAACTGGTGCTCGATGCCCGCCGCCTCGGGCCGGTGGAAGGACGCCGTCAGATTGAAGATGGTCCGGCCCTGCTGGACGGCCGTCACCCGCCGGGTGGTGAAGGACCGGCCGTCCCTGACCCGCTCGACCTCGTAGACGATCGGCACCCCGGGACGGCCCGGACGCAGGAAGTAGGCGTGCAGCGAATGGACCGGCCGGTCCCCGTCGGTGGTGCGGCCGGCCGCCACCAGGGCCTGCCCGGCCACCTGCCCGCCGAAGACCCGCTGCAGGGACTCCTGCGGGCTGCGGCCGCGGAAGATGTTGACCTCGATCCGCTCCAGGTCGAGCAGGTCGACCAGGCGCTCGGCGGGGTTCGTCATGCTGTTCGTCTCCACTCTCGCGGCGGCGCCGTCGGTACGGACGCGCTCACAACTGGCCCACGGAGGTGACCCGGAGCACCGCCCGGCCCTCCTCGTCGGACGCGGCGAGATCGACCTCGGCGCTGATGCCCCAGTCGTGGTCGCCGTTCGGGTCGGCGAACGTCTGCCGGACCCGCCACAGACCGTGCTCGGCGTCCTCGTCGATCTTCAGCAGCTTCGGCCCGCGGGCGTCCGGACCGGTGCCCAGCTCCTCGTACTCGTCCCAGTACGCGTCCATCGCCTCGCCCCACGCGTCCTCGTCCCAGCCCGTGCCGCCGTCCAGCTCGCCGAGGTCGCGGACCCGGTCCAGCGCGGCCAGCTCGACGCGGCGGAACATCGCGTTGCGGACGAGTACCCGGAAGGCGCGGGCGTTGGCCGTGACCGGCTTGACCTCGTCGGCCCGCTCCTGCGCCTGCTCGGCCGTCTCCACCTCGGGATTGGCGAGCTGCTCCCACTCGTCGAGGAGGCTGGAGTCGACCTGGCGGACCATCTCGCCGAGCCAGGCGATGAGGTCCTCCAGGTCCTCGGACTTGATGTCGTCCGGGATGGTGTGCTCCAGCGCCTTGTACGCGCCTGCGAGGTACCGCAGCACGATGCCCTCGGTCCGGGCCAGTTCGTAGTTCGAGGTGAACTCCGTGAACGTCATGGCGCGTTCGTACATGTCGCGGACCACCGTCTTCGGTGATACCGGGTGGTCACCCACCCACGGGTGGCTCTGGCGGTAGACGTCGTACGCGTGCCACAGCAGCTCGCTCAGCGGCTTCGGGTACGTGACGTCCTGCAGGAGCTCCATCCGCTCCTCGTACTCGATGCCGTCGGCCTTCATCTGCCCGACCGCCTCGCCGCCCACCTAGAACAAGCCGCGCGGCGAGGCGGTCGGGCAGA
>NZ_JAFMPZ010000306.1 GCF_017353455.1 Streptomyces laculatispora
TCAGCGGCGGCGTCAAGGACTCCGGCGGCCGCGTCGCCGACGCGATCCTCTACCCCGCGACCGAAACGGGACGCCGGATCCGCGGCCATTAGCAGCGGCTCGCCCACCCCGGACCGGCACGGCTACCCGAACCAACTCAGCTCGTACAAAACTCACTTCGGAGCACGCCATGAACTCTCCTCAGTACCAGGGCTCCGGACCGTACAACACGCCCCACCACGCCCTCCCGGTCCCGCCCGTCCCGTCGCCGCGGAAGCCCTCGCGCGCCAAGGCGTGGGTCACACACGGCGCGGTGGCGTGCGTCGCCCTTCTCATCGGCGCGGGTATCGGCTCCAGTGGAGAGGCTGACGCCGACAGCAAGACCGGCGCCTCCGCGAAGCCGGTCCCGACGGTGACCGCGACCGAGACCGCCAAGGCTGCTCCTGCGCCGACCGTGACCAAGACGGTGACCGCCAAGCCGAAGCAGACGAAGGAGGCCGGCCCCGCGAGCACGTTCAGCGGGGACGGGGAGTACCTGGTCGGCGAGGACATCGCGGCGGGGACGTACAAGACCGCGGGCGGTGACGGGTCGTTCGGCTGCTACTGGGCCCGGCTGAAGGACGCCAGCGGCGAGTTCGACGCGATCATCGCCAACAACAACCTCGACGGTCCGGGCCGGGTGACGCTCAACAAGGGGGAGTACTTCCAGACCAAGCGCTGCCAGGAGTGGAAGAAGGCGGGCTGACCGGGGCGGCGCACCAGCGCCGTTGCCCCCCCCACACACACGACTGCCGCCGCTGCGGCGACCAGCGGAACAACAACGAATCGACCAGGGGTGAGCTCGCATGGACGCGGGAGATGAGCCGGAACTGGTGGTGTACCACCGCCATCTGACACAACTGCTCGCCTGTGGCGACGAGGAGGCCTTCCAGGCCCTCATGGTTCAGGCCCGCCACGTCATCACGCGGTCGTACGAGACGAGCCTCTACGACCACCAGCAGACCTTCCGGCTCCTCTGGCACCACCTGGACCAGGCCGGCCACCTGCACCGCGTCAATCAAGCGGCACCGGGCCGCCTCGCTTCGGGACGTGTGAGCGCCGAGGAGACGAGAGAACTCGAACTCTTCCTCACGCTCTACGCCCGGATCGGGGCGGCCGACACGGCCGGCTGACCAAGCATCCACTGCCCCGAAAGGGCACGGGGCCGCTTGCCATCGGCCAACCGGATCCGGGCCGATGCCATGTGCTAGGCGTGACAGCATGCAATTCTCCGTCCCCCTACCCCATGTGGACCTCACCGACGTGCAGTGGCGTCTCCTCGCACAGCTGGCCACTGCTCCCCTGCGCGACCCGGGTATCAGCACGGGCGATCGACAGCCGACGAGGACGGACAGCTGTCTTCCCGCTCACTGACGGTTGGACCAGCGGTGGCCGGAAACTGATTCAAGCGGAAGTCCTGCCCTTCCTGAAATGGCCCTCCGTACACGACGCTGTCACCCATTGCGACGGGGGAGGCAAGGAATGGGGCTTGGCGCGGATTTCGAGCGCGCGCAACCATCGGCGAAGGCAGTGCCTCGTCAGAGGTCATCGAGTTCGGACAATTCTCCGCCCATGCCCCTGCCGGAAGGGCCCGACTCGGCCGACGCCCCGGACCTGGAGCAGGACCACTCCGACGTCACCCATTGGCTGTGCGCGGCCGCGTACGCCCGGGACGACCACGTCGAAGTCGTTCAGCGGCTGACGAGGGCGTACGCACGCGCGGTGCCCATCTTCGCGTGGGTCTACCTGACCAACAGGAAGCGTGCGGCGCGGCAGAAGCGGATACGAGAAGCACTTCGTCCGCTGCACCCCGTCAATGAACAGTGTCGCGTGCCTTTGGGCCACGACTATGTGCGCTGGGTCCGCCGGCGCGTGGCCCGTGGTCATCCCGTTCCGCCGCAGGGATTCCATCTCACGCCCGTGCTGCAGACAGCCGCGGGAGCCGAGCTGCTCACACACGTACGCCGAGGGCTCCTGCTCCTGGCGATCGTCGGCACCGTGACCGTGGCGGCCCGAACGAACACCGGACCGCTCGCCGTGCTTCTCATGGTGATAGCCGCCCCTTGGGCGGTCTGCTACGCCGACCGCCTCTTCGCTCAGTTCAGAATGCGCTCCTCCCCGTGGAACAACCTCCCCGAGCGCGACCACCGTTGGTGGGTGGCGGCGCGCCGCCGCCGCAAGCTGCGTGCGGCGCCACGGCAACGGGACGGGCTGGTGGTGCCGTATGCCTTGCGCACCCCGGGGCGGCAGGAATCCGGACATCATTTTCTGGGCGCCGGATCCGTCTTCAACGAGTCAGCTGTCGGCATCGACGTGGCAGCGCCGTTACCGAAGGACTTCACCGACGGGGAGTCCGAGGAAGACCGCCTCGTGCGGCAGCTGTTCCGCAGTGTCGACGACCTCGTCAACACATCCCAGGAAGCCGCAGGCGGTGTCACCCCTTTCACTCCGGACGACCTCCACGGCTACGTCGGGGCGGATCTCCGCAAGCCGTTCGACCCGAAGGGCGACTTCCACCCCGAGAACCGCCTGGTCGTTTTCGACGTGGCGGCGGTGTCCGCGGAGCGCTGGCCCGACATCACCCGAACACAGTGGGACTCGCTGCTGACACTCGCCCGGGACGGTACCGGTGCAGACGGTGCGAGCAAGGAGACCAAGGAGGCCCGAAGGTTTCTGTGCACCCGCATCGTCTCCTGGGACGGGGAACTGGTCGCCTCGCTCTACATCAGCTTCGCGTACGAGCACCATGACCTGCGGGTCACGGTCCGCCCTCATGTCACCAACCCGATCCACCCCATTCTGCGAGCGGCCGTACGCCTCGGGGAGCGCGGAGGCTGGGCCGTCCACGCACGGATGGCTGCCAACGCCGCACTCGACCTCATTGATCTACTGAATCGGATCCGCCGGCCGTTCCGTTCGCGCCGTCCCGAAGTGGACACGGGTGAGGGGCCGATCAGCCTGCGGGAGGTCTATTCCTCCCGCGTCATGGACGACATGCTCCAGCACGACGACGCCAGCCGATATATCGACTGGATGCAACGACGGGTGTTCCAGTCGGTCCTTGCCTTCCTTACGGACCACAACGTCGATACCGGGGCGTACATGAAGCAGGTGACATACGTCCTGGAGAACAGCGGGGTCATCAATACGGGCGTCATGGGTGACGTCCAGAACCAGCCCGGCGCCGAACGCTCCAGCATGACGAAGACCGATATCCGGTCAACATCCAAAGAAGGGACGAGTTGATGTTCGGCAGGAACAACGGCAACAACGCAGACCGTGGCCGAGGCCGTGACAACCAGGCGCCGCAGGGGAACACGGGAGTCGTGAACAGCGGCCTCATGGGGCAGGTCCAGAACCAGCCAGGTGCGATCGCCTCGTCCCAGAGCCACGTGGACGTGGGCGGCGAGACCGCCGACCCGGCTCAGTGGGCGCAGATTCTGACGGCCCTCGACGCCACACTGACCCGCGCCCGGGCGGACATCCCCGACTACGACGCGGTCCGCGCGTTGCTCACCACGATCCGGCAGCAGCGTCCCGACGAGCCCGACGGCCGTGTCGTCGCACACTCCCTGCTCCGACAGCTCTCGGACCGTTGCGGGGGTGCACCGGGAGTCGTCTCGCTGGTCTCGTCAGCCTTGTCCATCGTGGCGACGGCGGCCGGCTGACCCTCGCCGCACCACTACAGCCGCCACTCCTCGGCGAGCAGGCCGAGGAGTTCCGCCTGGCGCTTCTCCAGGTGCTCCGGTGTCCAGGTGTCCTGACCCAGTACCTGTGTGGTCAGAGGGAACGTGACGACGCCCCGTTTGAGGTACCGCTCCTTCTTGTCGGTGAAGTCGAGGTTCTGGACCTGGGAGTTCTTCGCACGGCTGAGCAGCACCAGGTTGGCCAGTCGGTGCGTCCACAGTGCACGTTCGTCCGGGGTGAAGTCCGCACGCCATTGCGACTGGGGACCGGGGTTCTGGGGGAGCACGTGCTCGACCGTGATGCGCGGAGCGTCGTACGTCGCCACGATGTCGTCCTCGGCCACCAACTCGTCGAGTCGCAGCAGGATGTACCGTCGCGTCCTCAACTCGTGGTAGACCTCGCCGTTGAGCCGGCGCAGTGTCTCGGCCCGTTCGGTCTCGGTCAGTTGGAAGGCCGGGGCTTCGAGGCCCCTGCCTGGGGCCAGCTCCTTCAGCTCGGTCAGCAACTCGGCGAAGCGGAACACACGGGGAGTGGTGTAGACACGTCGGACGAACATGCTTGCCGCGAGACGTTCCAGTGATCGGAGGAACGAACCCAGCCACACCGGATCGTCTCCGTGGGACGTGAGCGCCCACAGCGCCGCCGGCCACCAGTCGTTGTTGTCCAGCAACAGCAGCCTGCGGAACCAAAGGTTGACCTGATCCGACCCGTCTCCGGCTGCGTACGCCTTGTCGCGGATTACCGCGGACGCCTCGGCGTAGGGAACGAGTACCTGGTCCACGAACTCCTTGGCCCGTCCGCCCTTGTAGTGAACCAGGACCTGGCTCTGGAACTCCTTGAGCAGTTCCTGCCGTGCCCGTTCGCCGGAGAAGATCATGCGGATGTGGAGGAAGAGGTCGGAGAAGTCCTCGCGGCCAAGGCTCTCCTCGGAGTCTTCCCACCGTCTGGCGTAGGTCTCCGAGACCTCCTCGTCGATCTCTCCGATGATCTGCGCTTTGAAGATGTCGGCAGGTGACAGGTCGAGGCCCCGGGAGTTCATGACACTGAAGATCCGGTGGGCGCTGTCCAGGTCAGGGGTACTGACCGCGACGAGGAAGGTCTGGACCCCCATCAGCTTGCACAGCGAGAGGCGTTGCTCGTCGCTCCAGGAGGCCAGGGTGGTGTGCAGCGCCAGTGCGTTCGCCTGGACAGCCCTCTGTGCGTCCGTCCTGAGGTTGTGGGGGTTCAGTTTCAGCAGCGTACTGATGGAACCGGCGGTCTGGACGTGCTGGTGGAAGAACTCGGCATCACGGGGCCGCAGGGTGAGCCGGGGTTTGGCCTTCAGCCCGAGGACCGTGTTCCCGGGCTCGGAGATCATCGCCACCAGATTGGTCACCACGTCGGGCTGCTGCGCCAGATCGCGCAGCACGGCCAGCAGGATGGTCAAGGTCGTCAGACGTTGCTGGCCGTCGATGACGTCGGCCCCGGCGGAGCGGCTGTCCTTGACGAGTACCAGAGAGCCCAGGAAATAGGGCTCCCCGTCGCCTCTCAGGAGGGCTTCCTCGAGGTCGGCGAGGAGCTGCTGGGCCTGTTCGGGCTGCCATGCGTAGGGGCGCTGATAATCAGGGATCCGGAAGTCGTAGTCACTGCAGAAGACTTTGTGCAGCGGCACTTCGCGCGCTTCGAGCTGAGCCATGAATCGCATGATTCCTCACCGGATGGCGGCTTCGCAGCGAAGTTGAGGAACAGCAGGGAGTCACGGGGGTGCGGGTTGCGTGGGTGTTCCGGCCAGGAAGGGGGACAGGCGTTCCTGGCACGGCGGAGCTCCAGCCCCGCAAGCCCCTCCCGTCCGGGACCGGGAGGGGCTCGCGGCGGGCTTCTGGCCGGGCAGAGGCTAGCCGGGCGGCGTCAGCCGCAGTGTTCCGACTTCTCCTGATCGGTCATCGCCCGGGTGTGCTGCGTCTTGGTGCTCGGCGCGTCCGGCATCGGGCCCGTCGCGTCGAAGGGCACGTACCAGTAGTAGTGGCCGTAGAAGCGGTCCGGGAAGTGCAGCTCGTACGTTCCGCTGACGTGCTGCATCTGGGCCTCGCGGGTCACCCAGCCGACCTCGCCCGGCCGGACGTTCACGGCCGTCAGCTCCGACTCGGTGTGTGAAGTCTCCCAGGTGTGCCCGTAGGTGGCCGTGATGCTCATCTTGAACACGAGCGAGAAGCCGTACTCCGCGGTCAGGGAGACGCCGACGCTGTTGGACTCGCCCGTCGTGTCCGACCAGCCGACGGTGGTGGTCTGGCTGTCCGGGGTGCAGTTGAAGGCCAAGTCGCCTACCTGGTGGGACTCGCCCATCGATATCTCGGCTGCCCCGTCGGGGTGGAAGACGCAGCTGTCGGTCCCGTTGTCGCACTTGTCGAGCAGTTCACGGATGGTGGGCTGGTCCTCGGCGAGCGCGGCGCCCGGAGCGCTCAGGACGGCGCTGCCCGCGGTCACGAGCGCCGTGAGAAGCAGGGGGAGCCGGACTTTCACTGTCATGGGTGATCTCCGTGGGGGGTGATCGTGTCTGTGTGGGGGGAGGGAGAGCGTGAGCGCCCGGTGGGACCGGTGGTCAGCTGAAGCCGATGGACTGGGTGCGGTCATTCATGAACGACCCGATGGCGGCGCTGTTCTCCTCGAACGGGCCGTCCCGGTCACCGTTCAGTCCCGGCTCGGGGTAGAGCCCGACTGCGCAGCCGCCCCACGGCTGCAAGGAGGAGATGCGGTTCTTCCA
>NZ_JAFMPZ010000307.1 GCF_017353455.1 Streptomyces laculatispora
GCGGATGGCCGCGGGTGCGGTCAGATCGCGTAGCCGTACTGGTCGGGAGCGCGCACCGTGCCGCTCAGCTCGCGCGCCGCGTACTGCGCCCACGACGGGCTGCGCAGCAGTTCGCGCCCCAGGAGAACGGCGTCCGCGCGGCCCTCGGTGAGGATCTTCTCGGCCTGCTGGGGATCGGTGATCAGGCCCACGGCCGCGACGGGCAGACCCGTCTCCCGCTTCACGCGCTCGGCGAAGGGGACCTGGTAGCCGGGCCCGGTCGCGATGCGCGCACGGGGAGCGTTCCCGCCGGTGGAGACGTCCAGCAGGTCGACTCCGTGGGCCCGGAGCTCCCCGGCCAGCCGCACGGTCTCGTCGGCGGTCCAGCCCTCGCGCTCGTCCTCGGCGTTCTCGGTGAGCCAGTCCGTCGCGGAGATGCGGAAGAGGACGGGCAGGTCCTCGGGCCACACCTCCCGCACGGCGTCGACGACCTGGAGGGCGAACCGGACGCGGTTCTCGTAGCTGCCGCCGTACTCGTCGGTGCGCTTGTTGCTGTGCGGCGAGAGGAACTGCCCGATGAGGTAGCCGTGCGCACCGTGCACCTCGGCGACCTCGAAGCCGGCGTCGAGCGCGCGGCGTGCGGCCGCGCGGAAGTCGGCGACGACGCCCTGGATCTCGTGGGCGGTCAGCTCATGCGGCACGGGGTGGCCGGTGTCGAACGGCAGCGGGCTGGGCGCGACGGGCGTCCAGCCGTGCGCCTCGGGGCCGACGGGTCCGCCGCCGGTCCAGGGTGCGGCGGTCGACGCCTTGCGCCCCGCGTGTGCCAGCTGGATTCCGACGGCCGAGCCCTGCGCCTTGACGAAATCGGTGATCCGGCGGAACGCCGCCACCTGGGTGTCGTTCCAGATGCCGAGGTCGGCCGGGCTGATCCGGCCCTCGGGGCTGACGGCCGTCGCCTCGGTGAGGATGAGCCCGGTGCCGCCGGTGGCACGGGCCGCGAGATGGGCGAAGTGCCAGTCGGTGGGAACGCCCGCGTCGGGCCCCACCGGTTCGGCGCTGTACTGGCACATCGGTGCCATCCACACCCGGTTGGGCACGACAAGCGACCTCAGGGTGAAGGGCTCGAAAAGGGCACTCACGACGGACTCCGTTTCGCCGGGTACGGAAGGATCGCTAGTACGATACATCTCGTACTACGACGTCCGTCAAATTACGATGCCTCCCGTACAACGGCCCCGGGCCCACGCCCCTCAGACGAGCGGGTAGGATGTACGGCCGGACTCCGCGTCGATCTCGTCGTGCGCCTTGGTCAGCAGCTTCATCGCCAGCTCATTGAGCGCACGAGCGCCCGCGATCTCCTCGCCCACCCGGGGCTGCTCGGAGTCCGAGGGGTGCCGGCTGGCATAGCCGTGGGCGCGTACCTCGCTCCCGTCGGAGAGCCGCACCAGAGCGGCGGCGCGGGTGCGGTGGGTGTCCTCCTCGAATTCCAGCTCGATGTGCCATCCAACAGTGGTCTGCGTCATGGTGCTCACCTCCGGAGCTTCTGCCTCCAGGGTGCGCCTCTTCCCGCGACGATGCGCGGGGGGATCAGTGAACCCGGCGCCCGCGGCGGCGCAGGGTGATGCGGGCGTCCGCGTCGTACAGCTGGTTCCAGCTGCGTCCGGCGCCCGACTTCCAGGTGACGTGGACGGTGACCCCGTCGGTCCTGACCCCGTCCACCGTCATGGCCCGGTCGCCGTCCCGCACGTCTCCGCGGCGCAGTTCGTCCGCCCTGACCGTGACGGGGTCCGCCGTGCGCACGCTCTCGGCCTCGTCCGCCGCGAGGCCGAGCGCGGCGGCCAGTTCGCGGGCCCGGTCAGGGGTGCAGACCAGCGAGAGCTCTCCCGACGGTGTGCCGAGCCTGATCTCGACCCCCGCGCCGACCGGGGTCACCTCCAGGTGTTCGGCCGGCGCACCGCTGTCCTCGTTCGCACTGTTCATTGGCTCTGCTCTCCCTTGCCGGGGCCTCCCGGGTCCTCAGTGCAGCCGGAGGCTCTCCGGCGGGCCCAGGTAGCTGGGCTTGAGGCCGCCGGTGTCGACCACCAGGTTCTGGAGCACCACCGTCGGGTCGACCATCCAGAATTTGAGCACATGCACACCGGCGGCGGCGATGCGGTGCACCGTACTGGTGATGTTGACGTTGTCGGAGGTGTGACGGGCCCACTGCGCGTTCATCGTCCCGTCGTCGGCCCCGGTCACCCGGGTGACGTTCACCGACTGCGGTGCCGCGTCGTCGAAGGAGACGGCGTACGTCAGCCCGTCGGTCGGCAGCGGGTTGTTGCGGGGTGACAGGTACGCGTGCACGGTGACCGGTCCGGTGGTGAAGAGGCTCACCCGGTACTCCAGCCGCGGGCTGCCGCCGCCCGGCGTCTGCCGGGGCGCGGTGACGGGGAAGGGTTCCATCCCGGCGCCGGTCCGGCCGATGTCCGGGATGCGCCGCCAGCTGATGCCGCCGCCCCGCACGGCCCGGCTGAAGTGGTCGGCCTCGATGGAGACGTAGCCGTTGGCCTCCACGAAGCCGGCCGGCCGCGAGCGGGACAGGGTGGGCCGGTCGAGGACCGCGCGGACGACGACCTCCAGGCCATCCGGCCCGGTGACGGTCACCGGCACCTCGGTGACCCCCTTCGGGGCGGCGGCCCAGTCGACGCGCAGGGTGATCCGGTCCTGCTTGTCGACCCTGCCCCGGGTGCGGTCCGCGGTCAGCCAGGGAACTCCGGTCCGCACCCGGTATTCGAACGCGGTCCGGCCCCGGTTGAACACCTCGATGTACTTGCGCGGGCTGGCTCTGGTACGGGCTGAAGACCGGCAGCACGGCCGGGGCGCTCTCCCGCGGCCACCAGGCGGCCGAGCCGTCGACGGCCACACCCGTCCGCGCACCGGCGGGCAGCTCGATGCGCCTGACCGCCGGGAAGAGCACGTCCTTGAGTGCGACGTTGTCGATTCCGGTGACGCGCTCGATGTCGTCCCGGAGGTCGCCCGCCACCCGGACGACGCCCGCCCCGTCGCTCACCACGACGGGCGCGGCGCGGCCGTCCCGGACCAGCGGAAAGCTGCCGGGGCGGGACGTGAACGAGATGTACGCGCCGGGGTCGGTCGGCCGTACGCCGGGGCCGTGCCCGGTGGCCGACGCCTGGGTGGAGAGCCCGAGGAGGGAGCCGAGGTGTCGCGGTGAGGGCGGTGACACCGAGGCCGAGCCCCAGGACGGATCTGCGGCCGGCAGGTCGCGGGACGTGCTTGCCCATGCTGCTCTCCCATTTTTGTTCGCACTCATGACTGATTGGACTGATCTGCACCCGGAGACATGTCGAAAGTTTCGTGAACCTCCCCGCACATCCGGCGGGGAGGTTCACGGGCGGGGTGGTGCGGGGCCGCGGGCGGCGCCGGTCAGTGCGCAGCGGGCTCCGCCACGGGCTCGACCGAGGTGCCGCAGACGAGCCACCGCTGGTGGTCGACGGTCCGCTCGGGACCGGTGAGCCGCAGCCGTACCGTGCGGCGGACGCCGGTGGCGGCGCTGGACGTGGCGAGCCGCAGTTCGAGCTCGCCGGGTTCGACGACGCGGCGGCCTCCGATACCGGTGAAGGACGCCAGATCCGCGTGGAAGCGGAACCGGACCGTGGCTGCCGCACCGGCGGCGAGCGGCACCCGCGCGTAGCCGATCAGCCGCGCCTGGGGGCGGGTCGTCTGGGCGACCGGGTCGTGGAGGTACAGCTGCACCACTTCGGCGCCCTCGCGGTCACCGGTGTTACGGACCGTGAGTTCGAGGTCGGCCGAGCCGTCGGTGGGGATCTCGGCCGGGACCGGATCGCCCGGCTCCCAGGCGAAGGAGGTGTAGGACATACCGTGCCCGAAGGGGTAGAGCGGCGTCGGGTCCAGGTTGCTGACCCCGCTCACCAGCCCCAGCGGCGGCTGCAGATACGTCCACGGCTGACCGCCCGGACCCTTCGGCACGCCGACTGGCAGCCGGCCGGAGGGGTTGACCCGGCCGGAGAGCACCCCGGCCAGCGCCGGACCGCCCTCCTCGCCGGGGAAGAAGGCCTGCACGACGGCGGCCGCCCGGTCCGCCCATCGCCCCAGCGCATAGGGGCGGCCGGTCAGCAGCACCAGGATCACCGGGGTGCCGCCGGCCAGCAGGGCGTCCAGCAGCTCGCCCTGGACGCCCGGCAGCGAGAGGTCGGCCGCGTCGCAGCCCTCACCGGAGGTGCCGCGGCCGAAGAGGCCGGCCCGGTCGCCGAGGACGGCGACACACACATCGGCGCCCCCGGCCAGCCGGACGGCATCCGGAATCCCGGAGGTGTCGGTACCTTCCACCTCGCAGCCGGTGGCGAACTCGACGCCCGCGCAAGGGAATTCGCCGCGCAGCGACTCCAGCACGGTCGGCACGTCGATCCCCATCGCGGTCTCGGGGTGCGAGACACCGACGTGGCTGGGGAAGGAGTAGCAGCCGAGCATGGCCAGCGCGTCGTCGGCGCGCGGTCCGACCACCGCGATCCGGCCGGTGGCGCGCAGCGGCAGCGCGCCACCGGGGTTGGCGAGCAGGACACAGGCCTGCTCGGCGAGTTCCCGGGCCAGTGCCCGGTTCTCCGGCGGGTCGAGGTCGACGGTGTCCCGGGCCAGGGTGGGGTCCGCGTGCCGCAGGGCGGTGGGCAGCGGCGACCAGTCGGGGTCGAGCAGGCCGAGTTCGCACTTCTGCAGCAGTACGCGGTGCAGGGCCCGGTCGACCAGTTCCTCGGCCACGGCGCCGTCCCGTACGGCGGCGACGAGGGCGTCGCCGTAGCTGCGGACGGTGGGCAGTTCCACGTCGACCCCGGCGCCCAGGGCGAGCCGGGCGGCGTCCGCGCGGTCGGCGGCGACCTTGTGGAGGGTCTCCAGGAAGCCGATGCCGAAGTAGTCGGCGACGACGGTCCCGGTGAACCCCCAGGTGTCCCGGAGCAGTTCGGTGAGCAGGCCCGGGTCGGCCGCCGAGGGCACTCCGTCAACCTCCGCGTAGGAGGACATCACCGAGCGCGCGCCGCCCTCGCGCAGCGCCATCTCGAAGGGCGGGAGGATCACATCGGCCATTTCGCGGGCCCCGGCCCGGACCGGCGCGAGATTGCGGGCGCCCGCCGACGCCGCGTACCCGGCGAAGTGCTTGAGGGTGGCGACGATGCCGGCGGACTCCAGTCCGCGGACGTACGCCGCGCCGATGGTCCCGACGAGGTAGGGGTCCTCACCGATGGTCTCCTCGACGCGCCCCCAGCGCAGGTCGCGCACCACGTCCAGGACGGGCGCCAGCCCCTGGTGGACTCCGACCGCGCGCATGTCGCGGCCGATCCGGTGGGCCATCTCGGTGACCAGTTCCGGGTTCCAGGCCGCTCCCCACGACAGCGGCACGGGGTAGGCGGTGGCGCCCCAGGCGGTGAAGCCGGCCAGGCACTCCTCGTGCGCGAGGGCCGGGATGCCGAACCGGCCGGCCCCGGCGATCCGGCGCTGGGCGCGGGCCAGGGCGAGCGCCCCGAGCCCGGGGTCGACGGGGGCGGTGCCGAACGGCCGGGTGAGCTGGCCGAGGCCGCGGGTGGTGAGGTCGTCCCAGTCGACGGGGTCGACCATGTCGTTCTGGTGCGGGGCGACCCCGTCGCCGTCGGCGTCGGCGCCCACCCAGATTCCGTAGAGCTGGGCGGCCTTCTCCTCCAGGGTCATCCGGGGGACCAGGTCGGCCACCCGTGCCTGCGGGGTGAGCGAGGGGTCGCGCCAGGGACCGTCGGTGGCCGGGGCCGCCTCGGTGCGGCGGGCGTGCGGGACAGCGGGGATTGCCATGGGGGCAGGGGTTCCTCTCATGAGTGCGGTGGTGCGGGGCGGCGTGGGTGCGTTACTTGCCGCCCACCCCCATCAGTCCGTTGACCAGCGCCCTGCGCGCCACGAGGTACACGGCGAAGATGGGCACGACGGAGAGCACGATCGCCGCCAGTACGGCGGGGATGTTCACTCCGAACTGGGACATGAAGTTGAAGAGACCGAGCGTCAGGACGCGCTTCTCCTGCGACTGCGTGAGGATCAGCGGGAAGAGGAATCCGTTCCAGGCCTGCAGCGCCGAGAAGATGGCCACGGTGCTGATGCCGGCCTTGGACATCGGGACGGCGAGCTGCCACAGCATCCGCAGGGGCGTGGCACCGTCGAGCGCCATCGCCTCGTACATCTCCTCGGAGACGTCCCGCATGGTGCCGCTCAGGACCAGCACGGCCACCGGCATCGCGAAGGCCGCGGTCGGCAGGATGATCGCGGGCAGGGTGTCGTACAGGCCCATCTTGCCGATCAGCAGGTAGAGCGGCACGATCACGGCCTGCGCCGGGATGGCCACGCCGAGCAGGAAGGTCCGGAAGGCGAGCGAGGAGAGCCGGCTGCGGCTGCGCACCGCGACATAGGCGACGGGCACCGAGAGGACCAGCACGATGGCCACGGTGGAGGCGGCCACCACGGCGGTGTTGCCCAGCAGGGTGAGGAAGCCGCTGTGCAGCACGGTGTTGTAGTTGTCCAGCGTGGGGTCGGTCGGGAACGCCAGCGGATCGCCGCTGAGCGCCTCGTCCTGGTGCATCAGCGACGAGGAGACCAGTGTGTAGAGCGGTACGACGACAATGACGAGCCAGACCAGCGAACCGAGGCCGGCCAGCGGGTTTCCCCGCTTCCCGCACCGGCGGGCGACGGCGCCCCGGGCCCGGAACGCGGGTGTCGTGGGCGGCGCCGCACGACGGGTGTCGACTGACATGGCGTCACATACCTTCCCGCGTCGAACGCATGGATCCGAATCCGCTGAAGCGCACCAGAATCAGTGACAGACCGGTGGCGACGACGACCAGGGCCGTGGCGATGGCCGCGGCGTAGCCGAGGTCGTAGGTCTGGAAGCCGGTGCGGTACATCAGGTAGGGCAGGATCGTGGTGTCCGTGCCCGGACCGCCCTTGGTCATGATCAGCACGGTGTCGAAGTACGTCAGCGAGCCGACGATCATCAGGACGGACGAGGTCGTGATGGTGTTGCGCAGCTGCGGCAGGGTGATGTGGAAGAACTGCCGCAGCATCCCGGCGCCGTCGATGGCGGCCGCCTGGTAGAGGACCTCCGGGATCTGCCGGGCACCGCCCTGGTAGATCAGGGTGTGGAACGGCATGAACTGCCAGCCGCCGACGAAGGCCACGGTGAGCAGGGCGCCGGTGGAGGAGCCCATGATGTTGGGATCGATGCCGAACCAGGGGCCGATCTGCTTGATCACGCCGAAGTTGGGGTCCAGCAGGGCGTGGAAGAGCATGGCGATGGCGGTGGTGGAGAGCAGCAGCGGGATGAAGAAGACCGCGGAGAGGAAGGTCCGGCTGCGCTGCCTGCCCGCCGCCCAGACGCCCAGCAGCAGCGCCACCGGGGTCTGGAAGGCCCAGCTGACAGTGGTGAGCAGCAGGCTCAGCCAGGCGGCCTGACGGAATTCGGGGTCCTTGAACAGCCGGGTCCAGTTGTCCGTGCCGACCGGGGTCGGGGAGTTCAGCCCGTCCCAGTGGCAGAAGGACAGATAGACGGCGATCGCCAGCGGGACGATCGCGAAGACGGCGAAGAAGAGGATGCCGGGCAGGGCCCAGCCGACCGGCGGGCGGCCGACGTTGCCGACGGCCGCCTTCCTTCCTCCACGCACCTTGGCGTACGAAGAGACGTGGGGCATCGCTACTTGACGGCCTTCATCGCGGTGACGAACTGCTCGGGGGTCGACTTGCCGGCGAACAGCTTGCTGATCTCGGTGAGCAGCGGGGTGGCGATCTGCGACTCCAGCGCCTGGTCCCAGGAGAGCGTGAAGCTCGGCGCCTTCTGGACCATCGTGTACTGGTCGTGCGCGAACCGCGGGTTGGGCGAGGAGTCCAGCGTCGAGGCGGCGTTCGACGTGGTCGGGATGTCGCCGTTGTCGACCAGGGCCTTGCTGTAGGACTTGGCGGCCATGGTCTTCAGGAACGCCATGGCCGCGTCCTTGTGCTTGGTTCGGGTGTTGACGGACCAGTAGTTGGTGGGGTTGCCGACCACGTCCGCCGGGTCACCGACGCCGCCGGCCACCGTCGGGAAGGCGGTCCAGCCGAGGTCCTTCCTGGCGAACGCGGGCGCCTTGCCGAGCTGGGTCGAGTACTCCCACGAGCCCATCAGGTGCATGGCGGCCTTGCCCTTGTTGAGCAGGGTGGGGGCGCCTCCGTTGCCGTAGTCGACGGAGTTGAAGTTCTTGCCGAACGCGCCGCCGTCGACGAGTTCCCTGACCGTCCGCGCCGCCTTGAGGACGGCGGGGTCGCCCCAGCCGGAGCTGTCGCCGCCCTGGATCCGGCGGAAGACCTCGGGCCCGCCGATCCGGTCGAGGAGGTACTCCATCCACATCAGCTCGGGCCACTTGTCGGAGCCGCCGAGGGCGAACGGCGTGATGTCCTTGCCCTTGAAGGTGGTGATGGCCTTCTGCATGTCCTCCCAGGTCTTGGGCGGCTGGAGCTTGTTCTCGGCGAAGAGGGTCTTGTTGTAGAAGAGCATCACGGGCTGCATGCCGCGCATCGGGATGCCGTACATCTTGCCGTCGAGGCTGCCCGCGGCGACGATCGACGGAAGGAAGCCGTCCTTGAGGGTGGGGTCGTTCTTGATCGTCGAGGTGAGGTCGACGACCTGCTCGGCGTCGACGTACGGCTTGATGGAGCCGCCGCCCCAGTTGTAGAAGATGTCGGGGGCGCTCGGGGAGCCCATGGCGCTGCGGAGCTTGTTGACGTAGTCGGTGCCGGGGACGGGGACGAGCTTGACCTTGACGTCGGAGGTCTTGTTGAACTCCTTCACCGCCGCTTCCTGGATCTTCACGGCGTCGTCCCCGTAGACGTAGGCGGTGAGGGTTCCGCCACCGCCCCCGCTGCCGCTGCCTGAGCCGCATCCGGCCAGCAGGCCGGCCATGACCATGGCGGCGCCGGCCGCGGTCCATCTCGCCGTACGTGTGCCCTGAGTGAAAATACCCGACCGCATGACCGCACCTCTGTCGAATGTTTCGGTGTGACTTCCGAATGTTGCCGGAACGGTACGGTCGGGCTTCGGGTGCGTCAAGGGGTCGGGGAGCGGTATTTACTCCGGCCTGACCCAAGCGTCGGCCGGGGCCGCGGGAAGCTACGATCCCTTTATGAGCCCCGCAAACGTCCAGTCACATCAGGAGAATGCGCCTGCCGGCGAACCGTCGGAAGGCGCCGCCACCCTGGCGGAAATCGCCCGAGCGGCCGGAGTCTCGACTCCGACAGTTTCGAAGGTGCTGAACGGGCGCGCCGATGTCGCCCCGGGTACCCGCACCAAGGTGGAGGAGCTGCTGCTGGTGCACGGCTACCGCCGCAGACGCGGCTCCACCACCCAGTCCCAGCTCATCGACCTGGTCTTCCACGAGCTGGACAGCGCCTGGGCCATGGAGGTCGTCCGCGGGGTGGAGAACGTCGCCAGGGAGGAAGGGCTGAGTCTGGTCCTCTCGGAGAGCGCGGGCCGGCTCACCCCGGGGCAGACGTGGGTGGACGGGGTGCTGGCCCGCCGGCCGGTCGGGGTGATCCTGGTGCTCTCGGACCTCACCGCCGCCCAGCGCGCCCAGCTGACCAGCCGCAGCATCCCCTACGCCGTCGTCGACCCGGCGGGCGATCCCGGCGACGACGTCCCCTCGGTCGGGACGACGAACTGGCAGGGCGGCCTGGCCGCCACCCGGCATCTCACCGCGCTCGGGCACCGCCGGATCGGGGTCATCAGCGGTCCGTCCCGGATGATGTGCAGCCGGGCCCGGGTGGACGGCTACCGCGCCGCCCTGGAGACCGCGGGCCTGCCGATCGATCCCGCGCTGGTCCGCGAGGGCGAGTTCCAGCACGAGGCGGGCTACACCGCGGGCCTGGAGCTGCTGCGGCAGGCCGACCGGCCGACCGCGGTCTTCGCCGGCAACGACCTGCAGGCGCTCGGCGTGTACGAGGCGGCGAGGGAGCTGGGCCTGCGCATCCCCGAGGACCTCAGCGTCGTCGGCTTCGACGACCTGCCGCTGACCCGGTGGATCGGACCGCCGCTGACCACGGTGCGCCAGCCGCTCATAGAGATGGCCGAGACCGCGGCCCGCCTGGTCCTCGACCTGGGCCGGGGCCGGCAGCCGGCGACGACCCGGGTCGACCTGGCCACCAATCTGGTGGTGCGCAGCAGCACGGCCGCACCCTGCCGCTGACCGAGGCCGTTGCGGGGCGGGGGCCGTCGGCTTCGACCCGCCCGGCCCGGCCGAAGCGCGCCACCGCCGCCGACGGCAACGACGCGCCGGCGAGCGCTTCCCCTCGCGCACCGCACCGGGCACGGCCGCGGAAGCGGCGGTGCCCCGGACTGTCCTGCGCGCCGCTGTCAGTGGCCGGGTGCAGACTGACCGGTATCCGGCACAACGGCGTTTCGGGAGGTTCGGTCATGACCGATGTTCTGCTCACCGTGGGTACCCGCAAAGGACTCTTCATCGGCCGCAGGCACGGCGGCGCGTGGAAGTTCGACGGTCCGCACTTCAATGCGCAGGCGATCTACTCGGTCGCCATCGACACCCGCGGGGAGGTGCCCCGGCTGCTGGTCGGCGGCGACAGCGCGCACTGGGGACCCTCCGTCTTCCACTCCGACGACCTGGGCGCCACCTGGATCGAGCCCAAGCGGCCGGCCGTGAAGTTCCCGGAGTTCACCGGGACGTCGCTGGAGCGGGTCTGGCAGCTGCATCCGGCGGGCCCGGAGGCCCCCGACGTCGTGTACGCGGGCACGGAGCCGGCCGCGCTGTTCCGGTCGCGGGACAGCGGCGAGTCGTTCGAGCTGGTCCGCCCGCTCTGGGAGCATCCGACGCGTTCGAAATGGGTGCCGGGCGGGGGCGGCGAGGGGCTGCACACAGTCCTGACCGACGAGCGGGACGCGCAGGCGGTGACGGTCGCGGTCTCCACCGCCGGGGTGTTCAGGACCGCGGACGGCGGGGAGAGCTGGACCCCGGCCAACAAGGGGGTGTCGGCCGTCTTCCTGCCGGACCCGGACCCGGAGTTCGGCCAGTGCGTGCACAAGGTCAGCCGGGACGCGGTCGATCCCGACCGGCTCTACCTCCAGAACCACTGGGGCGTGTTCCGCAGCGACGACGCCGGGAGCAACTGGACGGACATCGGCGAGGGGCTGCCCTCCGACTTCGGCTTCGCCGTGGCCGCGCATCCGCACCGGGCGGACACGGCGTACGTCTTCCCGATCAACGCCGACGCCGACCGGGTACCGGCCGAGCACCGCTGCCGGGTCTTTCGGACCCGCGACGCCGGCAACAGCTGGGAGCCCCTGTCCGCGGGGCTCCCGCAGGGAGCTCATTACGGCACGGTGCTGCGTGACGCGCTCTGCACGGACGACGCCGATCCGGCGGGGGTCTACTTCGGCAACCGCAACGGCGAGGTGTACGCGAGCGCGGACGACGGCGACAGCTGGCAGCAGCTCATCACGCACCTGCCGGATGTCCTGTGCGTCCGGGCGGCGGCCGTCGACGGTTGATCCATACCGTCGTCATCAGCAGGAGAGTGCCCGCCCGTTGCCGAACGCGTCGCGGCGATGGGCGACTTCCCGCACGGCGACCACCGCGTTCCGCCGCCCGGTCGCCTCGCGGCCGGAGCCTCGCCGAAGGCGCCGCGCCTCACGGGGTACGCGGCGCCCAGGCGCCCGACGCGGCGGCCTCCCTCACGTAGGTCTCGAACGTCTTCGGATGCCGTCCGGTGACCCGGCGCACCGTGTCCGACGGCCGGGCGTCGCCCAGGGCGGCCAGGGACGTGTACGCGCCGGTCTCGCGCTCCACGGTCTCGGCCGGCCTGCCCTGTGCCAGTTGGCCGGCGCGGTAGGTGTCCTTGTCACCGTGGAAGACCTGGGGCAGGCCGGTGGCGCGCCCGATGGCGGCCAGAGCGTCCGCGAAGGACAGGGCATCGGGTCCCGTCACCTCGTACGTGCTGCCGGCGTGGCCCTCCTCGGTCAGCGCGGCGGCGGCCACGGCCGCGATGTCGTCCGCGTCGACGAACGTCTGGCGGCACTCCCCCAGCGGCAGGGCCAGCGTGCCGTCGAGCACCGCTTGGCGGAAGATGCCCTCGTCGAAGTTCTGGTTGAACCAGTCCGCCCGTACGACGGTCCAGTCCGCCTCGGCGTCGCGCACCATCCGCTCGGCCTCCATCAGGCGGTCGTCTCCCATCTCGTCGACGGCACGGCTGGAGAGCAGGACCAGCCGCCGTACGCCCGCCGTGACCGCGCACCGGATGAAGTCCTGCCTGAGCGCAAGTTCGTGCGGGAGCATCAGATAGACGCGCTCGGTCCCGGCCAGCGCCGGCTCCCAGGTGGTGTCGTCGTTCCAGTCGAACGGGATGCCGGTAGCGCGGGAGGCCGGCCGCACCGGCCAGCGTGCGTCCCGCAGGCGGGCGAGGACCCTGCGGCCGGTCGAACCGTGGGCGCCGAGAACGAGAACGGGTGCATTGCTCATACCCGGCGCAACGAGGGACCCGCCGGGCGGCAACGGCGCGCCGGGCGGGAGTCACCGTACGGGTTCGGCCTCCATGGCCGCGGCCACCTTCTCGCAGAACTCCGCGAACAGGGCGCCCTCGCCCTCGGTCAGAACGGAGGCGGCGAGCTGCCCGATGTCCTGGCGGCCCCGGGCGATCCGGGCGAGGAACGCCTCCCCCTCGGGGGTGAGGGAGGTGCTCAGTTCGCGCCGGTCCTCCCCCAAGGCCCTCTGGGTCACCAGGTTCAGGTCCTTGAGCACGCGCAGGGCCTTCGACGTGGTCTGCCGGGAGACGTCGAGCGCGTCACTCAGTTCGGAGGGCCTCATGGAGCTCCGTACCCGCAGCAGTTCCAGGACGTCGTACTGGTGCCAGTTGACGCCCTCGGGGTTGGCGCGTGACCGGCGTGCGACCAGAAGACACTGCAGGTGGGTCAGGGCCGCCTCCAGACCGCTGGGTTCCGGGGACCAGGGGGACATCGAGCCGTCTCGTGGAGTCATGGGTGCTTTCCGGTACGGGGGCATTACCGGTGCTGAGAGGTTGAACGATATCAAGGGGCGTCGCCGATGACACGGCCTCACGCCTGCGGGCCCGCGCCGTCGGACGGTCCACCGGCCGGCCCCGGTGCCGCAGCCGTGATCACGGTCGGCGGCGGGGGCCGAAGAAAAATGGTTGCCCTGAGGACACCATCGGGGGGCGTGGCGCTCCGAACCCGGGGTACCGGAGTCCATGGGCCGGTGGGGAACCGCCGACCGTAACGCTTCAGGAGCAGCTATTCGGCTTCCGTACGGGAGCCGTCGTACCAAGCAATTGCATCGGTCCGGCCTGCGCCACGGGCTGGAAAGCGCTTCCTGCCTCGATTCCTTCCGGCCGGGACCGCGTACGACGTACCGGAATTGTTTGCCCAAACCGCCCCCCACCAGAGGCATTTGACACTGATACCGACCTGTGGTTAACATCAATTTCCATGCGGAAACCATATTTTCGCACTGCACGCTGAAGAATCCACTGCCCCGGCTCGCGTTTCTCGCATAAGGCATCAGTGAGATCGCTGAAGCCATTCCTTCGGACAGCACGCCGAGGAGATCAGCGATAATGGAAAATAATTCCTCCCATTTACCACCGGGCCCCCCTCTTGTCCTTACCGCTCTGTTCGAAGAAGCGGTGCGCGACAACAGCGAGGCCGTAGCTCTGGCGCAAGGCGCGCTACGCGTCACGTATGACCAGCTCAATCGGCGAGCCAACCGCATGGCACGTCATCTCGTCGCCCAGGGGGCGACGAGAGGCGACCGCATCGGTGTGCACATGGGCCGGTCCCCGGATCTCTACGCCGTCGTACTCGCGGCCCTCAAGGCCGGCGGGTGCGTGGTGCCGCTCGACCCCGGGCATCCCACGGAGTACGTCGGCCGCATCCTGCACGAAGCCGGCGCGTCACTGGTGGTCTGCGACGACCCGGGCGGCCTTCCCCACGGCGCTCGCGAAGGCGCACTCGCACTGCACGACCTGGTGCGGCGCAGCGAGGGCCTGGACGACGGTGACGCGGACCGCGGCATCGGGCCGGAGGACACCGCGTTCCTCATGTACACCTCCGGTTCCACGGGCAAGCCCAAGGGCGTCCGGATCGCGCACCGCGGACTGGCGCGGCTGGGCCCCCACAACGGCGCCCTCGGCATCACCCCGCAGGACGGCCTGACCCAGTCGGCCGCGTTCTCCTTCGCTGCCTCGACCATCGAGATCTGGCTCGCCCTGCTGCACGGCGCCACCCTGCTGCCGATGCCGCCCGGACTGCCGTCGCTCCCCGCGCTGCGCGAGGCCGTGGAGGAACGGGGCGCGACCGTGCTCAGCCTTCCGTGCGGCCTGTTCAACGCCCTGGTCGACCACGAACCGGAGTGTCTGAGGAACGTGCGGATCGTGCTGCTCAGCGGCGACTTCCCCTCCCCCGCCCACTTGCGCAGAGCCATGGCGCACACCGACGCGACCCTCTACAACGGCTACGGCTGCACGGAGAACTCCTCGATCACCGCCCTGTACCCGCTGACGTCGGCCGACGAGGTGGACGGCCGGGGCATGGTGCCGATCGGCAAGCCGCTCCCGACGGTCACGCTGGACGTGTACGACCCGGCGATGCGCCCCTGCGGCATCGACGAGGTGGGGGAACTGTGCGTGGGCGGGACCGGCGTGGCCCAGGGGTACGCCGGCCGGCCGGAGCTGACCGCCGAGAAGTTCACCCCGGCACCCGACGGCGGGCTGCTCTACCACACGGGCGATCTGGCACGGCGGACCGCGGACGGCGACGTGGTGCTGGTCGGACGGTCCGACAGCATGGTGAAGATCCGCGGGTTCCGGGTGGAGACCAGTGCCGTCACCCTGGCGATGCGCGCCCTCGACGGGATCGGGGACGCAGCGGTGAAGGCGTTCGAGGACGACACCCGCGAAAAGCGTCTCGTCGCCTTCTACACCACCCGTGACGGCGCGCCGGCCGACCCCTCGGACCTGGTCCGCCGGCTCTCGGAGCAGTTGCCCTCCTACATGGTCCCCTCCTCCTTCCGTCATCTCGAGAAGATGCCGACGAACGTGAACGGAAAGATCGACCGCACCGCGCTCATCCTTCCCGGGCCATCCGGTACCCCGAAGCAGAAGTCCACCGAAGAGAAAGGCGGAACAGTTATGCAGAACCCGCTCGAAGCAGTCGTCCTGCAGTCCTGGATCGAGATTTCTGGAATGGACGACTTCTCGACCACCGACTCCTTCCTGGGCCATGGCGGAAACTCCCTCCATTTCGTGCAATTGGCCTCCCGCCTGCAGAAGATATTCGGGATCGAAATCACCACCGAGTCGGTTTTCCGGCACGGCACGGTGGAACAGCTGGCGCGTTTCATCGAAGAGACCCGTGATCAGGCGCGGAGCACCTCGACGTCCAACGGCTGACGGAGTTCCCGACAGCGACCGGCACACGCGCTGCGCCGGTCGCGTTACGTCTTCGGAGGGCGACGGAACCGTGAACAACCCCCTTACCTCAGCAATACTGGAATTGGCGCGGAGAACGCTCCAGGCGCCCGGCCTCGGGCCGGACCAGAAATTCTCCGAGTGCTGCGACGATCCCGGGCGGCTGGACGAACTGAGCGCGGTCCTGCGGGCCGTGTTCGCCATCGACCTGACGTCCGCGGAACTCGCCCGCGAGGGCACCGCGGCAGCCGTGGCCGAGCGCACCGCGCGTGGGCGCCCTCGTACCCGCGGGCACGATGTGGAAGCCGGCTCCGCGCCACGGACCGGTAACGCGACGGAGGCCTCGTTCGGCCAGAGCGGTATCTGGCTCATCGACCAGTACCTCCCCACACCGGAGGCGTACAACGGGCCGTTCCTGGTCCGCCTGCCGTTCCGGCTCGACGGGGAACGGCTGCGCCGCTCCGTTGCCGGGGTGCTGCGCCGACAGGAAGTGCTGCGCACCACCTACACGTTGCGCGACGCCCGGCTCCTCCAGATCGTCTCCGACGACGACACGGCCTTCCACTACCGCGTCGAGCACTACGGCGGCGAGAAGGAACTGGATGCCATCGCCCAGCGGGTGGCGAACATCCGCTTCGACCTGGAGCACGGGCCGGTGACCTCGGTGACCTGTGCGCTCGGGCCGGGCGAGGAGAGCGCGATCGTCTGCAACATCCACCACATCGCCTCGGACGCCGCCTCGGCCGGCGTGTTCCTGCGGGAACTCCTCGACGCCTACGACCGGAACGGGCGGGGTCTGCCCGTGGAGGCGGTGCCCGGCCGTCCGGACTACGCGGACTTCGCGCACTGGCACCGCGAGCACCTGACGCCGATCAGGACCGCGGAACTGCTCGACGAGTGGGCCGACCGGCTGGCCGGAGAACTGCCCGTGCTCGATCTGCCGGCGGACCGCCCCCGGCCCGCGGCGCAGGAACACCGGGGAGCCACCGTGCCCCTGCGTGTTCCGGCCGAAGTGACCGAGCGGCTGGCGCGGCTGGCGGAACGCGAGGGCGTGACGCTGTTCATGGCCCTGCTCGCGGTGTACGGCGTGTTCCTCGGCAAGCTGACGCGTCAGGAACGCGTGCTCATCGGTTCGCCGGTCTCGCTGCGCGACGACGCGCAGACCCAGGACCTCATCGGCTACTTCGTCAACATGGTCGTCCTGCGCCAGGACGTCACGGGCTCGATGAGCGTGCGCGAGGTCCTGCGGCAGGCGCGCGAGGAGGTCGCCGACGCGCTGCGGTTGAAGTGGGCCCCCTTCGACAAGGTCGTCGAGCGCCTGAAGCCTGAGCGCAACAGCGCTCACACCCCCGTCCTCCAGACGATGCTCGTGCTGACCGATCCGGGTTCCGCGCAGTGCGTCCACGAAGGCACCCCGCTGACCGTCCGGCGCGACATGGCGCACGGCGCGAAGTACGACCTGTCCGTGGTGTTCGCCCGCGAGGAGGACGGGCTGCACGGCACACTCGAGTACGACTCGCACCTCTTCGACGAGGCCACGGCGAGGAGCATGAGCGAGCGTCTGGGCCGGCTGGTGGGCCGGTTCGCGGCGGCCGGGCCGGACGCCCTCGTCCGCGATCTCGGCCTGCTGGCCGACGGCGAGGAGCGGGATCTGCTGGCCCGCAACGACCTGGTGGACCGGTCCGCGCGCCCCGTGCCGGTGGGCGAGCTGTTCGAGCGGCAGGTGTCGGCCACACCGGACGCCGTCGCGGTGACGGACGGCGGCCGCTCGTGGACGTACCGGGAACTGGACGAACGGGCCAACCGGCTCGCCCACGTCC
>NZ_JAFMPZ010000308.1 GCF_017353455.1 Streptomyces laculatispora
CTCCGGCGGAGCAGGACGCACCCGCCCCTCCCGCACCGGCCCCGCCGGAGACCGGCGACGCTGAGCCGGCGGGCCTTCCCAGCAGACGCCGGCGCGCACCCCGTCCGGCGGCGGTCGCGTCCACCGCACCCGCCGCCGTCCCGGCCGCCGGACAGGTGCCCCGTACACCGGAGCAGGCCGAGTCTTCCTGGGCGGCACTCCAGCAGGGCACCCTCAACGGCAGGAGCGTCGCCGGGCGGGCTCCCGCACCGGATTCGGACGGCCACGACCACCTGGGCGACCAGGACGACCAAGGAGACGACGAGACGTGAGCGCCCCCAGCCCCACCACCGGTGACCTCGCATGGGTGCTGACCCCGCTGCTGGAACTGCCCGGGGTCCAGCATGCGGTGGTCGCCACCGGTGACGGCCTCATCGAGGGCGCCTCGCCCGGTCTCGACCGGGCGTCCGGCGAACGGGTCGCCGCGATGACGGCCACGCTGCACGCCGCGGCGCGCGCCTTCACCACGGCGTTCACCGACGTCGAGGGCCCGAAACTGGCCCAGACGGTCGTCGAATCCGATCTGGGCTTCGCCGTCGTCGTACCGGCGGGGAACAACACCACGCTCGCCCTGTTCGCCGAACCCGGCGCCAAACTCGGTGACATCGCGTACCAGATGCAGGTGCAGGTCACCGCGCTGACCCGGGCGATGCACGCGCCCGCCCGTCAACCGGACACCGCCGCCCGGCCATGAGCTCCGGACCGGGACGCCGCCTGATCCCCCCCTATCTGGTCACCGGCGGCCGGTCCCGGCCCGCCGGCCCCGCGCTCGACCGGCTCGCCGTGCTCGTGCGCACCGATACGGCCCTGCTCCCTGACACCGGCTCGGAACAGCGCAGGCTGTGCGAACTGCTGGAACCGGGCGCCCTCACCGTCGTCGAGTGCGCGGCCCATCTGGACCTGCCGGTCAGCGCCACCGTATTCCTGGCCACGGATCTCGCGGCCGCCGGACTTCTGCTCACCCGACCGCCGATACCCAGTGCCGGGGAGATCGACCGGTCGCTCGTCGAGAGGCTGCTCGTTGGACTCCGCTCCCTCCACTGACCGGACCGGCGTCGGCTATCTGCCGACTGCCGCCCGGACCCTGATGAAGCTCGTCGTCACGGGTCCCTTCGGCGTGGGCAAGACGACCCTGATCCGTACGCTCTCGGAAATACCCACGCTCCACACCGAGGAGGCGATGACCCAGTCCAGCACCCTGCTCGACGACACCGCCGGACTCCCGGACAAGACCACGACCACGGTCGCCATCGACTTCGGACGTCTCACCGTCCCGGACGACCTGGTGCTCTACATGTTCGGCACGCCCGGCCAGGAGCGTTTCCTGCCACTGTGGGAGGACATCGCGCGCGGGGCGCTGGGCGCGCTCGTCCTGGTGGACACGCGACGGCTCGGCGACTCCTTCGCGGTCATGGACATGGTGGAGGAGCAGGGGCTGCCGTACGCCGTGGCGGTCAACCGCTTCCCCGACGCGCCCGCCCACAGCGACGAGGTCCTGCGCAAACACCTCGACCTCGCCCCCGGGACCCCGCTGATCCAGTGCGATGCCCGGGAACGCCGCGGCAGCATCGACGCCCTGATCGCGCTGGCCGAACACGTGCTGACCCGACTGCCGCAACCCGAGGACCCGTCATGACCCTGTTCGTACAGCCGCCGCAGCCCCTTGCGCTGTACGGCCCCGACTTCGCTGCCGACCCGCACGGCCACTACCGCAGGCTGCGCGAGCACGGGCCCCTGGCACCGGTCCGGATCGCCCCCGACGTCGAGGCCATGCTGGTCACCGACTACCAGGCGGCCGTCGATCTGCTGCGCGACACCCACACCTTCAGCAAGGACCCCCGCGCCTGGCAGGCGACGGTTCCGCCGGACTCGCCGGTGCTGCCGGTCCTCGGCCACCGCCCCACCGCACTGTTCAGCGACGGCGACGAGCACACCCGCTACCGCGACGCCATCAACGACAGCCTGGCGCTGATCGAACCGCACATCCTGCGGGCGGAGGTGGCCAGGGTCGCCCAGCAGCTCATCGGCGAGTTCGCCACCACCGGCACCGGCGATCTCATCGCCCAGTACGCCCGGCGGCTGCCGCTGCACGTCTTCATCACCTGGTTCGGCGTAGCCCCCGACGACGGCGAACGGATCGTCGACGGCATCGGCGGCATGATGAACTCGGCGCAGGGCGCCGCCGCCGCGTACGCCGACCTCGTCGATGTCGTCACCCGCCTCGTCGCCGACCGCCGCGCCCGGCCGCGCCGCGATCTGACCTCGTACTTCCTCGCTCATCCGGCCCGTCTCGACAACGACGAGACGGTGCGACAGATCACCCTGGTGATGAGCGCGGGCCATGACCCCACGACCAACCTGATCGGCAACGCCACCCTGCACATGCTCACCGACGAGCGGTACGCGGGCTCGCTGCACGGGGGAGCGATGACCGCGCACGAGGCGATCAACGAGGTCCTGTGGCAGGACCCGCCGCTGGCCAACCTGGCCGCGCACTACCCGCGCCACGACACCGAGTTCCACGGTGTCCGGCTGCACGCCGGACAGCTGGTCCTGGTCTCCTTCGGTGCCGCCAACACCCAGTCCGGACCGGTCACTTCGGACGCCGGCGCCCGCTCCGGAGCCAGTGCCCACCTGGCCTGGTCCGCGGGTCCGCACCGGTGCCCCGCGAAGCAGCCCGCGCTGCTCATCGCGATGACCGCGATCGAGCAGCTCACCAGCCAGCTGTGCGATGCGGAACTGGCCGTTCCGGTGAGCGAACTGCTCTGGCGGCCCGGCCCGTTCCACCGGGCCCTGGTGCACCTTCCGGTTCGTTTCACACCGCTCGACACGACGGTGACCGCCGACCCGGACGAGCACTCCGCGACCGCGTCCGGCAGCACTTCGACGGTGTCGATCGGGTCCTGAACCGTGTCGCTGGTAGGCCGAACGGGTGAGGGGCGAGAGAATTGCCCGATGAACAGTGAGCGCAGCCGGCGCAACGCCAACCGATGCACAGACGGGGTGGTCCGGTGAGCAGGTACGACAGGTATGACGTCACCGACGAGCAGTGGGAGGGACTGGCCCAGGTCGTACCGCTGCGCAGCCGCAACGAGTGGCCGTCCCGAGTGGACCACCGGACGGCTCCGGAGGAACGGGAGAGCGCCGAGCAGCGGCGCATGGTGGTGCTGCGGGTCCAGGTCTTCGCGGACGCACGCGAGGTCGCCGACTACCTGGTCGCGCAGATTCCGGTGCTGCTCGACCTGACCAGCGCCGAGTCCGATGTGGCCAAGCGGATCCTGGACTTCACCAGCGGTGTCGTCTTCGGTCTGGGCAGCGGAATGCACCGGGTGGACCGGAACGTCTTCCTGCTGTCGCCCATCGGCATGGAGGTCGAGGGTGTGACGGCGGCGGGCGTGCCGGGGGCTTAGAGAAGCTGTCGCGAGGGCCTTTGCGGGGTCGTCGCGGTCCTGGGGCGGGGCGGTTGCGCCACCGGGCTGCCCAGTGGTGGTTCGCGCCACCGGGCTACCCGGATCGGCAGCGCGGTATGCGGGCGGGTGGCGGTTTACTCCGATCGGAGGACGGCCGATCCGGCGGAACGGTTCGCCGGGAAGTCGCGTGCGTACGGTCCGGGGCATGACCGCACCCTGCCCAGGCGCCTTCGCGCCCGATCCCGCGCGATCCGGGTCGTCGGACCGGGCCGACCTCGCATCCGGCTCCGGCTCCGGCTTCGATTTCGAATCTGGGTTCGATTTCGAGTCCGGCGTCGGAGCCGAATCCGGTTCCGAATTCGGCTCCGCCCGGCGGACGGGGCGTTCGGCCGGTCCTGTCGTCACCGAACTGCGGCTGTCCGCCTTCGCCGCGCACCGCGGCACGGTCGTGCCGCTGGCCCCGCTCACCCTCCTCGCCGGTCCCTCGGGCAGCGGCGCATCGAGCGTGCTGCGGGCTTACGAGGCGCTGTCCCGGCTGGGAGCCGGGGCGTCGCTCGGCGAGGTGTTCCCCGATCCGGCCGGGTGCGTGCCCGAAGGGGCCGCGGCCGACCGGCACGGGCGGCGCGGGTTCCGGATCGGGTGCACGGCGGACGGCCCGGCCGGACCGGTCCGGCTCGAACTCGCCATCCAGGCCGAGCCCACCCTCCGGATCGTCGGCGAGCGGCTGACCCGGGCCGGGGCGACCCTCTTCAGCACCGCGCTCCGCGATCCGGGGCGGCCGACGCTCCAGGCGGCCTGGCACACCGCGGACGAGCTCCCGGTGACGCGGGAACAGCTGCCGGACGACCGGCTGGGCACGGCGCTGCTGCCGCTGCGGGTCGCGGGCCGGACACCGGGCCAGCTACAGGTGCTGGCCGCCGCCGAACAGATGGTGGTGGCCCTGCGCCCGGCCTTCGTCTGCGAACCGCGGCCTCATCGGATGCGGACACCGGTGCCACCGGGTGAGGGCAGGCTGCACCGCGACTGCGGGAACCTCGCGGCGGTACTGCACGCCGCGTGCAACGGATACGGGCGACGCCATGCCCGGCTGGTCGCGCTGGTGAAGGCCGGATGCGCGCGACCGGTGACCGGGATCGGCGTCGAGCGGCTCGCGGACGGGCTGGTCCGTGCCGTCGTGGCCCGGGGCGACGGAGGCGGCACCCCGCTGGAAAGGCTCGGCGACGGCGAACTGCGGTACCTGGCACTGGCCGTGGCCCTGCTCATGGGCCCCGGGGCCGACCCGGCGGACGTCGAGTCCGAGGTGCCGTCGGCCTTGCAGACCCTCACGTTGCTGGCCGACGGGCTCGACCGCGATCTGGACGGACAGCAGACGCGGGAGCTGCTGACAGCGGCTGCCTCGGCGGCGGCCGCCGGCCGCGTCCGGCTGCTCGGCACGGTGACGGAGGCGGGCGCGGCACGCGCCCGCAGGACGGCCGGAGCCGCGGTGGTAGACCTGGGACCGTGACAGAACTCGACGTACCCGCCCTGCAACGACGGCTCGCCGCATTCGCGGCCACACGCGACTGGGAGCAGTACCACACCCCCAAGAATCTGGCGTCGGCGCTGAGCGTCGAGGCATCCGAACTCATGGAGATCTTCCAGTGGCTGACGCCGGAACAGTCGGCCCGGGTGATGGACGATCCCGGGACCGCGCACCGGGTGTCGGACGAGGTCGCCGATGTCCTCGCGTATCTGCTGCAGTTCTGCGAGGTGCTGGGCATCGACGCGCTGGCGGCGCTGGCGGCCAAGATCGAGCGGAACGAGGTGCGCTTCCCCGTCAAGAAGGGTACGGATACCCTCAATCGTCACTCTTCGGAGTGATCAACTTATTCACAGTCGACAGGGTGTCCACAGATTTCCGAAATCCCCTGGCCTTTCGGTACCACCGCCCTCACTGTGGGTAATGGAAGAGGTGAACGGGTTTCCGTACCGAACGGGGGCAACACATGGAAGCGGAGCGGCTGGTAGCGGTCATCAGGCGGGCTCTGGCCCAGAGCAGGGGTACGCCGGACATCATCGCCGAGGCGTGGCAGGCCCAGGCCCTGGCACAGGCGGTCGGAAGCCGGCTGGCGGCGAGCGGTCCCAAGGAGTTAAGGGGCGAGGCGGGAGGCCTCAGCGAGATCGGCGGAAGAAGCAACGGAGCACTTGACCACCCGGCGGCGCGAGCCGGGGTGGCCAGGGCGACGCAACTCTCCGAAGTCGCAGATCCGCGCGCCGCGCTGACGGGGCTGGGCGCGCTGCTCGGGGAAGTGGGGATAGCCCTGGTCGGGGTGGCGTGCGAGACCGATGAACAGAGCTTGTACTGGCAGTGCATGGAGGCGATCGACGCCGCCGACGAGTCCACGGACCGGGTCCACGGAATGCTCCGGCTGCTCGACGAACGGGACCGGGAGCGCCAGCAGGATCTGGAGCGCAGCCGGGAGCGGGACGGCCCTCACGGCGTGCTCCACGGACCGGCGGGGCCGGCTGCCGGCCGGCCCTGACGGCTCGGCGTCCCGGATGCCCGGGGTGTCCTGGACACTGCGTCGGTGAAAGGGGGCAGGCGAGAGGAGGGCAGGGTCGGGGCGAGCGGTGTCCGGGGGTGCAGGATGGATGCATGGATCTTCGAATCTTCACCGAGCCCCAGCAAGGGGCGAGCTACGACACCCTGCTCACCGTCGCCAAGGCGACAGAGGACCTCGGCTTTGATGCCTTCTACCGTTCCGACCACTATCTGCACATGGGAGGGGGAAACGGTCTCCCCGGCCCGACGGACGCCTGGATCACGCTGGCCGGGCTGGCTCGCGAGACGAAGCGGATCCGCCTGGGCACGCTGATGACGGCGGGGACGTTCCGGCTCCCCGGCGTGCTCGCCATCCAGGTGGCACAGGTCGACCAAATGTCCGGCGGTCGCGTCGAACTGGGCCTGGGCGCGGGCTGGTTCGAGGATGAGCACAAGGCGTACGGCATCCCGTTCCCCCAGGAGAAGTTCGGCCGGCTGGAGGAGCAGCTGGCGATCATCACCGGGCTGTGGTCGACCGAGGTCGGCAAGACGTTCAGCTACGACGGCACGTACTACCAGCTCACCGACTCGCCCGCGTTGCCCAAGCCGGCGCAGGCCAAGGTGCCGGTACTGATCGGCGGGCACGGCGCGAAGCGCACACCGCGGCTGGCCGCCAGGTACGCCGACGAGTTCAACATCCCGTTCGCCTCGCTGGAGGACAGCGAGCAGCAGTTCGGCCGGGTCAGGGAAGCGGCCGCGGCGGCGGGCCGGGGACCGGACGACCTGGTGTACTCCAACGCCCTGGTCGTCTGTGTCGGCAAGGACGATGCCGAGGTGGCGCGCCGTGCCGCCGTCATCGGGCGGGACGTGGCGGAGCTCAAGGCGAACGGCCTGGCGGGCTCGCCCGCCGAAGTGGTCGACAAGATCGGTCGGTTCGAAGCCATCGGGGCTTCGAGGATCTACCTCCAGGTGCTGGATCTCGATGACCTGGGGCACCTGGAGCTGATCTCGTCGCAGGTCCAGTCCCAGCTCACCTGAGAGGGAGAGGAGCACCCGTGCAGTCCGCCCGCGATTCCGCCCGCGATTGCGGTGGCGGCTCCGGCCGCGATACCGGTCGCCACGCCCGCGACTCCGCTCGGCCCTTTGCCGGGAGGCCGTCCCGGTCCCTCGCAGCCGCCCTTGCGGCCGGGACGGTCCTGCTCGACGGTGGCCTTGCCTGCCAACTGGAGGCTCAGGGCTGCGATCTGTCCGACGCGCTGTGGTCCGCCCGGCTGCTCGCCGACGGGCCCGAACAGATCGAGGCGGCGCACACGGCGTATGTGCGGGCGGGGGCGCAGGTGCTCATCACCGCCAGTTATCAGGCGAGTTTCGAAGGGTTCGGGCGGCGCGGGACCGGGCGGGCGGAGGCGGCCGCGCTGTTCGCCCGCAGTGTGGAGCTGGCCCGGCGGGCGGCCGGTTCGGTGGAGCGGGATGTGTGGGTCGCCGCCTCGGTCGGCCCGTACGGGGCGGTGACGGCGGACGGCGCCGAGTACCGGGGCCGATACGGGCTCTCGGTCCGGGAGCTGGAACGCTTCCACCGGCCCCGGATCGATGCGCTGGCCGCCGCCGGCCCCGATGTGCTGGCGCTGGAGACAGTGCCGGACACCGATGAGGCGGAGGCGCTGCTGCGGGTCGCGGGGGAGTGCGGGCTGCCGGTCTGGCTCTCCTACACCGTGGCTGACGGGCAGACCCGGGCGAGGCAGCCGCTGGAGGAGGCGTTCGGCCTCGCCGCGGGGCACGAACACGTGGTGGCGGTCGGGGTGAACTGCTGCGATCCGGCCGACGCGGACCGGGCGGTCCGGACGGCGGCGGAGGTGACCGGCAGGCCGGTCGTCGTCTATCCGAACAGCGGTGAGCGCTGGGATGCCGGGAGACGGGGATGGACCGGCGGGGCCACGTTCGATCCCGGCCGGGTCGGGGCCTGGCAGGCGGCCGGTGCGCGGTTGGTCGGGGGCTGCTGCCGGGTCGGTCCGGACACCATCGCGGAACTGGCCGTACTGCTCGGAGCATCGGCGGCGAACCACGCGGAAGGAGGGACAGAGGATCCGGAGGCGGGGTGAAATTGCCTGGTGAGGGGGAGTGAACCGGACCATACTCGGACGTGTGTTCCTGACGATCAGCACAACCGGCACCCCGGAGCGTCCCGCCACCGATCTCGGATTCCTGCTGCACAAGCATCCCGAGAAGGCGCAGACGTTCTCCACTTCCCATGGCACCGCGCACGTCTTCTATCCCGAGGCGTCCGCGGAGCGCTGTACGGCGGCGTTGCTGCTGGAGGTGGATCCCGTGGCGCTGGTGCGGCGGGGCAAGGGCAAGGGCCGCGGCGGTGCCCCCGACGCGGCACTCGCCCAGTACGTCAACGACCGTCCGTACGCGGCCTCCTCGCTGCTGTCCGTCGCGATGAGCACCGTCTTCAAGTCCGCGCTGAGCGGCGCCTGCCGGGCGATGCCCGAGCGGGCCGAGGAGACGCTGCC
>NZ_JAFMPZ010000309.1 GCF_017353455.1 Streptomyces laculatispora
CCGCCGGCCGGTCGGCCACGGCGATGTCGCGCCCGGCAGCCAGGACGGCGCTCGCCTCGCGGGCGACGCCGAACCCGCGGGCGTCGTCACCACGGCCATCGCGGCCGTCAGCCCGCCGCCCACCGCGGCCCAGGCGCAGCAGGACCTCAAGGCCACCATCCCGGCCCCCGCCGGACCCGTGGCCGACCGGCCGGCGGCGCGACAGGATCCAGATCGCTCCGGAGCCCGCGACCAGCAGCACGGCGACGAGCACGACACCCCAGGTGCCCTGCTTGGTGAGGAACTCCGCCCCCGCCCCGACCAGACCGGCGGCCGGCAGGGTCAGACCCCAGGCGACGAACATCCGGGTGGCGGTGGACCAGCGGACCACACCGCCCCGGCGGCCGAGGCCCGCGCCCATCACGGCGCCGGAGCAGGACTGGGTGGTGGAGAGGGAGAAGCCGAGGTGCGAGGAGGCCAGGATGACCGTGGCCGCACTGGTCTGGGCGGCGAAGCCCTGCGGCGGCTTGAGGTCGGTGAGGCCGCTGCCCATGGTGCGGATGATGCGCCAGCCGCCCAGGTAGGTGCCGAGCGCGATGGCCAGACCGGCGCTGACGATGACCCAGACCGGCGGGTTCGAACCGGGGGAGAGCACCCCGCCGGTGACCAGGGCCAGCGTGATGATGCCCATGGTCTTCTGTGCGTCGTTGGTGCCGTGCGCGAGGGAGACCAGCCCGGCGGAGGCGATCTGCCCGGCACGGTAGCCCTTGGCGGTCGCCTTCTCCTGGGCGCCGTTACGGACCTTCCCGCCGATCCGGTACGTCAGCTTGGTGGCCAGCAGCGCGGCCAGACCGGCGACGACCGGGGCGGCGACCGCGGGGAGCAGCACCTTGGTGACGACCGTGCCGCCGTCGACCGACGACCAGCCCGCGGACATCACCGCGGCGCCGATCAGACCGCCGAAGAGGGCGTGGGAGGAGCTGGACGGGAGTCCGACCAGCCAGGTCAGCAGATTCCACAGGATGGCGCCGACGAGCGCCGCGAAGATGACCTCGGTTCTGAGGCCGTTCTCGTTGATGATCCCGCCGGAGATCGTCTTGGCGACCTCCACCGACAGGAACGCGCCGACGAGGTTGAGAACGGCGGACATCGCCACCGCTGTCTTGGGTTTGAGTGCGCCGGTCGAGATGGTCGTGGCCATCGCGTTGGCGGTGTCGTGGAAACCGTTCGTGAAATCGAACACTAGAGCTGTCACGATCACAATCGCGAGCAGCAGCGTGATGTGTTCCATTTACCCAGGCAATCGTTCGACGTCAGTGGCACGAGGAACGTAGGCAACCTGGGTGAACGGAAGATGAACTGGACAGGGCGTTGTGGTGACTCCAATCGGAGTGCCGTCGCACCATTTGGCCGTGGTCCGACAGCCGCGGACGGCTACGGGCCGGTGTGGGCCCCGAATCCGGCCCCGGACGATCTTCCGGAGCGGGCGGAAACATGGACCGCTCATCAGTGGAAAGGATCTTCGTATGAGCGATCAACGGCGGGGCCCGGTCGAACGGGCCGGGGGCATCGAACAGGCAGGGGGCATCGAGGATGCCTGGGGCGCCGTCGTCGCCACCGCCCGCAGGACGGCGGCCGACGGCCTGGTCGTCGGGACCTCGGGCAATGTGTCGGCGCGGGTCGGCTCCACCGTCCTGGTCACCCCGAGCGGTGTTCCCTACGACCGGCTCCGCCCCGAGGACGCGGTCGGCGTCGATCTGGAGGGCAACCAGATCCTCGGCGAGCTGACCCCGACCAGCGAGCTTCCGCTCCATCTCGCGGTCTACCGGAACACGGCGGCCGCCGCCGTCGTGCACACCCACGCGGTGCACGCCACGGCCGTCTCCACGCTGGTCGCCGAGGTTCCGCCGGTCCATTACGCGGCCGCGCTGCTGGGCGGCCCTGTCCGGGTCGCCGCCTATGCCCGGTACGGCACCGACGAACTGGCCGCGAACATGCTGGCGGCCCTGCGGGACCGCACCGGCTGTCTGCTCGGCAACCACGGAACCGTCACTTACGGAGCCACCCTCGACGAGGCGTACGACCGCACCGCCCAGCTCGAATGGCTGTGCCGCCTCTGGCTCGCCGCGAGTGCGGTCCCCGGCCGTTCCCCGGCCCTGCTCACCCCGGACCAGCTGAGCGATGTCCGGGAGGCGCTGAAGGAGTACGGACAGCCGGGCCGAGGCCGTCCGTAGTCCCTCCCGTTACTCCTTCGGACGGCGGGGCGGTGCCGGTCGGGGCGGGCGGCCGGCACCGGACGGCCCCCGCCCGCTGGCCGAGTGCGGGGGCGCCCATGAGACTGAAGCCGTGCGCCCGGCTACAGCGACGGCAGCAGTCGTCACCTCCGTCCTCGGCGCCGGTGCGGCAGCGGTCGCGGCCGGCCGGTACGCCAGCGACGTCGCCCTCGGGGCGCCGTCCGGACGTCCCTTCCCCGCCGACCGCAGACTCACCGTGCACGCGACGGCGGCGGGACAGGTCACCCTGACCCGGTCCTTCGCCGCGCTGCGGCCCGGCACCTACGGGCTGGTCGGTGACGGCGTCCACGCCGTCGTCGGCCCGGTGATCGACCAGGCCCACCAGGCCGCCGACACCGTGGTGCGTCGGCTGGAGCGCGTCAACCGCGGCACCCTGCGCCCCGGGGCCAAGGTCCGCATGACGCCCGAGCTGCACAGCGGTGACCCCACCACGGCTCTGGGCCTCGCACACCGCGAGATCGAGATCACCGGCGAACTCGGCGCCCTGCCCGCATGGTTCGTGCCCGGCCCCCGCGACACCTGGGTCATCACCGCGCACGGCATCGGCACCACCCGGGAACACCCGCTGAACCTGATCGGCTTCCTGAACGAACAGCAGCTGCCGGTGCTCGATCTCGCCTACCGCGGCGACGCCGGAGCCCCGCGCTCCCCGGACGGCCTCAGCCACCTCGGTGAGTCCGAATGGCGCGACCTGGACGCGGCCATCCGCTTCGCCGTGCGCTACGGCGCCGAGAAGGTCGTGCTGCACGGCTGGTCCACCGGCGCCGCCATGGCCCTGCACGCCTCCGCCAACTCCGCGCTCCGGGACCGGATCTGCGGCCTCGTCCTCGACTCCCCGGTCATGGACTGGGCCACCACCCTGCGCGCCCTGGCCGCCGCCCGCG